>JAGQTV010000050.1 GCA_020438845.1 Mycobacterium sp. | reverse complement strand
GAACCTACCTCTCCGCGAAATACCGGCGTATCGCCGCCCGCCGAGGTCCGATGAAAGCACTCGTCGCCGTCGAACACTCGATGCTCGTCGCCGCCTGGACCATGCTGCGCAACGGTGAGTTCTACCGTGATCCCGGTGAGGACTACTTCACCCGCCGGAGCCCAGCCAAAACAAAAGCACGCGCGATCAACCAGCTCGAATCCCTCGGCTACCGCGTCAGCCTCCAACCACTGGCCGACACCGCAGGAAAACCCTGGTCAACACCCCCAACGGGCTTGATCGCGCAACCTCTGATTAGCCCTGGCGGCCACCGGAACATCGGCTACTGTCCGGATGACGGAATCGCGGCAGACGCCGTCATGGCCGCACTTGGGGCACTGCCGACGACCGTCGTCGATGGTGGCACGATTTTTGGAAGGGCCGGTTTCTGGCATGCGACACCAACAAGAATGGATACAATCCAGAAACTTTCCCCGCACGCGCCAGGCGCTAAAAAAGCTTCGGTAGTGCTGCCCAATAGCACGGTCGTCATTGCGAAGGTAGCAGCCAATGCGAAATTCCCCCACTGGAGGCGACGGGTAGACAGGCGCGCACTTGCCCAAATAATGGCTGCAAGGAAAAAGAACCAGCCGATAAAACCTCCGTCGACGAATTGCTCTAGGAAGGAATTGTGCACGTTGGCGTAATCGGGGTGGGGGTCTACAAGTGTGTAGACGATATGAATGTAGGTCGAGGAAACGCCTGAGTGAAACTGTCCCAGTTCGCCGAATCCGAAGGCATTGTCGCCAAGACCTGTAACCTTCTCGGTCCAATAGTTGATGACGTTATGCCAGATTTCCGCCCGCCCCTGAAAAGATATTATTCCTCCTTCGTCAGCCGCGCGCAACGGGTTGAGCGTGGCGAGGGGCGTAATGGCTGAGCCGATCGATTCCATGATGCTCGGTAAGGTGAAGGCGGAAATCGCGGCTAGGACAGCGGACACCTGTCCGATCCACCGGCTAACGGAAGGTGCCAGGATCGCGAAGACGGCGAGCACAACGGCAACGGCGAGTGCCGTTCGCGAGCCGCTACTGAACAAAATCAGAAAAGCAGACGGGGCGTACGTCAATCTAAATAGTCGCTTACTCCCAGTTGCGCCGCGCAAAAGAAATATGGAAGCAACGAAGCACGCCGCGGCGGCATTGGGCAGATAGTTCACTGAATTTGACAGCGGGAAGAGAATGCGCCCGCCCGTGAGGTTTGTCGCCCCAATTTTTCGGTACGGCGACTCAAGACCCAGCGCATGGCCGATTACATTGAGAACCATTAGTGTTCCCAGGCCATCGAACAACGAGGTGATGATTTTCCGGGCGTCGACCGTCGTAATGAGTTGCAAGATCAGGATGCCGACCATGAGGCCGGTAGTGGGTATTGGGTAGGTGTCCGGTCTGCAGAAAACGATCCCGACGGCTATGTATAAACACAAAAGCGGGCCGGGCTGAATTGGAAATTTACCGTCCGGTTTTCGAATCATCGATATGGAAACGAGAAGGGCGATGGCGGACAGTGAAACGACGGGGTTGTAAATGCGGCTGGCCAGGGCCGTTGGGAGCGCTACTACGACCCAATCCCACTGGGTGCCTATGGCAGGGGGAACTTTGTTGGCGGGCAACGGATCACCTTTCCATCGGGACGGTAGCACTGTCACCGGCATACGCTCCGACTGATCATGGCGACGATCACGATCAATACGAGCGTTAGGGAGGTCGCGGTCAACGCCGCTGCAAGAACTGATCCTAGCGGGGTCATTAGCGCTACTACCGTACACACCAGTGCTGCAGTTGAGATCAGGATCGCAGGCCAGAACGCCAGCCATGACTTCCATGCGATATCCAACTTGTGGGTCCGCATTAGGATCGCCGCTGTGGCCGCCATCGTGGCGTACCCCGCCACGGTCGCGTAAGCAACTCCGACGGCACCATCCCTGCGTCCAAAGGCGAGGATCAGAATCAGGATGACTGCCGCGCCGGCCCCGGAGGCCAAGGAACTGAACTTTGTGAGGCCGGCTGTTTGGGTAAGGTAGTTCATCGGGATCAGATAGAGGCCGTAGGCCGCTTGTCCGATGAGGAGCACGCCTGTCAGTTGGAACGACGGCCAGTACTCCGGCGCGAAAATAAATCGCCCTGCGATCGCGACACCGCTGCCGACGATGGCCGGGACAGCCAGCGCTGCGATCAGCTGCAGTCGTACGGGCACCAGTGTTTCGTGGGTCGGCGCGCGGAATACCTCGCGGGCATAGCGCGGGAGCGTAGCTGCGTTGAACTCGGCCAGGATGAGACCTGCCAAGGTCGCGAGGTTCAGTCCGAAGGATAGGAGCCCCACTTGCTGGAGCGTCGAGACCGCGGCCATGGCGGGTCGGCTCAAAGCGGTCAGCGCCCAGAGAGATGCGGTGTGGGGAACCAACGGCAGTGTGAAACGTATGACGTACCGAACATGTTGCGAATTCACGCGGGTGCGGGGCAGCCGCACCAGAAGTACGGCCATGAGCGCGGACAAGATTGCACTGAGCAAGTCTGAGGTGACCCACCCGAGTACGCCGAGTCGCAGGAATACGACCAAGACGAGTTTGAAAACTACCGTGGCGAAAAGCGAAGTCAGTGAGAGGCGGACGAACAAACGAAGGTCCTCCCTCGCGCGAGCCACCCACATCGCGAAATTGAGGGTTGCTGGCTGAAATCCGATCGCGAGGACCTCGATCGCCCACAGCGTACCCGGCACGCCGAGCGCCTGCGGAACGAGCAGTGCAACGGCCGCTGCGGCCAACCCGATGGCGGAGGGCAGCACTATGTAGCAGTAAATGGCAATGACGCGAAGGTGAGACGGACCGTCGTGGTCGTTTCGAGCCGCGGCTCGGACGATGAGCTGTGTCAGCGGCGCAGCCATCAGGGAAGTCACCAGCACCGCCGCCGCTGAGAGCGTCGAGGCGGCTCCGTAGTCGCTAACAGGCATTACCCGGGTAACGAACGGGAGTATCAGCAGAGACACACCCCGCTGCAAACCGGCGAGGGTGATGTAGGTTGCGGCCGCACGTCCGGTGACTCCAAACCGGGCCACGATCAGAAGGCCTCGGCTATCGGTGTCTCAGTCATTGCGAACCCATACCGCTGTGCTTGGAGCCCGCTAGTTCACGTGGAAGGTTCGGGCGATTGTACGGCTGGCGTACAGTCTGCGCGGGGCCGACCTGCATGCCCGTTCGACCTCCGGAAGCAGGGAAGGCTCGACGGCAATCAGATTCCCGTGGTTGTTGGCTGAGATGTCTGCCGGAAACCGGGTGAACCGGCTCCATGTGTGTTGGGTGCCGTACTCAACAACCGGATCCCACTGGGATACCAGGACCGAATATCCCTGTCGCTGCAAGAATTCGGCGAGGTCTCGCGCGGTGTAGCCCAGCTTGACCGTCTTACGGTCCTCGAATTCATACACAACTGCTTTTGAGCGGTCTGTCTCCCACGGGAACGTCCCGAGCGCGAATAGATCGAAGCGCTCGACGTCGGTTTTGATGGAGTCGACGTGACCAATCCCATGATCGCGGATGCAAATGTCAAGACGTACGGTCTGAACCATCGTGTTAGGTGCGTGGCTGGTACGGAATGGAGATAGGGTGCTTATGTCGCTGGACAGATCGCTGGTAAAAAGAAGCGTTCATCTCGCAGTCCTTTTCCGTTACTGCCCGGTGATCGATGCTCGAGTTGGGGTGATCGGACACTAGTTTTGCCCTGCTGGCCGGGGCAGGCTCGAAAGCGTGGCCTGTCCATCCGGCTGCGAGAAAAGATGCCAGTGATGTACCCCAATGTGCACCGACATCTAGCATGGCGCCCAGACTACCTGACCTGGGGTTGACCCCTGATGGTGGACACAGGGTCAGGCGGCTTGTGCCGTCTGAGTGATCCGGTTCTCGAACTCCACGGGCCGACCATGCCGAGCGCTGAGTGGCCGCAATTCTCTGGGGGGGCTGGCCCTGAGCTGATTGAACCACCTGTAAGTCTTTTGGTGGCTGGCCCGGTGCTGGCTGGCAGGATCGGTGTCGCCGTCTTTGTTGGGTGTGACTCGTGAATCGCCCGGCCCCCGCGAGGGGTGCTCTTCCCGGGATCTGTCCACCTGGCGGGGGCGGCGGCGCCGGGCCGGTCTTGCTTCGGTGGCTTGATTAGAAGCCTGCCCGACTCGTTGCCGCGAGTCGTGGCCCGTTACAGGCCTGCCCCGTAGTGCTCGCTTCCGGGCTGACGCCGCCAACGACGTCGTCTACAGGAAGGAACTCACGTCGCCATGGCTATCGTCGCAGAGCAGTACGCGTTTGTCATCGGGGTGGATACCCATGCCGCCACCCATTCATTAGCCCTGGTCGGCGCCGCGACTGGCGGTGTTGTTGATCAGGCGGTGTTTCCGAACTCTCCCGCGGGGTGTGATCGTGCGGTGGGCTGGATTCACCGCAAGGTCCTCGACCAGCCGGCGCTGGTGGTCATCGAGGGGGTCGGTTCCTACGGGGCTGCTATCGCCCGCTGCGCGAGCAGGGATGGGCTCATGGTGGCCGAGCCAGCAACTATGCCGCCCGGGCAGCGGCGCGGTATCGGCAAGACCGATGCGTTGGACGCCGTTCGGATTGCCCGCTCGGTGTTGGGCGTCGATTCTTCGCGGCTGCGCCGGCCGCGCGCTGAGGGCCAGCGGGTGGCACTGCGCGTGCTGGTCGTGGCCCGCGAGCAGATGACCGCCGAGCGTACCCGCGTGATCAATGCGCTTACCGCTTTGCTGCGCACGGTCGATCTGGGGGTCGATGTTCGTAAAGCGTTGGCGCACAGCCAGTTCAAGGTCATCGCTTCCTGGCACGGCCGGCAGGAGGATCCGGTCGCCGCGACCTGCCGACAGGAAGCGGTCCGGATGGCCAAACGCATCGTCGCTCTGGACGGCGAACTGGCCGATAACCGCAAGGCCCTCGACGTCCTGGTCGAGCAGACCGCGCCCGAGCTGTGCAAGTTGCCCGGTGTTGGATCGGTCGTCGCGGCAACGGTGTTGACCGCCTGGTCGCACCCCGGGCGAGTCCGTTCGGAAGCGGCGTTCGCCACCCTGGCCGGCACCTGCCCGATACCGGCCTCATCAGGCAACACGGTGCGCTACCGGCTCAATCGCGGTGGTGATCGGCGACTCAACCGGGCGCTGACGACCGTGGTGATCGTCCGGATGCTCACCCACCCCGAGACCCGTGCCTACGTCGCCCGCAGACGGGCCGAGGGCCGCACCGCCAAAGAGATCATGCGATCCCTCAAGCGCTACATCACAAGGCGGATCTACCGAACCCTGGCCGCAGCGCACCCAACCCCGACCGCTGCTTGACAACATATAGAAGCATCCCGGCTTTCATGCACACTCGGTTACTGGTGTGCCTCCGTCTTGGTGGCTGCTTGCTGAGTGTAGTAGCGGGCCTCGAACTCCACTGGGGGTGTGCGGTCGAGGCGGTGCATGAGCCTGCTGGTGTT
>JAGQTV010000049.1 GCA_020438845.1 Mycobacterium sp. | reverse complement strand
GGCAGCCTCCTCCGCCTGCCGCCGCGACCGCTCCAACGCCACCGTCAGACGGGCCTGCCGGGCAGCCGCGGCCGCCTTGAACCGCTCCATCGCCGCAATACCTGCCACCAGCGCCGATTCATCCGCTCCCGGATCGACATCCATTAATTCGAACATGCATTCGATATTAGATGGTGTGTGTGACAACCCGCGGTGGCCGGTTCGTACTAGCTAGTGCCCGGTGAACTGATCCATGGAGTTGTAGACGCCGGCGCGACGGAGATAGATATCGCGAAGCCGGACCGGCAGCACTCCGGTGAGCACTTTGTTCAGTCGGGATGTCCAAGGGATAACGACGAACGGACCCCCCGCCAGCATTGCCTTCCAGGTCTGGTCGACGACGTCCTCCTGTTTGAGCATCGGGGTGAAGAGAATCCCCTTGGCCCCTTCGAACATGCCGGTGTTGATGTACGTCGGGCACACGGTGGTCACCCTGACCCGATGGTGTCCAGCCTGCTCGAGTTCCAGGCGTACCGAATCGGAGAAACCGATTGCCGCCCATTTGGAGGCGGCGTAGGCGGCCATGCGGGGAATTGCGTTCAGCCCAGCGGAGGATGCGATGTTGACAACCCGACACTGCAGGCCGGATTCGATCATCGCTGGCAGGAACTCCCGGGCCACCAACATCAAGCCGATTGAATTGACTTCCATGGTCTGCACGAAGTCGCTCGGCTTGCTCTCCCAGAAATAGCCGTTGCCTCGGATGATTCCGGCGTTGTTGAAGAGCACGTGAATCGTGCCGGCGTTGGCACGGGCTCGCTCGGCGGCTTCGGCCACGCCGGTCTCGGAGGTGACGTCAACGGTCTCGTGGTGGATTGTGGCGCCGAGACCTTCGAGGGCGGCTGTTGTCTCCTTTAACGCGTCCTCATTGACGTCCCACAGCACCACCGCCGCCGCCCCCTCCTTGACGGCATTGGTGGCGAACAGCTTGCCAAGACCCATTGCCGCCCCGGTAACAAGTACGTTCAACCCCTTGACTGATTGCATGGCTGACCTCTCTCTATGCGCCGATCGGTTCAGGACCAGGGATTGACGTAGGTGTAATCCGCCAGACCTTTGGCTGCGTCATAGGGCGTCCATAGTGGGATGAAGCCGGAATTCGGCGAAAGGAGGTTGAACGGGGTCACGATCACGTTCGCGATCAAATCGCCCTGCGGTCCCGGCATGGCGGAGTTGAAGCCAGAGAAACCTGGAATGCCCAGGTAATTGAAGTTGAAGACTGATCCGACTGGCGGAATGGCCCCAGCGGTGACTCCGGGGGAGCCCTCCGTGACCTTGGTGACGAGGAGTGCCTCGGTGTGGGCACCCAGGTTGTCCCACTGGCGGCTCACGTCAGCGTCGAAGCTTCCGATCTTCGTCCCCGTCGAGTCGTAGACGTCGTACTGCTGGTACCCCTGAATGATCACTTCGCGCGGCGGCAGACCGTTGACCCCAATGGGCTGCAGTTCCGAGACCGGAACGAAGGTGTATCCGCCGGGAACCTTCAGTGACTTGATGGGTGGCGGGGACGATGCGTTGAGTGTCGATATCAGGTGGGTAACCCCGAGTGGGGAGACGAATTTCGTTTGGACCACGTCTTTGGGCGACGCAGGCTTCGAGGTGTAGAGGATGTAGGTGTTGTCGTTCCAGAAATAGACGACGTTGTAAACCGAGCCCACCGGCGGCACCTGCCCGACCCCGGTGCCGACGTCGGGTCCCCCGTCGTTCGCGGTGACAAGGATGGCCTTGGTGTAGATGCCGGCAATATCTGAGGTCGACGTGACGAAGCCTTCGAAGCTACCGACCGGATTGTTGTTCTTGTCGTACATGCTGAACGTCTGGCTTCCCTGGATGGCCGTGAAATACGGGGGGAAACCGCTTGCAGACATGAGCGTCTGGGTGGACGGGGTTTCGGGGGCGATGTAGAAGCCTTCCCCAACGGCCATCGGCTTGTTGGTCAAGCCGTCATCGGTCAGGTTCTTGGCCGCGTTGTAGAAGGCGGGAAGTGGGATGGTCCCGAACGGCGTGATGAGTTTGTACGCGACGGCGTATCCGGTTTGCGTGGGCATGGCGGAGTACACGGTCTGGAACCGCAGATTTCCCACCGCGCTGATCACCGAGCCGACCGGCGGGGTCTCGCCGGCGTTGGCTCCCTCAGTACCGGAGAGGACTTCAGTGACGACGATTTCCTCGAAGCTGCCACCGAAGAATGAATTGTGATACCCGACCAAGGCGTTGAAAGATCCGACCGGCTGGCCGGTGGCTGGATCGACGAGGTCGAACGTCTGCGTCCCCTGGACGACACCGCCGAAACTGGGCCAGTGGGTATACATCCCATAGAACGAGAGGACGTCCACCGTGGTGGTGGGAACCACGTTGTAGCCGTTCAGCACCAGAACCGGACTGGCTTCGGCGGCGGTCTGGCTTGCTACGGAAGCGGCGCCGGGGAGTTGTCGGCGCGCGGCCGCAAACAGCGCCAGCGGCGAATTGCTGGAGAAGAGATCCAAGATGTGAGCGGCGACGGTTCCAACGGTGCTGGAGATGTTGTTTGCCGCCGTCGCGATGGCGGTCGCGAGACTGTGGGCAGGAATGACGGGGTTCGTCGTGGCCGACGCTGTAGCGCCCAACACCGTCACGGGGGACAAGCTCGACGCTGCGGCGGGGGCCGTCGATGCGCTGGTGGCTGAAAATACCGGCAACTCGATTGGGCTGGCCGCCGAATCGGGGATCACTGTTGTCGCCCGACTCGGATTGAGACGCGGCACCGGCGAGCCGGATCGCAATACTGACCTCTGCTTTGCCGGTACTCCATCGGACCCGGCAGTGCCCCCGCCACCGTTCGCGGTCCTCGAGGCCGACGGGGTGCGGTTTGACTGTGCGCCACCGACTGACGCTGCTGTTCTCGAAGGCATGCGAGAACCCGCGTGCGACCTCGACGACGGACCTGAAGACGAGCCCGCTTGCCTCGAAACCGAGCCCGCCGCATCGCCGGACGAACGCGAAGAATCAGACGAGGAGGTATCGGCGTCTGCCCATGCAACGCCTGGGGCCGCGAAGACCGTTGCGCCGACCCCCAGGGCCGCTGCCAGTCCGCCGATACGACCGATGGAACTCGAGAGGCCCACTGCTTCTCCTATTTTTCCGTCTCAGGTTGCGTCTGCGCGACCTTATCTGGGAGCTCGTAGGCGTCGTAGACGAACCCTAGGTCGTGGCGGATGCGGTCGGGGTCGAGGTGGAATTTTTCGGGGGAGTGTTGGTGGCGGCTTTTGTAGGTGCGTTGTTTTTCGTGTTGGGCGTGGATTTCGT
>JAGQTV010000048.1 GCA_020438845.1 Mycobacterium sp. | reverse complement strand
GCCAATATCCCGCACAAGGTGCGGTTCATAGGCGAAAACCAGCCACTGTCCCGGCAAAAGCGCTGTTCGCACGGCTGGACGATAACGACAACCATGTCATCAACAACGGACCGACACGCTAGAGAACAATCGCGCCGCCGGACACGACGGCCACTTCATGCTCAGCTAAGCCGGCTGCCAGATCACCTGCCACGTGCTCGCCGTATGCGGTCGACGCCCGGGTCCCCACGATCGCCGCAGCACGCTCTGAAACCTCATCGAGGCTGGCGTTGCCGATCACCCACAGCGCCAGGGGAGCATGTCCCTCGGCCTTGTCCCGCACGGGTTGGCCACCGAAGGAACTGCCGCCGAATGCGGCGAATGCCAGGCCCGGCCACTCCTCGTCGTCAGCGGTGACCAGTCGCCCACCCCGACTGTGTAACAGATCCAGATCCTCTGCGGCACTGTCGATTTCTCGGCGCGCCTCGGTGCGTTGCGCCAGACTCGCCTCGACCGCGCCCACCCGGACCCGTTCGGCTGCCTCAACCGGACCCACTTGATCCACCAGATCGGCTAGTTGACGACAGGGCGGTTCGGCCACCCGGGAGAGATAGGCCCAGGCCCGCGTCTGCCGTGTGGTCATGGCGTTACCTCCCCTTGCCGGAAGCTGAGGGCCACCGAGACGTCGTCAACACCCGGACTCGTCCGTCCAGCCAGGTCGGCCAGGGTCCACGCCACCCGTAGCGACCTGTCCAGGCCCCGGATACTGATCAGGCCGCGTTCCAACGAAGCCTTCAATGGAGACATGACCTCGGCCGGTAGCCGAAATCGTCGACGAAGTACCGCCCCGGTTACCTCGACGTTGGTTAAGAATCCGTAGGGCCGCCAACGTTCGGCGGCGGCGCCGCGAGCCTGGGCGACCCGGGATCGGACCTGCCCACTGCCCTCCGACGGCTCGGGGGTAAAGGCGCCGGCCCGCACGGTGTGCATCTGCACCCGCAGGTCCACCCGGTCAAGCAGTGGACCGGACAGCTTGCCGAGATAGCGCCGCTTCTGCAGCGAGGAGCAGATGCAGTCCTCCGGATTGGTCCGGGCACACGGGCAGGGGTTCGCGGCCAGGACGAGCTGACAGCGGGCCGGGTAACGCGCCACTCCGTCCCGGCGAGCAAGACGAATCTCGCCGTCCTCCAACGGCGTTCGCAAGGCCTCAAGTGCGCTGAGCCGGATCTCGGCACACTCGTCGAGGAACAACACGCCGCGGTGCGCACGGCTGATCGCGCCGGGCCGGGCCAGACCCGATCCGCCTCCGACCAGCGCTGCAACGCTGGAGGAGTGGTGCGGGGCGATGAAGGGCGGGCGGACTATCAGCGGCATGCGCCTGGACAGCAGGCCGGCCACCGAGTGGATGGCCGTCACCTCCAACGCCTCGTCCTCGGTGAGATCGGGCAGCAGGCCCGGGAGCCGTTGTGCCAACATAGTTTTCCCGACACCGGGCGGGCCCGTCAGCATGAGATGGTGACCACCGGCCGCGGCCACCTCAACGGCGTAGCGGGCCTGGGTCTGCCCGATGACGTCGGCGAGATCGGCGACTGCGTCGTTCTCCGGGGGCGAACCGTCGACCCGCGCCTCCAAACCGGTACCGGTCTGAAGCCATTGCTGCAGAAGGCGCAATGTCCGGGCGCCCAGCACCTCGATGCCGTCGACCAGACTTGCCTCAGCAAGGTTGCCCACCGGGACGACGACGGCCGGCCACCCGCGGCGTTTGGCGGCCAGCACCGCGGGCAGCACACCGTTCACGGGGCGGATGCGTCCGTCCAGGGCCAATTCGCCGAGCAGAACGGTCTTCTCCAAGCGATGCCACGGGTTCTTGCGGCTGGCCGACAGCACGGCGGCTGCGAGCGCGATGTCGTACAGCGAGCCGGTCTTGGGCAGCGTGGCGGGGGACAGCGCCAGTGTCAGCCGCGACATCGGCCACGTGTTTCCGCAATTGGTGATCGCCGCCCGGACTCGGTCGCGGGACTCCTGCAATGCAGCGTCGGGAAGTCCGACCAGGTGCACCCCCGGCAGGCCTGAGGTGATATCCGCCTCGATCTCGACGATCTCGCCATCGAGGCCGCGCACTGCGACGGAGAACGCACGCCCCAGTGCCACTAGACCAACCACCCAACCGGTGCCATCAGCCCACCCACCCACCTACCCGATGCCATCAGCCCACACCACGCAGATGCATCACCTCGGGCGTGCGCCGGCCGCCGATCCGCACACCGATGACGTCGATGCGGACGTGCGACCAGACGGCGTCCTGGCCGGACAGCCAGATACCCGCCAACCGTCGGATGCGGCGAACTTTCTGGGGCGTCACCGCCTGCTCGAGTCCCCCGAACCCGTCACCTGAGCGGGTCTTGACCTCCACAAAAACCGCAGTGCCACCCTGCCGGCCATCGCCCTCGACAGCGATGATGTCCAATTCTCCATACCGACAACGCCAATTGCGTTGTGCGATGTGCAACCCGAGGCCGACCAGATACTCGACAGCCACCTGCTCCCCCAACGCACCGAGTTGGTTGGGTGTCAGCGGCGCCGATGTCGTCATGGCACCAGCGTCGGCGACGCGGACGACACGATAGTTCCTGAAACCGCACTGGAGGCCCGGTTATCCCCAGTGGCCCGGTTATCCTCAGGCCGCTAAGCAACCACGGACTGCGCCGACCTCACTACTCCGGTAGCCGCAACTCCGGCTTTTCGACCTCTTCGATGTTGACGTCCTTGAAGGTGATCACCCGAACCTGCTTGACGAAGCGGGCGGGACGATACATGTCCCACACCCACGCGTCGGCCAACCGCAATTCGAAGTACACCTCGGAATCGGTGTTTCGCGGCACCAACTCGACGCTGTTGGCCAGGTAGAAGCGACGTTCGGTTTCAACGACGTAGCTGAACTGCCCGACGATGTCCTTGTACTCGCGATACAGGGACAGCTCCATCTCGGTTTCGTACTTCTCGAGATCCTCAGCGCTCATCAGCTCAGCTGTCCTTCTGTCCTGGCCGTCTCAAACGACGTGCTTCCATCTTGACCCACCGCGAACTCCGCCACCAGAGCACCACCGGCCCGCCGGACGTTGATGAACGACTGCCGGTGCTGGCTGCATGGCCCGCGTTCGGCCAAGGCCGTTGCATGCGAGGGTGTGCTGTAGCCCTTGTGCTCGGCGAATCCGTAACCGGGATGATCGGAGTCCATCGACACCATCAGCCGGTCTCGGCTCACTTTGGCCAGCACGCTGGCCGCCGCGATGCATGCCGCTGCGGCGTCACCACCGATCACCGGCAGCGACGGTACGGGCAGACCGGGCACCCGGAACCCATCGGAGAGCACATAACCGGGTCGCACCGACAACCCCGCGACCGCGCGGCGCATGCCCTCGATGTTCGCCGCATGCACACCACGCACGTCCACTTCAGCAGCCGGGATGAATACCACGTGATAAGCCAACGCATAGCGGCGGATCAGGGGGAAGAGCACCTCGCGAGCCTTGGCGGTGAGCTTTTTGGAGTCATCGAGGGCAGCAAGACTCTCCAGGCGATTGGGCCCCAGGACGCAGGCAGCGACCACCAGCGGCCCCGCACAGGCGCCGCGGCCAACCTCGTCGACGCCGGCCACCGGGCCCAAACCGCTGCGATACAGCGCCGATTCCAGGGTCCGCAGCCCCGACGACCGCCGGATGACGGTGCGCGGAGGCCAAGTCGCCAAGCCGGTCTTGTTGGGGGGCATATCAGCCCTGCTGCGGGTCCACCGAGGACACACCGCCCCACCGCGACGGCGGCCATGCGATGAAACGGGCCTTTCCGATCACATCGCTGACGGGCACCGTGCCTGAGTCGGGATTACCGGTGCACAAGATGCCCTTCTGCGCCTCAGCCGGTGTGCTGGTGCAGTGCGCGCGAGAGTCCGCCGAATGAGTGCGGTTGTCGCCCATGACCCAGAGTCGGCCATCGGGCACCTTCACCGGACCGAACTCGTTGCCCAGGCAGGGGTAGATCACCGGGTCGGCCATCATCGTCGCCGCATCGAGGTAGGGCTCATTGAGCGGCTTGCCGTCCACCGTCAGACCGGTGTCGGCCCGGCACTCCACCGTCTGACCACCCACCGCGATCACGCGCTTGACCAAGTCGTTCTCGTCCGGTGGAACGAATCCGATGAAGGACAACGCATTCTGCACCGTCCGAATGGCCGGGTTGTGCGAGCGAATCGACTTGTAGCCGAGGCTCCAGTTAGGTGGGCCCTTGAAGACGATGACGTCTCCGGGTTCCGGTTTGCTGAACCGGTAGGTGAGCTTGTCGACCATGATCCGGTCACCGACACAGCCCTTGCAACCGTGCAAGGTGGGCTCCATCGACTCCGAAGGAATCAGATACGGGCGCGCGATGAACGTCAACATCACGTAATAGAGGATCAGGGCGGTCCCGACCAGGATCGCGCCCTCACGCAGCGCCGACTTCTTCGAGCCCTTCGCCGGTTCCTCGGACGCCTCCGCTGGTGGGCCCTCCGGTGTCGAATCGGCCGGGTCAGGGGTATCGGTCACGCGATCAGCCACGGGATCAGCGTAGTCATCCGCCGCGACCAAATCCCGGCACCCACGGCCGAATCGGTGTCGAAGCTCAGCGCTTTTCCTTGATCTTGGCCTTTTTGCCACGCAGAGCACGCAAGTAGTAGAGCTTGGCGCGGCGCACATCGCCGCGGGTAACGACCTCGATGTGGTCAATGTTGGGCGAGTGCACCGGGAAGGTGCGCTCGACGCCGACGCCGTAGCTTTCCTTACGGACGGTGAAGGTCTCCCGGATACCGCCGCCGGAACGGCGCAACACCACGCCCTTGAAGACCTGGATGCGCTGCTTGTTGCCTTCGATGACCTTGACGTGAACGTTGATGGTGTCACCAGGGCCGAAAGTGGGAATGTCGTCGCGTAGCGACGCCTGGTCGACGAAGTCCAGCGTGTTCATCTGGCCATATCCTTGCGGTCGGGCTGCGGTCGGCCGGGCGCGTGGGCCCTGACAACACCGAGCCGGTGGTCAACGGGGTGGTTTTCGCAGCAGGCCGAACCAGGCCCGCGCGGGAACTGCTCAATTGTGCCAGATTCAGGCCTCGACGGCGAAATCGCACCGAACCCCGCAGGCGGACCCGCCGACACCGGGAACCTCCCGCTTCGCGGGATTTACGTGCGGTACAAAGAGTTCAGATACCCTAATTCCTGGGCATTTGCGAAGGTCGGCTCACTCGCGACGTCCACTGAATACCCGCCCTTCAGCAACATCTCGTCCGTTGCCACCGACCCGAGGAGAGGACCATGCGACGTCGACCGTCCACGCTTGCCGTCGCTGCCTCCGCGGCTTCGGCCGGGTTGCTCATCGGCGCGGCGGCCGGACAGCTGATGAACCAACCCGCCGACCACTCCCGGCCGGTCACCCTCCTGGTAGCCGGCCCCGACGGAGTTCCCCAGGCGGTGGTGGTCACGCCCCGAACGAAGACAGCCGGCCCCCCGGCGGCACCGGGCCCGCTGGCGGCGCCCGCAGTGCCGGAAACGACGGCCAAACTGGAAGCCGCGGCCCGCAAGGCAATCTCTGACGCCCAGGCCAGCGGCGCCGACGTCAGCTTCACGCTGCTCGACCGCCGTACCGGCAAGCAGGTCTCCACCGGAGACCAAGCGCCCTTCCCCATCGCTTCGGTGGCCAAGCTTTTCATCGCCGACGACCTGCTAATGCAGTCCGCACAGCGGAAGGCGCCACTGAGCGCCCAGGACCAGCAGGCCCTCGAGGTGATGCTGCAGTCCTCCGACGACTTTGCGGCCGACGATTTCTGGGTCCGCGGTGGCGGAAACGCCGTCGTCGACCGGGTTGCCGCACGGTACGGACTGACCAAGACCACCGCCCCCTACGACGGCAACTGGTGGAACACCATGAGCACCACCGACGATCTGGTGCACTACTACGCCAAACTCCTCGATGGAACCGGAGGCCTGCCTGCACAGGCCGCCAACCTGATCGTGTCGAACCTGGCCGCCTCCAAGCCCGTCGGCGTCGACGGCTACCCCCAGCGGTTCGGCATTCCCGATGGGTTGTTCGCCGAACCCGTTGCGGTGAAACAAGGTTGGATGTGCTGCTGGAACGGCAACAATTGGTTGCACATGTCCACCGGAGCCGTGGGCAGCGATCGGCGGTACGTTATCGCCATCGGATCGATGCAGCCGGTTGACGATGTCACCGCACGCAACACCATTACCGCCACGGTGAAGGAGATCTTTCCCGGCGGGCGCATTTAGGCGGGGAAGCCGGGGGTCGTTTTACCCCTACTCCGGCAACAGGTCCGGGCGACGTTCCTGTGTTCGTTCCAGAGATTGCGCGCGCCGCCAGGCCGCGACTTTCGCATGATCACCGGACAGCAGCACCTGAGGAACCCCCAGACCTCGCCACACCGGAGGGCGCGTGTAACTGGGCCCCTCCAACAGGCCGTCCTGTTCGGGCGCATGTGAATCGTCCTGGTTGGAGAGCGGATTGCCCAGAACGTTGGGTATCAACCGAACCACCGCCTCGATCATCACAAGCGCGGCGGCCTCTCCTCCGGCCAACACGTAGTCGCCGATGGAGACTTCCTCGACGCGCATACGGGTGGCAGCGTGTTCAACGACGCGATGGTCAATGCCCTCGTACCGACCGCAGGCGAAGACCAGGTGCTGTTCGGCTGCCCACTGCTGGGCGGTGACCTGGGTGAATAGCCGGCCGGCGGGAGTGGGGACTACCAAAACGCTTTGCGGCGTGCAGATTTCGTCGAGGGCCTCACCCCAGACCGGGGCCTTCATCACCATTCCCGGTCCACCGCCGTACGGGGCGTCATCCACCGAGTGGTGCACGTCGTGAGTCCACCGCCGCAGATCATGTACGGCGAAGTCGACGACGCCCGACTCAATCGCCTTGCCGGGCAGGGACTGCCGGATCGGCTGCAGATAGTCGGGGAAGATCGTGATGACGTCGATGCGCACGTCAGGACTCCAAGTCCAGCAGGCCTTCCGGCGGGTCGATCTGAACCACACGTTCGGCCCGCGACACCGACGGCACGATCGAGGTGACGAAGGGCACCAGGATCTCGGCGCCGGCAGCGGTACGCACCGAAAGCAATTCGCCGGCCGCGGTATGCAGCACTTCGGCCACGGTCCCGATTTCGCTGCCGTCCACCGTGCGCGCGGTCATGCCTTCGAGTTCGTGATCGTAGAACTCGTCGGGGTCGTCCAACGGCGGCAGGGCGGTCGAGTCGACGACAAACAGGTTGCCGCGCAACGCGTCTGCCCCGGACCGGTCAGTCACACCGACCAGCCGGACCAGCAGACGTCCGCTATGCGGACGGGCCGACTCGACTTCGATCTCGCGGGGCCGCCCTTCACCGCGGGAAGGTTTGAGCCGGAGCCTGTTTCCGGGTGCGAACCGCTCCTCAGGGTCATCGGTACGGATGTCGACAACGAGTTCCCCAGTAATGCCGTGGGGTTTGATGACCCGCCCGACCACGAGCTCCATACCGGTCAGCCGGCGCTACTGGTCGGTGTCCACCACGTCGACCCGGATCCCGCGGCCGCCGATACCGGCGACCAGGGTCCGCAGCGCGGTGGCGGTACGGCCGCCGCGGCCGATGACCTTGCCCAGGTCATCGGGATTCACATGCACCTCGACGGTGCGTCCGCGCCGATTGGTCACGAGATCGACACGAACGTCGTCGGGGTTGTCGACGATCCCGCGGACCAGATGCTCCACGGCGTCGACGACGACCGAACTCATTCTGCGGCCGGCTCAGCGGACTCTGCGGCAGCTTCGGCAGGCGCGTCAGCAGCCTCGGCGTCAGCCTTCTCTTCGGCCTTCTTGGCCGGGGCCTTCTTCTTCTTCAGCTGCGTCGCCTCACCGGAGGGCGCGCCGTCGGCAGCGGCCAGGGCGGCGTTGAAAAGCTCGAGCTTGGTCGGCTTCGGGGGCTTTACCTTCAGCGTGCCCTCAGCACCGGGCAGGCCCTTGAACTTCTGCCAGTCACCGGTGATCTTGAGCAGCTTGAGGACTGGCTCGGTGGGCTGAGCGCCGACCCCGAGCCAGTACTGCGCACGCTCGGAGTCCACCTCGATCAGGCTCGGCTCCTCCTTGGGGTGGTAGCGGCCGATGATCTCGATCGCGCGACCGTCCCGACGGGAGCGTGCGTCAGCGATGGCGATGCGGTACTGGGGATTGCGGATCTTGCCAAGCCGGGTGAGCTTGATCTTGACAGCCATGAATGAACTTCTCCTGTGTCGCACGCTGCAATTCAGCGATCACCGGCGGGATGCCGGAATCCGGTTTTGCCTCGCGTGGCCAGCCGTCGATTGTGCCAGATTCGGCAACCAAGCCGGAAATCGGCGAACTACAGCAGTTTGTCCATGCACTTGGCCTCCACCCGTCGGGAGATGCGCCACCCGTCGTCGGTCCGGAGGAATTCGTCGTCGTACCACAGTGCACAGAACAGGACCTGGGTCTCGGCGGGTCCGTCCTCGACGATCTTCGTGGGGCCGATCTTGAGAGGGTTGAAGCACATCGTCCGGCCGGAGGCGGTGTCACCGGCCAGTCGCAGGTCGATGTTGCCGATCAGATGGGCATATGCAGGAAAGTGTGGCAAAACCTCGGCCAGCCAGGCCTTCACCTGCGGGAAGATTCCGTCGATCCCGCCCATCGCGCGGTAGTCGATGTAGGCGTCGGGGGTGAAGACCCGGTCGAGGTTATCGAAGCGCCGCTGATCGATCGCAGTCGCGTAGTCCACCAGCAACTGCTGGATCTCAAGACGGTCGGAAATCTCCGCCAGGCTCAGCATGTCTATAGATTCAACACCCTCCGGTTCCAGCCCATTGGTTAGTCTCTTTGCCTATGTCCAGGCTCGTGACCGCCCTCGCAACGTCTCTCCTTCTCAGCACCGCCGTTGTCGGTGTCAGTTCCCCGGCGGTTGCCGAACCCAGCGTCCAGCCAGCAGGCTCGGCCACCATCCCGGACGGCCCCGCACCGGCCTGGATCGTCGCGGACATGGACACGGGCCAGGTTCTGGCCGGTCGCGACATGTACGCGGCACATCCCCCGGCCAGCACCATCAAAACTCTTTTGGCGCTCACCGCTCTCGACGAAGTGAGTCTGAACTCCACGACGGTCGCGAAAGTCAGCGACACCTATGTGGAGTGCAACTGCGCCGGCCTCAAACCCGGCCACAGTTACACCGCACAGCAGCTACTCGAGGCAACCCTGCTGGTATCCGGAAACGACGCCGCCAATGCCCTGGCCGGAATGCTCGGCGGGTACGACATCGCCGTCGACAAGATGAATGCCAAGGCGGCCTCGATCGGCGCCTACGACACCCATGCCACCAGCCCGTCCGGCCTGGACGGTCCGGGGGGCCCCGGCTGGACGTCACCGCATGACCTGGCGGTCATCTTCCGCACCGCGATGACCAACCCGGTCTTCGCCCAGATCACCGCGATGCCGTCGGCGATGTTCCCGACCGACAGCGGAGAGCGGCCGCTGATCAATCAGGACGAACTGCTGGTCCGCTATCCGGGCGCGATCGGCGGTAAAACCGGCTATACCAACGCTGCCCGCAAGACGTTCGTCGGCGCCGCCGAACGCGACGGCCGCCGCCTGGTCATCGCCATGATGTACGGATTGGTCCGCGATGGCGGACCCACCTATTGGGACCAGGCTGCCACGCTGCTGGACTGGGGCTTCGCCCAGAACAGCTCAGAGAGCATCGGGACGCTGTAGCGGTCACTCCCGCGCTGCCACGGATCGTGGACGATTCGCCGCCGCGGGCCCGGAGCCACCCAGGAGCGCGGCTCCCAACGCGCAGATCGCCCCGCCCAAGAACATGCCGCCGATGACGTCGGTGAAGGTGTGGGCGCCGGTGTACAGCGCCAGGAAGGCGACGCACACGACTCCGGCCACCGCCAGCGCCGACACCGTCAGTTTCACCCGGCGGCTGCGTCCCACACCGAGACAGATGGCGATCATTCCCAAGAGCGCCGAGGTGCCCGTGACATGCCCGGACGGGTATGAGTGCGGGTAGTCCACCAAGGGTCCGGTTGTCGCGGTGCGGCCGATCACGGCCTTCAGCGTTCCCTCGACGACAACCCCGATTCCGACTCCCCCGGTCACGCACGCAACCGGCAGGACCGAACGGACCCGCAACGAGAGCAACGTCCCCAACACCAACGCTGGAATCAGGACGTGAATCGGCCGACCGATGTAGCCGAAGATTCCAACGGCCTCCAGGTCGCGCCTGCGGGTCCGGTGGTCGTCGAACCAGATCGCAACGGAGGTGTCGAGCCCGGACATCGACGCGGAGTTGATCCCCACCGCCAGGGCCGCCAAGAGGGTGAACAACCCGGCTGAGAGCAGAACCAGCCCGACGCGGCCACGAACGGCGAGCGCGGCCGCGAGGAACACCGCGGCCACGACGATCAGGACAATCACCGGGGCATCAATGCCGATCATTGTGAACCAAAGCCGGGCCCGGCGGACGTTCCGCTACCAATCAGAGACCGCATCGAACCCATACCGCGGTCTGGCCCGGCTAACCTCAGCGACCATGGCCCTGATGTCTCGATGGCTGCATTACGCCGGCGCTGTCGTCACCGCCGCCGTAGCACTGGCCCCGCCGCCGGTCGCCGCCGCCGAACCGGACCCGCAACCCGCCGCCCTCGCCCCGCCGGCAGGTCCCGCGCGGGCCTGGTTGGTGGCCGACACGATCAGCGGCCGCGTTCTCGGCGGCACGGACCTGTACGGCCAGTACGCCCCAGCAAGCACCATCAAGGCGTTACTGGCAATGGTGGTGCTCGACCAGCTCAACCCGGCGATTGCGGTGCGGGCAACGCCGTCGAGTACCGACGTCGAGTGCTCCTGTGTGGGATTGGTTCCCGGCGCGATCTACACCACCCGCCAACTGCTCGACGCGCTGCTGATGGTGTCCGGAAACGACGCCGCGAACCTGCTCGGCGAGATGCTCGGCGGGCCTGCGGTGGCGGTTCAGAAGATGAACCTCAAGGCCGCGCAGGTCGGTGCGCGCTCCACCCGGGCTGGTTCGCCATCGGGCCTGGACGGACCTGGCTGGGAGTCGGTGACCACTCCCTATGACCTGGCGATGATTTACCGTGCGGCGCTGAACTACCCGCTGTTCACCCAGATCATCCACCAGTCCACGGCTGTCTTTCCGGACGGGAAGGGTGGGGCGAAGCAGATCGCCAGCCACGATCACCTGCTGCCCGACTATCCGGGCTTCATCGGCGGCAAGACCGGCTACACCAACCTCGCCCAGGAAACCTACGTCGCCATGGCCCAGCGCGACGGCAAGCGGCTGATCGCCGTGATGATGTACGGCAGCGACGACCTGTGGGACGAGGGCCGCGCGCTTCTGGACTGGGGTTTCAGCCAGCCTTAGTCATGCCCGGGACGCGAACTCGCCGATTCAGCCCGACATCAATTGACGGCAACTTTTGCGGCCCGACGAAAAGTCGGAATACCGCCCGGTAAAGGGATGCAGATGCAATACTCCTTTGCTATTCCCGACGGTGACTCGCGGAAGGGCAACTAACGAAGTGCCGTTCACAGCAACGTCAGGCCACGACGGTTATTGCCAGTCATGGCGGCTGTCTTCCTGACGATGTCAGCAATTCCGGCCGTTGCCGCGGCACCGGCCGGTGCGGCACCGACCACCGAGTGCATGAACGGCATGACGGTCAACGAGTCCGGAGAGTGTGTCCCCGTTTCGGACCCCGGGACCATCCCAAGACAGCAAGGGACGGGCGTGCCGGCTGCCGAGTGCGCGGTCGGCATGACGGTCAACAAGTCTGGAGAGTGCCTCCCCATTTCGAACCCCGGAACCGCCCCAAGCGTGCAAGTGGCGGGCGGCGTCGATCCCATCGATCCGGAGAGCCCTGATTCGGCCATGAACATTTGTCAGTATTTACTGGACGAGGGGCAAATCGCAGGCTATTGCCCCGTTGACCAGACGACTCTGTCCGCCGATTAGCTGGGCGCTGGTCATCGTTTTTCAATTCGATGCGCCGGAAGCAGTGCCACCCTCGATCACGGAAACGGAACTCCAGCCGGTCACGCGCCGAACCTCTGCACCCGCCGCTACTCGGCGGGCGGTTCGATGTAAGCCGCCTGGATGACTTCTTTGCCGTCCGGGGTGACGAAGAAGCCCTGGCCGGGGGGCCTGCGCTTGAGCCGGATCTCGCTCGACGGGAACTCCTGCTTGTCGCCGGACAGGAACAGGGTGGGCGACCCGGCCCCGTACAGCGGGCCCACGAACCGGTCCATCGTCGCCTTGTGAGCCTGGCTCATCTGGCAGGTGAGCACGACGTGCAGGCCGATGTCGGCCGCAGCCGGCAGCAGCGGAGCCAACGGCGCCATGGGCGGGATCGCCCCGCTGGCGGCCACAATCATGTGCCAGTCGTCGACCAGCAGCACGATGTCCGGACCACTCCACCACGACCGGGAACGCAATTGCGCCGCGGTGAGGTCTGACGGCGGCAGCCTCTTGGCGAGGTTGGCCGCGAGCGCCTTGATCGCCTCTTCCAATGAGTTGATGTTCCGATTGATGGCGCCCGCATCGAGCAGGTGGCTTTGCGGTACCGCGTCGAGCAGCCCGGAGCGGAAATCGGCGAGCATGAACCGCACCTGCGATGGGTCGTTGCGGGCGCAGACCGCCCGGGATATGGCGTGCGCAATGGTGGTCTTGCCGGACTTGGCGGCGCCGAAGATCAGCAGGTGCGGCATCACTGCCATGTCGGCGGTAGCCGGCGTGAGGTCTGATTCCCGGATGCCCGCCGGGACGGTCCAGCGGGTTCGGTAATCGGACTGCGGCCCAGGCGGGTTCGGGTCGACCTCGCGCAGGTGGATACGTTCGGGAAGCACTCGCACCTGTGGCGCGAGGTCGGTGTTGGCCGCGGCGACCTGGTCGACGGCCGCCGACATCGCGGCAACAAGATTCTCGGCGCTGCCGATACCGTCGAGTCGAGGGACGCCGATCATCAGGTGGTGCTTTTCTGCCGAGATGGCCCGGCCTGGACGGTTGAGCGGGATCTCCCGAGTCATCCGGTCGATCTGGGTCTCGTTGACATCACCGAGCCGGAACTCAATCTTGGTCTGCAGGTAGTCGCGGACCTTAGCCTTCAGTTCCGTCCACCGGGGGGTGGCGATCACGGTGTGGACCCCGAACGCCAAGCCCTGGCTGGCCACGTCCTGCACGACCGGCTCGAGGTCGGGAAACTCACCGACGAAAGCGGGCCAGCCGTCGATCACGAGGAAAACGTCACCGAACCGGTCCTGCGAAGCCGGGTGACCGGGATCCCGGCGCATCTGCCGATAATCTGAAATCGAACCGACACGATACTCTTTGAACGCTTTTTCCCGTTGCCGCAGAACAGCTTTCATCTCAGCAACAGTCCGATTTACTTTGTCCGGATCGGTGCGCGCGGCTACCCCGCCGACGTGGGGAAGATCCTCGAGGTAGATCAACCCCCCACCACCGAAGTCGATGCAGTAGAACTGCACGTCGCGTGGGCTGTGAGTCATCGCAGCCGAGAGCATCATCGTCTGCAGAAATGTCGACTTTCCACTCTGTGGCGCACCGCCGATCGCGATGTTTCCTCCACCGGCGGACACGTCGACACCCCATACTTCCTGACGGTGACGGCGAGGCTCGTCCATGATTCCGAGGCTGAACCGCAGCGGCTGGCGTCGATCGCGCCTGATAAGTTCGTCCACCGGCGAGGGATCCGCCAGAGGCGGCAACCACATTCGGTAGGCACGCACCTCCCCGGTGGTGAGTTGGTCGAGGACTACCTCCCGCAGCACCCGCGGCTCGGCGTCAGCACTCACTTGTCGCTCCTGCAGAGTCGAACACGGCCGAGGTCGTGAACTTCCGAACTCGGAAGCCGTCAAGCTCGGCGATCCTTGAATCGTTCGGCCCCGCGTCTGGCTGCGTCAGTGACTTGGGCACGTAGTTGTTACCCGTATAGGCGGTCTGGAATTTCACGGGGTCCTCCATACCTACCCGCAGGAATCCGACGCCGCTTTCCTTGTTGGTGATGTACTGCGCTTCCGGGGTGCCGATGACCGCTTTGGATTCCGCTGAACTTGTGGTGCGCAGCGCGATTCGATAGGTGAGGTTCGGCTCGAGCTTGTCGATGCGCGCGCCACCGGTGTTCAGCGACTGCGTCGCCAGCAACAGATGTACGCGAAGCGACCGACCCACGCGGCAGATCCTGTCGAAAAGTGAGATGAAGTCCGGGTGGTTCTGCAGCAGCTCGGCGAACTCATCGACTACGACGAACAACGTCGGCAGTGGGGGTAGATCCGCCCCGCGCTCACGGTGCTTCTCGTACTCGGCCACGCCCGACAACGCGCCCGCCGCACCCACTTGCATACCGGCTTGGCGCAGAATCGCCTGCCGGCGGTCGAGTTCGCCCATGAGCACCTCGCCCATGCGGCTGACGAGTTCGGCCTCCTCCTCCATGTTGGTCACCACCGCTGCCGTGTGCGGCAGTTTTTCCATTCCCAGGAATGTCGAACCACCCTTGAAGTCGGTCAGCAGAAGATTGACCTGATCCGGATGATGCGTGGCCGCCAGCGACAAAATCAGCGTACGAAGAAATTCCGACTTGCCCGAGCCCGTTGTACCGATGAGCATTCCGTGCGGGCCGGCGCCGAATTCCGCTCCCTCCTTGATGTCGAGGTACATGATGTCGCCGGTCTTCAGCTCGTGACCGAACGGTATCCGTAGGCGGTCGCGGTCGGTGTCGACGAACATCCGCCACCGGGCCGGGGTTACCTGCTCGACGGCCTCTGCTCCGACGAGTTGGTGCCACTCGGTGGCAACCTTCTTCTGAACCCGGGTGCCCTTGTCGATGATCGCGCCAGTGATCGACCATCCGGCAAGCTTTCTGGCGATCCGGCCGGCTTCGCTCGGCGAAACTGCGTCACACTTCGTCACCAGCAGGCGGTATCCGTGATTGGGCAGCTTGTCCTCTGCTGTCCCGTCCGGATGCACTTTGAGCCGGTAGGCCGAACCGCGGTGATTGCCCAGGGTCAGCACCGTCACCCCCGCACGACCGTCCACCGGGAACCCCGCCCCCTGACCGGTGAGATCCACGACGACCACCCAAGGGCCCCCGGGGACAGCATCGGGCGTATGCGGACCCCGACCCGCCAAGTCGGAGAAGCCGTCCGTGCGGGTGAAAACCATCCGGGCCGAGCCCGCCTCGTCGGTCTCGGCCTTGTTCTGCGTATGGGGTAGCCACTTGAAAAACTCCCAATCCGGGTTCTCCGGATCATCGGTAAGCACCCGAATCTGCAAGAGATCCGGCGGGTGGAAGACCGCAAGGTGGCACACGATGGCTCGCATCAGGGCAGCGGCACCGGCAGGGTCGCCACCAACAGCGATCGTGGGAAATGTTCGCAGCGCAACCAGCTTCGGGCAGTCGTGGATAAGTCCATGGGTGCGCAGAAACTTCGTCAGCCACATGTGGCTGACTGGTTCCAGATGGGCTTGCGGGGCAGTCTGCGGGCCCGACAGTTCGCCACCGATCGCAGGCTTGAGCAGCCGGTCGACCGCGGGCTCCGACCCGATTCCGACCCGGGTGGCCGCATAGAACTCGGAGTTGGCCGGTCGTGACCACTGTCTGGTGGAACCGACGAGTGAGAGCAGGTCGTCGGGATGGGGAGCGTGGTAAGCGAAGAACGCCACCTGGGCATTGGCGGAGTCGGTGACCCGGCTGCGGATGTTCCCCAGGTAACGAAGGTACTCCTTGCGGTCCTCGTCGATTTCGGGAATCTTCTTGCCGCCAGGCCCACCGCCGGCCATGAAACCCACAGTCCCCATGATCATCATCAGCGGCATCATGAGCATGTACGGGGACAGCTGCCGAACGCCGGTGAACAGCATGATGGCGATCATGCCGAGCATCCCGCCACCCATCACCCAGGGCAGGGCTTTCTGAAGGCCCGACGGGGGAATCTCGATGCCGAGATCGTCTGGCGGCGCCACCGTGATCTCCCCTGGCGTAAGCCGTGGACCTCGTCGGATCGTCGGTGTGAACTTCCTGGTGGTCACCGGCCACCACCCGACTCGATGGGACCCGACCCGATGGGACCCGACTCGATGGGACCCGACTCGATGGGACGCGGCCGGGGATCAGCGGGAAGCGTGTCATGCTCGACCAGCGCGGCCTGCTTCGACAGCACGGGCCCGTCGACGAGCAGATTGACCACCTGCCACGGCGCCTTCTTCGGATCTGTCAGTCCTAACACCTTCGCGGTGTCCTCGTCGGCGAGACCATATCGGACGCCTTGCGGGTCAACGTAATACAAGCTTTCGCCATACCTGGGGTCGGGCGCTTGCAACCGGACATATTGCCCGCCTTGGATATACACAGTCAGGCCGCCGGCTATCTGGCGCACACCGGTATTGAGCAGGTCCGGTGTCAGCGGCAGGTGCCTGCCGGCCAGCACCGCGGTCTGGGCCGACTGATCCCCGGCCGCCCTCGCCCACGTCCAACACAGCACCGGGGCGTCGGCCCGGTCCAGAATGTTCAACGCGACGCCCGGCAGCGGAGAAGGATAAACGCGCTCTGGAATGCGGGACACCGTGCTGCTCTCGATCATCGGTGGGGTCACCAGACCGTGCGAGTCCGCGGCGCGCAGCGCCGCAGCGGTGATCGTGTTGACTTTGGCGACGCCATCGGAAAGCACCACATAGTCTTGGATTTCCTTGTCCACCAGCGCCTGAAACACAGAGCCCACAACCAGATTTGGCGACAAACCACTGGTGTTGGGTTCACCCGCCCTGTCGACCGGGGGCAGCTGCCACGGGCCGGCGTCCTTGATCGCGTTGAACAACCCCTGAGAGATGGGGGAAGTCTTCACGGTGACCGGCACCCCAACCGCGGCAGCCACGGCGCGGTCGGCGAGGTCGATGGCATGACGACCCTCTTTGGTGACCAGCCAGTCACGCTTCTCGAACGACACCACGACGCCCTGGCCTTCAGCCATCGGTCCGATCGCCGCGTCCGTCGTCAGCGGCAGCACTATCGCTGCAGTCTCCACGGTTGGCGCCACCGACTGTGGGTTCATGGCGGTGTCGCACAGGGACCATGTCGAGGCGGGATCCTTGGAAACCGGGGTGGCATAAGGGGCTCCCGGTATGCCTATCGGTTGGCCCTTGGGGATCTTGTTGAGCTCCTCGGACTTGACCGCCACCGGGTTTCCTGCGGTGCCAAGCACAAGCCTGGCCGAAGTCAGGTTGTACACCGGACGCAGCTGCGAGGATCCCGGCAGCATCACGTAGAGCTGATTGGTCGAACGGTCCACCACAAGACTGTCGCTGCCGCGCTTGCCCAGGGGTTTGAAGTAGGCCGACAACACCGCCCCCAAGCCGACGAGGGTAGCGATGATGATTCCCGCTGAAACCGCCCGGCTATAGAACCGCAGCGGATCGTCGAACATGCGGGTGTCCCGCCGGACGATGGCGTGTTCGACTCTGCGGAGCAGAAAACGCCAGCCGCTGACCTGGACTTTGGTGGTAAGCCGATAACCGGCCATGAACTACTCCCCGACCCCGAGCCGCGCATGAACCGCAGCTATCGCAGCGGCCATATCCTGGCCGGTCACCGTGGCCAGTTCGTCGGTGGCAAGCTGCTCCAGGTTCGGCGAACGGCTCAGTCGCAAGTCTCGGCATTCCTCAGCGGCTTCGACCAATTGACGCGCATAGCGGCCGTTTCCTGCGATATCCAGGGCCGGCTTGCCGTTGAGCCGCTGACCGCCCAGCGACGTCGCCGCTTTCACGACATGCCCGGCGGCGTCAACATCGAGGCGCGAATCATTCTTCTCCGCAATGACTTCCGCGATCGCAGCTATCTCATCCGGCGAGTAGGACTCGAACTCGATACGCGTTGCGAACCGTGATCTGAGGCCGTCGTTGGCTTCCAGTAGACGGTCGATGTCACTGCCGTAGCCGGCGATGATCACCACAAGTTGGTCCCGGTCGTTCTCCATGCGGGCCAGCAGGGTGTCCAACGCCTCCATGCCGAATGGGTCGGTACGCCCGTCGCGTTCCTGAACCAGCGAATAGGCCTCGTCGATGAATAGCACACCGCCCAAGGCACGGTCGATGGTCTTGGTGGTCTTGACCGCGGACTGGCCCTCGTATTCCGCGACGAAGTCCTTACGGGACGTCTCGATCAATTTGGGTTCAGCGATAACCCCCAGACCGGCGAGGATATTGGCGACGACCCGAGCGATGGTGGTCTTCCCGGTGCCCGGCGGGCCGGTGAAGATCATGTGCCGACTGGACTGTCCCACTTTCATGCCACGGGCGCCCCGAACCTTGGCCATCTGCGTGGCCGCCCGGTAGCGGTCGACCTGCTCTTTGACCCTTCCCAGCCCGATCTGGCTGTCCAGTTCCTTCTGGGCCTCCGCCAGCAGCGCCTCGCGGCCGGAGTTGTCCGCCACAACGCTGCGTGGATCCCAGGCATCCGTGCGTGACTGGATGCTTTCGGCGGTGGTGGTCACCAACCGGTATCCCGGGTTCTTGAGCGCCTCTGCGATGGTGGGGCTCGGGTTGGTGGCCTGCAACCACTCGAGCAGCACCACCGCGCCGCCTTCATTACCGAGGGCTCGGCGGGTCATCGCGAGATACCAGGCGATGACGGTGGAGCAGGCTGCACCCGCAGGCGAGGAATTCGCTTCCGTCAGACGCCGTTCGGCCTCGTTGAACAAGCCCAGGTTCGCCGCCGCGACGCCGTGAGACACCTTCGCGGCGGCGGCCAGGAACGGATCGGGCCATGATTCGGCGTTCTTGACCTGATCGATGACGTCGGTCCAGCGCTGAGCAGCCCCGTAGATCACCGCCTTGACCCAGGCGATCAAGTAACCGGCTCCGGCCGGCGCAGCGCAGTCGTCGATGGCCTCCATCGCATCGGCGTAGTTGCCGGCGATGGCTTCCGAGACCGCGAACCCCATCGTCACAGCCAGCGGCGAGTTGACCGGATAGGTGATGTTGCCGAACTCCCCGCCGATCGGCACCCGGGCGCCAAGGGCATTGACGGAGACCTCGGCCGCCCCGGCCAGTCGACCGAAGTTCTTCCGCGAGTACCACGCCCGGAAGAGCGTGACTCGATCCATGTCGCCGCAGCCGATTCGCCCGACCCAGGCGTCGCAGGCCGACTCGTCGTAGTCGGTGATCTCTCTGAACAGCTCGTGAGCTCTGGCCGGCGAAGACCCAAGCATGCCAACGGCGCTGGCGAAAACGTTGACGAGGTGGTCAGCCATGGCTGTCCAGGTACCGCGCACCAAACGCCTCGGCCCGGGCCGCCGCCGACTCCTCAGGGGTCGGCAGCCCGACGTCGTCCCTGAGGAACCGGCCGGTCGCCACCGGGTCCTGTCCGGCCTCGGCCGTCCGCTCGACCAGGTAGGTGAAGAGTTCCGAGCGAGCCCTCTGACCGGCGAGCCGGCCCACCAGGAGAATCTCCTGCGAGAGTTCAGCTTCCGTTATCGCAGCCGCCGATTTGGCTCCCGCCGTCAGTTCGATCCGATGCAGGCGTCCGGCAATCGAAGCCGAAGCGGTGATCGTCCCGGCAGGGTTTGTGACGCTGAACAGCGGCAAACCCCGCCCCTCGGATTCGTCCAGCGAAGCATCGTCGTCAGCGTGCACGGGAACACCCAAACCGAAGTCGGGAATCTCCCAGTCATCTCCGTCGTCGGGTTCATGCGTCAAAGTTGTTGTCCTTCTGCCTATCTGATTGTAAGTCTCACTCGAAGCCGTCGGCCGCACCGAATTCTTCGGCGTCCAACCAGGCTCTAGCGGGCAGAAATTCCAGCAAGCCGTCCAGGGCCCGCGCAAGGTTGGTGTCACTGCCTGGAAGAAAACTTCCGTAGAGCTCGCCGTTAACCCGGCGCGGAATTGACACGATCCGCCCCTGAGGGCCGTCGAGCACGCCCGCGGCGACCTCGGTGTGGCTCACCGTGCCGCCGGGATGCCGCTGGCCGGCGGTGATCTCCGACCAACTTGCCGGTTGGTCGATGAGGGCGGCGTACGTCCGTGCCGAGGCAAGGCCGATGTCGAACTGTCCCAGCTGTTCGGCCGTCCGGCACTGGGCGAGTGTGGCTGCCAGCGCCGTCAGCGGCTCGACCTCGGCGGGCTCGCCTGAGCCGAGCACCGCGGTCACCATGCTGACCAAGCCGACCTTCGAGGCAACGCGCTGCAGCGCCACGAGTTCGCCGTGGCGCACCGCGATCACGTGTCGGTCTGCTCTGCGAGATACAGCGAACCGGGTCATCTCACCACCCCGGTCACGGCGCCACCAGCGTCCCTCCAAGGTTCGATCCGACCTGCTCAATGTGTGCAGCATGTCGGCAACCGCCGGGTGGGGTTGGCCGGCGGCCGACAACACACCCTGCGCGGTCAGGTCCCTGGCGACCTGCTCCCAGACGGTTTTGCACAGGTCCGGAAACGGGATGTTGAGGCGGATCCCGAGAACCGTCGGGAAGTCGCCCAGCCCAAGGCGGTCCGCGACTACCAGCATGCCGTCGACCGTTAGTTCCACGCCGACGACGTCGTCGATGAGGGCCTCTGGTCCACCGCTGGGGTGGAAGGACGTCATCACGCTCCCCCGGCCTCAATCGTCATCGCCGCTGGTGCGAGCTCGATCTGCTTCACAGCCCGCCCCACTGACACTGACGCGAGCCTAGCAACGAGGAGCCCAGCCAACCGTCCTTTGCGTGAGCTACCCGCCATCCGCTCCCCGCAAGTCAGGACCTTCAGGTCCAGCTGAACTGCGCGACGGCCGTCTCCAGCGCCGCGGCCTCGGTGGCTGACAGCGGTTGTTCGGCTTGAGCTTTGGCAATGACCTGTTCGGATATTCCGCTCGCCTGGGCGAGCTCTGCGTCGGTCAATGCGTTCAGGCGTCGTACCGCATAGACCCGCTGACCGAGAGTGGCTCCGGGGCTTCGGGCCGCAGAGAGCATCAAGTCGTCGTACTGACGTCGGGTGGTGGCCAGCGCCCGCAACAGCTCAGTGGTAGCGGGGCCAACGCGGGCCGCCTTTGATGCCACGGACTCAAGCTTGCGCAGGTCAGCCAGCGCCGCGGTGGCCCGGGCTGGGAAATCAGGCTGATCGGGAGGCGGCAGCGCCTCAATCACCGAGGTCAACGCGCCGGCAGCAGCCGCCAATGCCGCCACCAGCAGAGAAGGCTCGTCACTGAGAGCGGACTTCGATGACGGACCGTCTGGCGCTTCACCCCGACGGATGCGGTCGATCGAACCGGGCTCCCACTGAAGTACCGCTTCGAGCTTGCTGCGAGTGCTTTCACGCGGCCAACTACGCCCCTTCTCGAAGGCGATAAGGGCAGCCGCGGTGATCACTCCGTCAGCGGCAAGGCTGCGCTGGCTGATTCCCAATTGCCGCCGTCGGGCCGCGGCCGCCGCGCCGGCCCGGACACGGCCAGGATCGTCACCGTGGCTGATCGGGGCGGACGCGTCATCGGGATCGTCGCCGCCACGGGTCGAAGCAGGATCGCTCAACGTACGGGACATCCTTCGGACTGCGAGGAGTGGCTGGATTCGAGCCGTCTAGCTTCGCGAGTTTACCCCACCGCTACGCCAGCGTTGAAAGAGTTGTCGGATTCCGAACTTGAACTTAAACTTTATTAACGCTATAGTTTGCGGTGTTGTTGTCCTACCATAGAAAGACCGACGTTCACGATGACCTCACGGACCGATTCGAACACCGCAGTTCTGGAGCTACCACTGGGGCCCTGCACCAAGGACCCGGAGCGCTGGACTCTGCAGATCGACGAGGGGGCGAAAGCCCTGTGCCGACAGTGCCCGCGGCGCTGGCAATGCGCCCGCGATGCCTGCGAGTCGCCCGGCGCGGAGGGCCTTTGGGCAGGCATCGTGATCCCGGAGTCGGGGCGCCCGCGCACTTTCGCGCTGCGCCAGTTGCGGGGATTGGCCGAACGCAACGGCTATCCGGTAACCCTCAATCCCGCCCGGTACACGCTCGACGAGACCGCCTAGCACGGCTGACGACAGTGAGGCCCGCCACCGCAAGGTGGCGGGCCTCATTGCTTGGCGCCGTTAGGCCGCCACGAGGAACCGTGGCATGAAGCTCGGCCCCATCCGATCAGCGTGGATGCATCGTCTGGTCCAGCGAACCTGATGACTGGGCGTCGGCGGTGTCGTAATGCAACGCAGCGGCACCGAGTGCGTTCTGCAGACCCAGTGAGGTCTTCTGCATCGCCGCACAGGCCAACCCACGAGCGGTATTGGCCTGCGCAAGCGCCACGCTCGCGGACGTGCAGATCAATCCGTGGCTCACAGTCACATTCCAGGTCACGCCATTCGTGGCCGCCTGCGCCGGCGCTATCTCAGCAGCGATCTCGCCTTGCTTGACCGCCAATTCCCGGACGTGAGCCGTGACGACCTTCAATTCTCCGGTCATGTCCTTGTTCCTTTCTGCCTGGCAAAGCGGTTTGACATCGATTACGCGTCCGGCCCTGGTGGCGGCGTGACGTTCTTGGGATCCAACGTCAGACGAACCGGCTCGGACAGTTGCTCGGGATCGAGTTCCAGTTCCAGATGGATGGGTGCCCGAGGCCCTTGGCCACCCGGACCTGCCTTCGCTTCTGTTACCTCGGTGTCCCCGGCGGATCTCGCCGGGCCGTCCTGCTCGGTATCCGTGGGCTCTGCGCCGGCGACGGATTCGGCTGGCCGCGGACCCGCTGCCACCGGTGCTTGACCCAACGCACTTCCGGGCGCACCTCCCGCGCCGGACCCGAGCGGCTGAGCTCCGGAGGCCGCATTCCCCTGCCCGATCGGGCTCAGTGCCTGAGCGGCTGGACCAAGTAGCGAACTCAACAGGCCGGGACCCCCGCCGCCTGCCGCGCCGCCCGGGATTCCTCCCGGCAGTCCGGGCAGACTCCCCAAGGGTGCGGCCGACGCCCCAGATGCAGGAGCGCCGGAGGCAGGTGACCCGGGCGTCGGTATCCCGGCTGTCGGAGCAGCTGAGACGGGAGCCTCTGAGGCGGCCGGCGTGCCCGCACCGCCCGCGGCTCCGCCGCCTGGTGCCGCAGCGCCCCCGCCGCCGCCTGACATCCCTGGCAACCCGGGAGATTCCCCTGGTCCAGGAGATCTGGGGGTCCCAGGAGATCCGGGTGTCCCAGGCGCCCCTGGCAATGGGGCCGCTCCCGCTGGCCCCACCAACCCACCTGGCCCGGCGGGCGCTGGCGCAACTGGGGCGCTGGATCCTGGGGCGCTGGATCCTGAAGCGCTGGGCGCGCCAGGCATAGATAACCCCACGTCCGTGCGGACATGCTCGCCGGCAGCGGCCCTGTACTCATCTGCAACCGCCGCGATGTTCCGGGCATTTGCAGAGGCTTTCCAGGCCATCTCGACAACCTTGTCGGTGGCGGGCGGCACTGTCGCAGCAACCGCCGCAATCTGAATGGCGACGCTCACGGCCAGGCCCTCCGGCTCGAAGATCGGTGCCAGAGCGGCCAAGGCCGGAAGAATCGCGATGTGGAGTTCCGAACCGCGGTCGTCGATGAAATTCCGGGTTTGCTCCACCTGCTGAGCCTCATCAGCGATGATCCGCTGCAGCTTTCCGTCGGCTCTGGACATGTCAGCAGCCCGGGTGGCCTGCTGTGAATCGGCCAATGCGTACGCAATGGACGACGTTCCGGTCCAATCGCCCGTGGGCTCCGCCGACTTGACCTGAGCTTCAACGCGTTCGAAGGCCGACGCTCCGTTACCAAACATCGCGCCGACGTCCGGCGTCACCGGATCCCCGCACACGACACTGTAGGAGTCCAGGAGCAGGAGACCGGCTTCTATGATTGGCGTCTCGAAAGCGTCACCGAGCAGGGTCTGAATGAATTCGACTCCGTCGTCGAACAGGTCCTGAACCGCGGAATAATCGCCCGCCACGACGTCGGCGAGATCCTTGCCCACGGATATTGCACCCAGGCCGGTATCAGCGTATTCGGCGACCTTCCCGACCGTGAGATCCGCATTCTTTGTCGCATCGCGAACCTTGTCAATCAATTCGCGGATGCTCTTCCCACCATCAGCGCGCGAGCCGTCTGACATCGAATCCTTCAGCCCTTCCGCTAATAAATTCCGACCAAAAGCATAGCATCACCACCGGTTCCCCTCGTTCAGCAATTATAGCGTCGCTATAGCGACCATTCGGGACAAACGTGCAGGCAGCCGAACCGTTCCGGCGCGGCTATATTCAACAAGTGCTGACCAGCGGTTCGATGATTGCGGGCTACCGCATCGAGCGCGTGCTCGGCGAAGGCCAGATGGGAACGGTATTTCTGGCTCGGAGCCCCGACCTCCCGCGATACGAGTCGCTGAAGGTACTCAACAAGGAGTTATCCGACGACGCCGACTTTCAGGCCCGATTCCTGCGCGAAGCGAATGTGGTCGCACAGCTGACCCACCCCAACATCGTGACGGTCTACCGCCGCGGCCGCGATGACGGTCTTCTCTGGATAGCCATGGAGTACGTCCCCGGCACCGATGCGGACACCGCGCTGCAAAACGGCCAGATGACGCCGGCGCGCGCGGTTCACGTCATCGAGGAGATAGCCAAAGCACTCGACTTCGCGCATCAACGTCATGTGGTCCACCGCGATGTCAAGCCCGCCAACTTCCTGCTCTCCGGCGACTCCAGCCACGACGAGCGGGTCCTGCTCGGGGACTTCGGCGTCGCGCGCTACAAAGGCCAGAACGAGACCTCGTTGGCTGGTTCAGTTTTCGCGACCGTCGCCTATGCGGCACCCGAGGTGCTGGCTGGCCGGCCTTCGGACGGCCGTGCTGATCTGTATTCGCTGGGGTGCAGCCTGTTTCGGCTGCTCACCGGGCGTACCCCATACCCTGGCGGTCCGGCCGCGGCGGTCATCGAGGCTCACCTCAGGCAGCCGCCGCCGAGGGTTACCGACTTAGTACCAGGGCTACCGCCGGCAATCGACGATGTGATCGCAACCGCAATGGCCAAGGATCCCGCCGATCGTTACCAGACCGGCCGCGAACTTGCCGAGGCCGCCGCCCGCGCCCTGGGTGTGAAGGCGCATTCGCAGGCCCCGATATCGGTGTCGCCCCGAGAGAGTCCGAGGCCGATGATCGAGATCGCAGCACAGACCTCGGCGCTTCGCCGTAAGCCGCTAGTGCTCGGATTGGGCGCTGCTGCCATCATCCTGATCGGCGTGCTCATCGGAGCGCTGGTGCTGAGTCGAGGACCATCCGGCGGCGGGTCCGACGCGTCACGGGATACACCGGCTGAACCGTTGGTCGAACCGGGTGCACTGCCGCGTCTGTTGCTGTCGGAGGCCAAGATCACTTCCATCCTAGGTACGCCGATGCGCCTGGGGGCCTCAACCAATCAGCCCATCGACTACTCCCGGAAGATCGTCAGCACCGAGTGCGCGGCAGCATACGGACCGATCGCACAATCCACTTACGCCGGAAGCGGTTACACCGCACTGGAGGCCAACGTTTTCACAGCCGCCAACCCCGACCCGAAGCGTGGCACGTCATCCGTCCAGCAGGCAGTGGTGGCCTATCCATCGGCAGACGCCGCCGAGTCTGCCCGTGACCGCCAGGTGGATCAGTGGCGTCAATGTGCCAAGCGCAGCGCAATCCGCCAGGTGGATCCGAGTGACCCAAGTGCCGAAGTGAAATTCGCCGACGTGGTGGTGACCGACGACGACGTCGCACTGCTCGCCCAGGCGGTGGGGCCCTCGGGCGTAGCCTGCGACCGTGGACTCGGCGTGAAGAACAATGTCGTCATCGATTCCATTGTGTGCCAGGCCGATAGCGCAACCCAGCAGGTCCTGGATCTGGTTCGGGACATCACTGCCGAAGTCGCCTGAAAACGAGCCGGGGATACAAGGCGGTGAACTGGAGAGTCGAGCAGCCAAAACCGGGGAAATTGCCGAAGCCCCCGCACTGGACCGATCCCCCGCCGTCCCGCTTTCGAGTGGTTCTGCTTGTCTGTGCAATCCTCGGCGTGATGGCGGCATTGAGCCTGGCGACATCGGCGGGGAGGTTCGGTCTAGCCCAGGTTGTGCTTCCGGTCTGGGCCGCCGTCATGCTCTTGGCGAGCATGACGGTAGCCCGCCGGCGGCAATCGAAGGCGACGTCAACTGACTACGGAACCACCCTGTACGTGGATCGTTCGGCCTCCAGAGTCCTCATGGTGGGGATTGGTGTGCTCAGTGCCTTGGCAATTCTGTATTCGGCCCTCGTGCTCGCCGGCCTTGATATGCCGCCCCTGGTGGTCTCGCGCCGGCACAGACACTCCTCGCATGCAACCGATCCAACGGAAAGCGCATTGTTCACCGGGATCTTCGGCCTGGCCCTTGCCATCAGCCTTCCAATCGTGTGGAAGCGCTACACCGGAAACTTCCTCAATCTCAGCCCCGACGGCTTCTACGCCCAGGAGAAGCCGGTCAAGACCGGCCGCTGGGACGACGTTCTCGACATCCTCGATTTCGTTCCGTGGGCGGACCCGGCACTTGCACCAACTCCGAACGCACCGTTGACGCCCATCGTCTTCGTCATGCGGGACCGGTCATTGCAGATGCTTCCCAGCGGTTCCGGGTACGCCCCCAATGGACGAGCGGTGTTCTGGATGGTCCGGAATTACTGGTTGCATCCCGAGGAACGGGCCGAGCTGCTCAATGGAGTGGCTCTGAATCGACTGGCCCAAGAGGAATTTCCCTACGCCTGAACGCATTACCGTTGATTGGGGCCAATGAAAGTGATCAGAACGGACTCACGCGAGCTCCCCGTACCAGCGTGGACGCTGGCGGTGGCCGCGATGTTCTTCGTGCAACTCGGCTCGGCGTTGTCACTTCCGTTGATCGACCGGGTGGGACCCGCGGGTACGGCCTGGCTCCGATTCACCGCGGCGTCGTTGATCTTCCTTGCGCTGGCCCGCCCCCCGCTGCGCCAACTGCGTCGCCGAGACGTTCCGGCGCTACTCGGGCTCGGGATCGCCACCGGTCTGATGACGGCTCTGTTCCTGGCGGCCATTGCCCGAATCCCGTTGGGCACCGCCGTCGCCATCGAGTTTCTTGGACCGCTCGGCGTGGCGACGGTGCGCAGCCACAGCAGACGGGCACTCCTGTGGCCGGTGATCGCCCTGCTCGGGGTTGTGTTGCTCACCGAGCCGTGGCACGGACCAGTCGACACGGTCGGGATCGGCCTGGCCGCCGGCGCGGCCGTGGGCTGGGCCTTTTATATCCTGCTCACCCAGCATGTCGGGGACCGCTTTGACGGACTCGACGGACTGAGCCTCACCGCGCCGATCGCTGCCGCCGCCACTGCCGTCGTCGGAATCCCGCAAGCCAGCGGGCATTTGAGCCTTGCGGTCATCGCGAGCGCACTAGGCCTGGCGGTCCTGCTGCCGGTGGTGCCGTTCGCTCTTGAGATGACCGCGCTGCGCCACATCACGCCCAATGCGTTCGGCACGCTGATGGCTCTCGAGCCTGCCATCGCCGTTGTCCTCGGCCTGATCGTTCTGCACCAGAAGCCGATGCCGCTGCAGATCGTCGGCATCGGTTTCGTCGTGCTCGCCGGCGCGGCAGCGCAACGGAGCGGCCGTCGTTCCCGGGCCGGGCTTGGCCCGATTCCCCCGGCCGGCGGAAACTGGTGACGCACTTGAGTCCCTCGCCCTCGTATCGACAAGGCGGCCCTGTACCGACAGAGTGAAGGAATGACACCGCTTCAGCGATACCTGGCCGAAGAGATCGCCACCGACCACGTCGACGGCCTGCTGTCGCGTCGGGAGGCTCTGCGCAGGCTCGCATTACTCGGGATCGGCACCGCCACCGCCTCGACGCTCATCGCCGCCTGTGGCGACCAGCGGACGGCACCGTCGTCGGCCGGCCCGTCGACCTCGGCAGTCCCGTCAACCTCGCCGTCGTCGCCACCCGGGATGGCGACAGCCAAGCCGACCGAGCCCATCAGCTGGGTCGGGCCTGCGGGGCCTCTGATGGGCAGTTGGGCGCCGGCCGACGACCCGCGCGGCGCGGTTTTGGTCATTCACGAGAACAAGGGGCTCAATGACTGGGTGCGCTCGGTGGCCGGACGGTTGGCCGGGGTCGGATACTCGGCCCTGGCGATCGACCTGCTCTCCGGGCAGGGCGGAACCAGGACCTTCAGTGACCCCGCGGCCGCGACAGCGGCACTGTCGAAGATCGCCCCGGGCAGCTTCGTCGCCGACGTCAAGTCCGGCCTCGACGAACTGCAGAAGCGGGCACCTGGCCGCAAGCTGGCCGTCATCGGGTTCTGCTTCGGCGGCGGACTGGTCTGGCAGCTGCTGGCCTCCGGCGCGCCAAAGCTGTCGGCGGCCGTGCCGTTTTACGGCCCTTTACCGGACGATCCGGACTTCGCCGGGTCGAAGAATGCCGCCGTCCTGGGCTTCTACGGCGCTCTCGACCCGCGGGTCACATCATCGGAGCCTGCCGCGAAAGCCGCACTGGACAGGGCCGGCTTGGTCAACGAACTCGTTGTGGAACCGGACGCCGACCATGCCTTCTTCAACGACACCGGGGCGCGTTACAACCCTGTGGCCGCCGCCGATGCGTGGAAACGATTGCAAGCCTGGTTGGTTCGTTACGTCGCCTGAGCCAGCAGCGGAGCTAACCGAATCGTCCGGAAATATAGTCCCCGGTGGCCTTTTTCCGCGGATTGGAGAAGATCGTCGCGGTTTCATCCACTTCGACGAGCCGACCCGGTTGGCCGGCCGATTCGATGTTGAAAAACGCTGTCCGGTCACTCACCCGGGCAGCCTGCTGCATGTTGTGGGTCACGATCACGATCGTGAAGTCACGCTTGAGTTCGGTGATGAGGTCCTCGATGGCCAACGTGGACAGCGGGTCCAGAGCAGAGCAGGGTTCGTCCATCAGCAGGACGTCGGGCCGTACGGCGATGGCGCGGGCAATGCACAGCCGTTGCTGTTGACCGCCCGACAGCCCGCCGCCGGGCTTGCCGAGTCGGTCCTTCACCTCGTCCCACAGGTTGGCCCCACGCAGCGAGCGCTCGGCGGTCTCGTCCAGCACCGCGCGGTTGCGCACACCCTGCAGCCTCAAGCCGGCCACCACGTTGTCCCGGATCGACATGGTGGGAAACGGGTTCGGTCGCTGAAAAACCATCCCGATGGTCTTTCGCACCGCCACCGGGTCAACCTCGGCGCCATAAATGTCCTGTCCGTCGAGCAGGACCGAACCCTCCACTCGAGCCCCGGGAATCACCTCGTGCATGCGGTTCATCGCGCGTAACACGGTGGACTTCCCGCAGCCCGATGGTCCGATGAGCGCAGTCACCGCACGCGCCGGAATGCTCAGCGTTACGTCGGCGACGGCCCTGAAGGCGCCGTAGTAGATATCGACGTCCTTCAGATCGAGTCGTTTCGCCATCTGATCCTCATCCCTTCTTCGGCGCGATCAGCCGGGCAAGCAACCGGGCACCGATGTTGAGGGTCGCGACAAGAATGATCAACGTCAGCGCGGCACCCCAAAGACGCTCGGTCGGAACGGGATTGGCACCCGCGCCAGCGGAGGTCTGGTCATACATCATGCCGGGCAACGATCCCATGAACCCGTCGAACATGTCGAAGTTCATCGACTGCGCGTAGCCGACCAGGATCAACAGCGGGGCTGTCTCCCCCATCACCCGCGCCAATGCCAGCATGATGCCGGTGACGATCCCCGACACTGCCGTGGGGATGACGATGCGAACTATCGTCTTCCACTTCGGCACCCCCAGTGCATAACTCGCCTCCCGCAGGTCCATGGGAACGATGCGCAACATCTCCTCGGTAGCCCGCACGATCACCGGGATCATCAGCAACACCAAAGCCAGCGACACCGCGAAACCGGATCTGGGGAATCCCAGCGTCGCGACCCATAGGGCGTAGATGAACAGGGCCGCGACGATCGAGGGCACGCCGGTGAGGATGTCGACCATGAAGGTGGTGGCCTTACCCAGGAAGATTCCTCCTCCGTATTCGACCAGGAAGATGCCGGCGAACACCCCGATCGGGATGGAGATGGCCGCACACACCAGCCCTTGCAGCAGAGTGCCGATCAGGGCGTGGTAAGCGCCACCGCCGGTGACGAAGGCCGTCATTCCAGCCTGCGAATGCGTCCACCAATTGGCGTCCGACACCACGCGTACGCCTTTGGAAATCACCGAATACAGCACCCAGAGCAAGGGAACCACGGCAACAAGCACTGATACGGTGACCAGCACCGAGGCAACTCGATCGGTGGCCCTGCGCCGCAGACTGATTGAGGTGAATGCCGGTTCCTTGACCGGTCCGTTGACAATTGCGGTCATCCGTGGGTCCTTCGTGCCACCGCGGCACGCGCCGCCGAGTTCACCAGGAAGGTCAGGACGAACAACACCAATCCGGCCGCGACGTAGGCACCGGCCTTGTACTCGTCGTTGAATTCCGACGCCGCCGAAGCGATCTTGCTGGCGAAGGTGTAGCCACCGTCGAACAGCGACCACCCGAATGCTCGTTGGGTTCCACGCAGGATGATCAGCAGCGCGATCGTCTCGCCCAGTGCGCGGCCCAGGCCGAGCATGGCCCCACTGACATAGCCGGACATGCCGAAGGGCAGGACCGTGGTCTTGACCACCTCCCAACGGGTCGCGCCCAAGGCAAGTGCACCCTCGATCTGCCCGTGCGGCGTCTGAGCGAACACCTCGCGGGCGACCGCGGTGATGATCGGCAGGATCATCACCGCCAGCACGATCCCGGCGGTGAACACAGTGCCGCCACCGGCGACTGAGGCGTTGCCGGTGCTGAACAGAAACAGCCAGCCCAGATGCTCGTTGAGCCACAACGCGATCGGCTTGAGCACCGGAGCCAGCACGTACAAACCCCAGACGCCGTAGATGATCGACGGCACTGCGGCCAGCAAGTCCACCAGATAGCTCAACGGACCACCGACCCGGCGCGGCGCGTAGTGCGTGAGGAAAATCGCGATCCCGAGGGCAACCGGCATCGCCAGCAGCAGAGCGAACAACGACACGCACACGGTGACCTGAAGCAGGTCGAAGATGCCGAAACGCATGTGCGCGGTGTCAGTGGTGACCCAGTTGCCGCCGTAGGTGATGAAGTTCACCTCGTTGCGGGCCAGCGCAGGCACAGCGCGCCAGGCGAGAAACAGACCGATCGCGACGATGAGGGCGATGATCAGAACCCCGGAGCCTTCAGCGATCCCGCGGAAGAGACGGTCCCCGGCCCGGACCCGGCCCCGCCCCCACGGGTTCGTAGGTAGGGCGGAGGGCTCGGGAACCGGCGCGGAGACGACCGCAGCCGAGCCGGCAGCCACCGGATCGGGCATTCCGTCGGGCGCGTCGGCCCCGTCGCCTATCGAGAGTTCCATGGTCACCGGAAAAAGATCCTCTCCGATGCTACCTACTGGATCGCCGCGACGGCGGTCAGCAGACGATGCTTGAAGGACTCCGGCAGCGGAACGTAGCCGGCCGCCGGCAGGCCGGTCTGACCGTCTTCGGCGGACACCGACAGGAACGACTTGACCGCCGCGGCGGTCTCGGGGTCGTACCCCTTCGAGCAGACGATCTCGTAGGTCGCCAACACCAACGGGTAGGCCCCCGGCGAGGTGGTGCCGTAAATCGAGTTCAAGTCCAGTATCAAGTCATTGCCGTCGCGACCGAACTTGGCGCCGTCGATGGCTGTCCTGGCCGACTCGTCGGTGAGTTCGACGGGACCCGAACCGGTGTCGATGGCCGCCATCGGCAGACCTGCCTGGGTGACGAAGCCCTTCTCGACGTAGCCGATGCCACCGGGCGTGGCTTGCACTGCCTGCACCACACCCGCTGACTTCTGGGCCCCTTCCCCGGCGCCGCCCTGAAACTCCTTGCCGGCGCCCTTGGTCCACGTCTGGGGCGCGGCGACGGTCAGGTACTTCTGGAAGTTATCGGTGGTTCCGGACGAGTCCGACCGGTAGATCGGGGTGATCTTGGTGTCCGGCAGGGTGACGCCGCCGTTGAGCGCCGCGATCGCGGGATCGTTCCACTTGGTGATCGCGCCGGTGAAGATCTTGGCCAGCACATCAGCGTTGAGTGCCAACTTCTCGACGCCGGGCAAGTTGTAGGCCAGGGCCACCGGGCCGAAAACCAACGGCAGATTCCATGCCGGATTGCCGGAGCAGCGCTTCGCGGCGTCCGCAGCCTGATCGTTGGACAGCGGCGAGTCCGAGCCGGCAAAGTCGACCTGGCCCGCGATGAACTGGTTCACACCCGCTCCGGAGCCGGTCGGGTTGTAGGACAGGTTCTTACCCGGGCACTTCTGGCCCCACACCTGGTTGAACACGCCGACGGCATTCTGCTGCGCGGTCGAGCCCTCGGCACTCAGGGAATTCTTGCCGGCACAGTCGGCGGCCGATCCTCCACTGGAGGATCCTTCGGGGGCTGCGGCGTTCTTGTCGCTACCGCAACCGGACAGGGTCGCGGCGATCGCGACGGCCATCACTGCGGTGGTCTTACGGGCACTCGTTCGCTTCATCGTTTTCTCCTCGTCCTGTCGGCCCTCACTGGTCGCGAAACTATGCGGCCGTGATGGCCGACTGACACATGAATCGTTAACGCAGGATGAACACTTCACCGGCGCACGCCGATCGCCCCAGGTCAGAGACGTGAGATGTGATGAATGCCACGCACAACTTGGGGTCGTCGGCGGACACTCAATCGGGGATTTCCCGCGTCGTCAGCCAAAACGCGGTAGAACGTGGTGTGGCCCCGAATCCGGAACCTGGGGAACCAACTGACCAGGGCGGTGCGCGCAGAGGCGATGGTGTCAGCCGCCGAAAGGTGCTGACCGTCGGTGCGGCATCAACGCTTCTTGGCGCGGGCGCTGGAGTGCTCGGCAGCAGGCTTCTCGGGACGCCTTCCAGATCTCCGGATCTGTTGTCGCTGCCCGACCGTAGCGGTGCCCCGCCGGTGACCGGCGTGCACCTGCAGTTCGGGGCCGACGCCTCCACCGAGGCCGTTGTTTCCTGGCACAGTTCGACGGCAGTCGGTAATCCCCGAGTGATGCTCGGCACGCCGACGGGAGGTTTCGGTCGGGTCGTGTCGGCGCAGACCGTCACCTATCGAGACGCCAAGGCCAACAACGAGGTACGAATCCACCACGCCCGCGTTCCCGGGCTGAACCCCGATACCGACTACATCTACGCGGCTACCCACGACGGTGCCACCGCGGAACTGGGCACCTTTCGCACGGCCCCGTCCGGACGCGCTGCATTCCGTTTCACCAGCTTTGGGGATCAGTCGACCCCAGCGTTGAACGCACTGGTCGACGGAAGATACGTAAGCGACAGTTTCGGCTCGCCGGCCGCCGGCGACATGACTGCTGCCGTCGAGCGTTTCAACCCGCTGTTCCACCTCGTCAACGGCGACCTGTGCTACGCGAACATGGCTCGGGATCGGATCCGCACCTGGTCGAACTGGTTCGAGAACAATTCCCGCTCGGCGCGGTACCGGCCGTGGATGCCCGCGGCAGGGAATCACGAGAACGAATTGGGCAACGGCCCTATCGGTTTCGCCGCCTACCAAGCGTATTTCGCGGTTCCCGACAACGGAGCTGACGACGAATTGCGCGGTATGTGGTATTCGTTCACCGCCGGTTCGGTGCGGGTGATCAGTCTGAACAACGACGACGTCTGCATTCAGGACGGCGGGAATTTCTACGTCCGCGGCTACTCCGGTGGGGCCCAGAAGAAATGGCTGGAAGCAGAACTCGCCTCGGCCCGCAACGACCCGCGGATCGACTGGATCGTGGTCTGTATGCACCAGACCGCGGTATCGACCGGACGGATCACCAACGGCGCCGATCTCGGAATCCGCACTGACTGGCTGCCCCTTTTCGACCGCTACGGAGTCGATCTGGTGGTCTGCGGCCACGAACACCATTACGAACGGGCCCATCCGATCCGCGGGACGTTGGGTACCGACACGTTGACGCCCGCTCCGGTGAGCACCGATTCGGCGACCCCGATCGACACCAGCAGGGGCACGGTCCACGTCGTGATCGGCGGCGGGGGCACGTCGATACCCTCCAACGCCTACCTCTTCGCCCAGCCCCGGTGCCGGGTGTTGACCGCCGTCGGAAAGTTCGACCCCGCAATCGGGCACAAGGTGCCCACCTATGTCGAAGAGGACGCTCCGTGGTCCGCCGTCCGCGATCCGGTGAACCCCTACGGCTTCGTCGTCTTCGATCTCGACCCCGGAACACCCGGTGGCGAGACGTCAATCAAAGCAACCTATTTCGCTGTGCGGGGGCCTTTCGGCGAGCCGACAGCAGTTGACGAGTTCACCCTCGTCCGTCCCAGAACCGACCATCCGGGTCAATGACGACTGGGAGGGAACGTTCCATCACGGTCTGAGCGGCCCACTGGTGCGTAGATTCGCATTATTCGGCCACGAGGAGGTGTGCAGTTGCAGTTCGACGTGATCGCCGTGACCGCTCCGCTATGGGTCGGGTTCCTCGTCGGGGTCGCCTTCGGGGTGCCCGCCGAACTGTTGGGAATCGGCAACCCTGAGACGCTCATTCGGGTGGCCAGGCTGGTCGACCGGCTACTGATCGGCTGTTTTGCGGTGGTGACCGGAATCGGTGCGGTCGTGCTCTACGGGCTCTACGCGATGGGCGTCTCGATGCACTTCGCACCCAAGCCGCTCTACGTCTACGGGGTTGCGCTCGGCGGTCTGCTGTTCGGTGTGGGCATGGCCATCTGCGGCTACTGTCCCGGCACAGAGCTGATCGCCCTGGCTGAGGGCCGCCGTGACGTTCTCTATGCGATCCCCGGCGGTCTGCTCGGCGCCGCGGCTTGGACCGCCCTCTATGAGACGGACCTCGGCAAGTGGCTGGTGACGACGGCGAACTTCGGCGACCTGATCGTCACCGGCGACATCAAGACCATCGACCCACTGCTGACCTTCGCGGTCGCCGTCGGTTATGCGGCTCTGGCGCTGACGCTGCTGGCCCTTCTGCCCCGCTTCGAGGGCGGCAGCGGCGGTTGTCTGGCGCACCTGCGTAACCGCGGAATCGACGTGCACGACCGGGCGTGCATGCGGGACACTGCCGACTACCTCAACGAGGGCGCGCTCGATCCGGCCGGAACCCGCAGCGCCAGTAAGTTCCAGCGACTGGCCGCACGCGAGGTCCCCGCCCCAACGGCCTATGCGCGGACCATCGTGCTGATCGGGGTGGCCTTGGCCCTCGTGGCGGTTGCCGCGATGTTCCTGCGTCAGATCTTCGGACAGTCGACGACGTACTCGTGGCTGGTCGGGCATCTGTTCATGCCCGATTTCACCTACAGCCGAGAAGTTTTCACCAACATCGGCTGGGAACCGTTGACCAACGTCGGAGTTTTCTGGCTCTTCGCACTTTGTAGGGGTCTGGTGCTGTCCGGCATCGTGTCGTGTCGGTGATTGATTGGGGGCCCGCGCCCCTGTGAGCTGGGTGTTCTTCAGGCATCCAGGACAAGGAACGCGGGCCAT
>JAGQTV010000047.1 GCA_020438845.1 Mycobacterium sp. | reverse complement strand
CGTCCGCCCGTAGGATCCACAATTGCGCCATGCGGCCGGTCTTACGGTTAGCGCTACGGTTAGGACCGTAACCCGTGACAATAGCCACGATAGGCGAACCGTCGAACGCGCTCGGTCCTTCGTAGATAATCATGCGTCACTCACCGCCCGACAGGACCGACGCAACCGCAATCCGCACGGTATACGCGGCTAGGTATGCCTCAGCAGTGATTGCCTCAGTGGCAGTGTGGAACTCGGGCACGCCGGCCGGATCCGCGTAAGCGGACCCTGACAGAATCTGCCAGATTTCGAGCGCGTCACTGTGGTAGATAACGTCCGAGTCGGCAGACTCGGCGGCCCATTGTTCGATGTCGCCGTCGTAGTTGGATCCGTCGGTTAGCCATTCCGCGGCCACGTCCTGAACCCATTGGTATGCCTTGTGTCCCCAGAGTTGGCCACTAAGCCACGGATCCAATTGTGAGAGTTCCACGGTTGCGTGTGTGGTTGCCATGATTATTTACCCTTCCTAGTAGTAGTGATGCGATGGATGGACCCACACTCCGGACAGAATGCGGGTAGTACTGGGGTCCGTGCGGTTGCGTTCACAACTCCCCCTTGTGTGATGCGTTATCCCGTGCGTATTCCGCACGGTCGGCCGCGATAGTCCACACGGCCGCGATGATCAGGAAGATTACGAGTGTGGTTGTCATGTCTGCTGCCCTTCCTGTCTACGTACTAGACACTACGCGCCATTGCGACACCTGTCTAGTCCTATACAGTCAACCGGCCGAAGATAGTACGAATGGACTACACACGCCACGGCCGGCCGGATCCAGCGGTGCGGATCCATCGGTGCGGACGGGGCCCCAGCCGGGACGATTCTTTAGGGTCGACTATCGCCGTACGAGGCGGGCCTGCCCTTTTCTTTATCCGTAGCGATTTGAGGCGGTTCTCAGCATGCGAGTGTGCGACGTGTGTGGGAAGCCTCTGCCGCCCCAAATGGGCCGTGGAGGGCGCAGGAAACGCCACGAAACGTGCTCCAGGCGCCCGCAGACCAAGAAATCGGCGGAAACTGCGCCGAAAGCCCCCGAGAACCTCGTCGAAGCCGTGGAAACGGCGCTCGAACGCCTCAACGAGCGCTACACGCCCCGCGGGTACGGTGCCGTGGCCATCGCCTACCGGATCGCCTCCGGTGAGGACAATGGCAGCGCCCTGGCGGCCTTGCACAAGGAGTTGCGCGCCACCCTCGAGGATATCGAGATGCGCGCGGATCCGGCCGCCGACGATCCGGTCGCACGGGCGCAGGCAGACCTGCGGTTGGTGACCTGAGGTGGTGGCGCAGACGGTCGACTGGTCGCCTGAGCCGTGGGTGCAGTCACCGGCGTTCTTCACGCACCCCGAGTTCGACTACAGCGCGGGCTACCGGATCGCCGACTTCATCTCCGACCTGCGCCTGAACGGCCACCCGTTCGTGCCGGATCCCGACCAGCGCAACGTGCTGGCGGCGATGTTCGCCGGCCCGGTCGGTGCGACCTACCAGTCGCGGCACCTGAAGTGGGCGTCGTCGACGGTGGCGGTGGTCGCGCCACGGCAGAACTTGAAGACCGCGGTCATGCAGATGGGGGTGCTGGGCGCGGCCCTGATCCTGGGCGCGCGCAAGATCATCTGGACGGCGCACCAGTTCAACCCGGCCGCGCGTGACACGTTCCGCGACTTGCAGCAGATCCTCGACGAGAATCCAGCGGTCGGTCGCGGCGCGACGATCACGACGGCGTCGGGCCGGGAGGCCATCCAGTTCGGCAACGGGTCGCGGATCGAGTTCCTGGCCCGGTCGAAGGGCGCGGGCCGGTCGTTGTCCGCCGATGTGATCGTGCTGGATGAGGCGTTCGCGCTGTCCACCGCGGAGGTCGGCGCACTGCTGCCGACCCGGTCGGCGCGTCCCAACAGCCAGGTCTGGTACGCCTCGAGCGCGGGCAGGCTCGAGTCGGACCAGTTGCGGATCACCCGCGACCGGGGCCGGGCGGGCACCCGCCGGATGACGTACGCGGAGTGGTGTGGTCGCAGCGCGTTCGACGAGGACTACACCTGCCGGGAGCCGGGCTGCTCGCACGAGTTCGGTACGCCTGGCTGTGTGCTGGACGACCGGCAGGAATGGCAGCGTGCCAACCCGGCACTGGGCCGTCGCATCGACTGGGACACCGTCGAGGACGAGCGCGCGCAGATGTCGGCGGTCGAGTTCGCCCGCGAGCGGGTGGGCTGGTGGGACCAGGCGAAGGGCGGCGCGGTGATCCCGTTGGCGAAGTGGTCGCCGCTCGGCACGCAGGAACGCACCATCAGCGGCCAGATCGCGCTGATGGTGGACGTGACGTTGAACCGTTCCCACGCGGTGATCGGCGTGTGCGGTGACGCCGGCGGCGTGCCGCAGGTGGAGATCGGGTCGATGGGCGAGGGAACGGACTGGGTCGTTGAGAAGGTCGACCGGATGCTTGCCGACCATGAGGTGCTCGCGGTCGGTGCCCGCTCGGCAGGTCCGGTGGCATCACTGCTTCCCGATCTGCGCGGCGTGTGCAAGGACGCGGGCGTCGACTTCGTGAAGGTCGGCTCCACGGACTTCGGAGGCCAGTGCGGTGCGTTCTACGACGCGGTGATGTCGGGGTCGTTGCGGCACATGGCGGATCCGCGCATTGACGGCCCGTTGGCCGCTGCCCGCAAGCATCAGGTGCTCGACGCCTGGACGTGGGAGCGCAGTCGCCTGCCTGCGGATGCGGACGCCGCCCCGCTGGTCGCGGTGACCGGCGCGCACGCCTTGTACGCGCAGTACGCACGGGTCACGGTCAGTGATCCGCTTCAGAACATCTGGTGAGGAGAAGCCGCTGTGAAGTACATTCCTGGGCTGCTCGGCGCCGTTCTGGTCGTGGCCGGTTGTGCGCTGATCCTGCCGCCGTTAGGCGTGATTGCCGTCGGCGGCTTCCTGTTGGCTGTGGATAGGCGGATCGGCTGATGGGGTTGTTCAGTGGCCGCCGCGCGGTCGACGACACGCCGCAGCGGTCGATGACGTTGCCGTTCGACCTGTCGGCGTTGACCCCCGGCGTATCGATCACCGACTACGCCACGGTTGACGCGAACGGCGAGAACGCGCTGCGCGACATCGCGATCGGGTCGGCGATCGACTTGATCTGTTCGCTGACCTCCGAGATGCCGGTCGACGTGTACCGCGGCTACGGCTCGGACCGGCAGCGGGTGAACATGCCCGCGAACCTGAAGGATCCCGGCGCTGACGGCCACGGGTTGCAGGACTGGCTGTACACGCTGCTGCAATCGTGGTTGTACCGCGGCAACGCCTACGGCCACATCGTGTCGATGTCGGCGGCTGGCGACGCCCGCCAGGTGGCGCTGCTGCACCCCGATCAGGTGGTGGCGACCTCCGACGGTGACGGCAGGGTCGCGTGGATGGTCAACGGCCAGCGCCTGGACGAGCGGGCCGAACGAATGTTCATCCACCGCCGGGTGAATCCGGTGCCCGGCCGTGTGCTCGGCGCGTCGGTGATCGAGCGCCACGCGATGCAGATCGGCACGTCGCTGGCGGCGGCGAAGTTCGGTGCGCAGTGGTTCGCCGACGGCGCCCACCCGTCCGGCCTGCTGGTCAACCAGTCGGACATCACCAAGGAGCAGGCCGACACGGTCAAGGCCCGCTGGCTGTCGCTGTTCCGCGGCACCCGTGAACCGGCGGTGCTGGGCAAGGGCTGGGACTGGAAGCCGTTGCAGGTGAACCCGGCCGAGTCGCAGTTCTTGGAGACGCAGCGGTTCTCCGAGGCGCAGTGCGCCCGCATCTTCGGCCCGGCGGTCGCCGAGACGCTCGGCTACGAAACCGGTGGCTCGATGACCTACGCGAATGTGGTCGACCGCAGATCCGACCTGTTGACGTTCAGCCTGAACAAGTGGCTGACCCGTGCGGAGCGATTGCTCACCGAACTGCTGCCGGAACCGCAATATGTCCGCTTCAACCGTGACTCGCTGTTGCAGTCGACGACGCTGGCCCGCTTCGAGGCGCACGGCAAGGCGCTCGAGGACCGCTGGCGCACCGTCAACGAGATCCGCGACATCGAAGACCTACCGCCGGTCGCCTGGGGCGATCTGCCCAACGAGAAGCCCACGACAGGGAGTCCGAACCCATGAGTAACCTGATCCGCGACTTCGTCGCCGACATCGAGATCCGATCCGATGGCACCGGGCGCACCGT
>JAGQTV010000046.1 GCA_020438845.1 Mycobacterium sp. | reverse complement strand
CACCAACGATGGTGTGTCCATCGCCAAGGAGATCGAGCTGGAGGACCCCTACGAGAAGATCGGCGCTGAGCTGGTCAAGGAAGTCGCCAAGAAGACCGACGACGTCGCTGGAGATGGAACGACGACGGCAACCGTCCTCGCCCAGGCTCTGGTTCGCGAGGGTCTGCGCAACGTCGCGGCCGGCGCCAACCCGCTCGGCCTCAAGCGCGGCATCGAGAAGGCCGTCGACAAGATCACCGAGACGCTGCTGAAGAGCGCCAAGGAGGTCGAAACCAAGGAGCAGATCGCTGCCACCGCCGGGATCTCCGCCGGTGACCAGACCATCGGCGACCTGATCGCCGAGGCCATGGACAAGGTCGGCAACGAGGGTGTCATCACCGTCGAGGAGTCCAACACCTTCGGCCTGCAGCTGGAGCTCACCGAGGGCATGCGCTTCGACAAGGGCTACATCTCGGGTTACTTCGTGACCGACGCCGAGCGCCAAGAAGCCGTCCTGGAGGATCCTTACATCCTTTTGGTCAGCTCCAAGGTGTCGACAGTCAAGGATCTGCTGCCCCTGCTGGAGAAGGTCATCCAGGCCGGCAAGCCGTTGCTGATCATCGCCGAGGACGTCGAGGGCGAGGCGTTGAGCACCCTGGTCGTCAACAAGATCCGCGGCACCTTCAAGTCCGTCGCCGTCAAGGCCCCGGGCTTCGGTGACCGTCGCAAGGCGATGCTGCAGGACATGGCCATCCTCACCGGTGGTCAGGTCATCAGCGAAGAGGTCGGGCTCTCCCTGGAGACCGCCGACATCTCGCTGCTGGGCCAGGCCCGCAAGGTCGTGGTGACCAAGGACGAGACCACCATCGTCGAGGGCGCTGGTGACTCCGAGGCCATCGCCGGCCGGGTTGCGCAGATCCGTCAGGAGATCGAGAACAGCGACTCCGACTACGACCGCGAGAAGCTGCAGGAGCGTCTGGCCAAGCTGGCCGGCGGTGTTGCGGTGATCAAGGCCGGCGCTGCCACCGAGGTGGAGCTCAAGGAGCGCAAGCACCGCATCGAGGATGCCGTGCGCAACGCCAAGGCCGCCGTGGAGGAGGGCATCGTCGCCGGTGGCGGTGTGGCCCTGCTTCAGTCGGCTCCGGCGCTCGAGGAGCTGTCGCTCTCGGGTGACGAGGCCACCGGTGCCAACATCGTGCGTGTCGCGCTCGAGGCCCCGCTGAAGCAGATCGCCTTCAACGCCGGCCTGGAGCCGGGCGTTGTCGCCGAGAAGGTTCGCAACTCGCCGACTGGTACCGGCCTGAACGCCGCCACCAACGAGTACGAGGACCTGCTCAAGGCCGGCGTCGCCGACCCGGTCAAGGTCACCCGCTCGGCGCTGCAGAACGCGGCGTCCATCGCGGCGCTGTTCCTCACCACCGAGGCCGTCGTCGCTGACAAGCCGGAGAAGGCCGCCGCACCCGCCGGCGACCCGACCGGTGGCATGGGCGGTATGGACTTCTAAGTCCTGCTCAACGAAAAGTGGCCGGTCCCTTCGGGGGCCGGCCATTTTTCGTTTCCCGACCGGGATCCCGCCGGGGTTCCCGCTGTGAGTGTGCGCTTTCGTCCGCGACACGCCGTCGCGGCGTCGAAATTTGCACACTCAGCGCGAAGCCAGAGCGGCACGAACTCGGGCGACAACGGCTGCCGGCGTGCGGAGCATGTCGCTGCTGATCCGAATGACGATCCAGCCCAATGACTCAAGTGCTGCCAGCCGCTCGATGTCCCGCCGTCGCTGCCGCGGGTCAGTCCAATGGTGTGCACCGTCGTATTCGACAGCGACCCGCTTCTCGGGCCAGGCCATGTCCAGGAACGCCACCGTGAAACCGAACTCGTCGACGGCCCGCACCTGAGTCTGTGGTGGTGGCAGTCCGGCTTGAACCAGCATCAGCCGGGTGAGCGACTCGTAGGGCGATTCGGCCCCACCGTCGACGAGTTCGAGGACTCGGCGGAGGCGGTTGAGCCCGCGCACACCAGGGTGCCGGTCAACGACCGCCACGACTTCATGCACGGTCAGCCTCGTCGCATTCATCAATGCATCGATCCGTTGAACTCCCTGCCTGACCGAGAGCCGTCGACCAAGGTCGAATGCGGTGCGGGCGGCGGTCGTCACCGTCATGCCGTCAACCGCGGTGGTTTCGTTGTCAGGCAACACGGCAGTTTGCACAAGGATCATCGGGGGCGGGCGTCGGTTGGTGTGAACGAGCTCGGCGGGAGAATCACCCTCGATCCACTTGGCGCCCAACATCGTCGAAGCCGACAGACCGGCGAGCACCCCCGAGCGTCGCGACCAGAGCCAGGCCGCACGTGCGCGCTGAGCCGCTGAAAGTTCAACGGCCCGAGGCGCATAAACCCCTGGGTACACGGCGACGAAGTGCCGCCGGAGCTGACGGGCGGAGAGCTTTCCAGCATCGACCACTTCGGCGCCGCGGAATGGCCAGTCCATGTCCATGCGCGAAAGCTGTCATCGTGAGGCCCTTGCGGGCACTTCGACTGTGCGGATTCATCCACAGCCCCGGCGTGTCCCGAACGAAATTGCACAACCGAGGCAGGGGTTGGCGCGGGTACCGTCAACGCATGCTAGATGCCCCCGCCGCCCGCGAAATTCTTCGCGACGCGTTCACCCGCCTCATCGAACATGTCGACGACCTGACCGACGGCTTGACCGACGAGGTCTCCTTCTTCCGGCCCACCGGCGAAGCCAACAGCATCTGCTGGCTGATCTGGCACAGCGCCCGTATCCAGGATGTGCAGGTGGCTCATATCACCGGTATCGAGCAGGTGTGGATCAGCAGGGGATGGGTGGATCGCTTCGCCCTCGACCTCCCGCGCGACGCCCATGGCTACGGCCACACCGCCGAGGACGTCGGCAAGGTGCGGGCTCCCGCCGAACTGCTCGCCCGCTACTACCATTCGGTGCACAAGATGACGCTGGAGTACGTTGCCGGGGTCACCGCCGAAGAACTCGCCCGCGTCGTCGACGAGAACTGGAGTCCGCCCGTGACCGCAAGTGTCCGGTTGGTCAGCATCATCGACGACTGCGCCCAGCATCTGGGGCAGGCCGCGTACGTGCGTGGGCTGGCAGGGGGGCTGGCGCTTGGTCGTTAGGGCCGTGTCGCGCACGATCGACAGAACGCTGCTGGGCTGGCCGCTCATCGGCCTGCCGACCATGGTGCTCCTCGGCCTGGGTGTGCGCGACGGGGCGACGCCCCTCGACGGGTTCTTCCAACAGGCGCATGACAGCCCGCTCAGCTCGCTGCTGTTCTTCACCGACTATCGCACGGCCGGTACCTTGGTGGGCGCCACAGCGATCACCGCCCTGTACCGCCGGATCTGGCTGCTCGTTCCGCTGGCGGTGGTGGTGCCCTTCCTCGCAGTGCACGCCACCGAGGCGCTCAAGCCCTGGTTCGGTCGCATGAAAGAGGAAGGCTTGGCCTATCCCAGCGGCCACACCACCATGCTCATTGCGGTGTTGGGCATGCTCGTCCTGGCTGCAGGCGGACGCCGATGGGTGGTTGCCGCGGCGGTGGTATTCGCCGGGCTCGGCATGCTCGGCCAGGCGGTGACCTACCACTACTTCACCGATACCCTGGGCGGTTTGCTCCTGAGCACTTCGCTGGTCTGCCTCGTCGCGGCAGTACTGCGGAGGGTGCGCTGACAATGCGCGCCTTTGCAGCGGCACTGCTGTGGTTGCTCACCACAATTCTGCTGGCGGCGGCGCTTCCCGCTGCCTGGATTCAAGTGAACCTCATTGATCGACAGGGCTATTCGGCTCTCGCACAGCGGGCGGCCGGTGATGCCGATTTACAGTCGGCCACGGCTGCGGAGTTGGCGGTCCAGATCGAACGGCTCGGCTATGACGTTGATCCCGCAGCCGTCAGCAGAATTGCGCGCGCCTACACCGCCAGTTCGAAATTCCCCGGCCAGTTCGCGCAGGCGAATGGGTTCGCCCACCGGTGGTTGTTCACCGACAGCGGCTCAGGAGTGGATCCACAGGGCCGATGGGTCCTCGACTTCGCCTCGATGCTCGATGACGAGTCGTTTGCCCAAACATTGCGCGAATACGACGTCACGGTTCCTGCCTCGGTTCCGATCCCGTTGACCGACAACGCCCCCCGCTTCGTGCGCCCGGGCGCTCTGCAGGCAGCCGGGCGGTGGGGGCCGTGGGTGGCGGTCGGCCTGGCCGCCCTGACCGCAACCGGCGCCCTGCTGACACTTGCCGTGGCACCGAAACGAGGCAAGGCGCTGGTCGCGTTGGGCGTGTCGGCGTTGATCGTCGGTGCAGCCGGTTGGGCCGCAATCGAATACGGACAGCGCTATCTGCGGGCCGCACTCAACAACACCTCGGGGAACACCGAGCGAATTGCCGAGGTAATGGCGACGACCGCGCAGGACAGCATGCATCAGTGGCTCAACGCGACCTTGATCGCCGGCGGCGGACTTTTGGCCCTCGGTGTTCTCGTCTCACTCCTGGGTGGACTGATTCGGTCCCGTTAGCGTTCCCTTTGCCGCCAACGTGCGGTGCAGGAAGCTGTAACACAGCGCGCTCTTGAAGGCAGTCTGGGCGTTGTCCGCCGCTCCAGCGTGGCCGCCCTCGATGTTCTCGTAGTACCAGACTGGGTGACCAGCCGCGTCCAAGGCAGCGGTCATCTTGCGGGCATGTCCCGGGTGCACCCGATCGTCTCGTGTCGAGGTGGTGATCAGCACCGGCGGATAATGCCTATCGGCACTGATGTTCTGATACGGAGAGTATTCGGCGATGAATGCCCAATCGTCCGGGTTGTCCGGGTCGCCGTACTCCGCCACCCAGGACGCTCCAGCCAGCAGCAGGTGGAACCGCTGCATGTCCAGCAGGGGTACCTGGCACACCAAGCCGCCGAACAGTTCCGGGTATTTCGTGAGCATGATCCCCATCAGCAGGCCACCGTTGCTGCCGCCCTGTGCACCTAGTTGCGCGGGGGTGGTGATACCGCGGTCGACGAGATCGCCTGCCACCGCGGCGAAGTCCTCGGCAACCTTGTGGCGCCCCTCGCGCATGGCTTGCGTGTGCCAGGTCGGGCCGTATTCGCCTCCACCACGGATATTGGCCAGCACGTAGGTTCCGCCGCGGGACAACCACAGCCGGCCCAGCACTCCCGCGTAGCCAGGCGTCTGTGCAACCTCGAATCCGCCATAGCCGCCCAGCAAGGTCGGACCGGATGAACCCTCCTGCCCCACAACGAAATACGGCACGGCAGTGCCGTCGTCGGAAGTGGCGAAGTATTGAGACACCGACATCCCGGCTGCATCGAAGAACGACGGTGACGCCTTGATCGCCTCCAGTGGGCCGCCGACGGCACCGTGGAGCAATGTCGACGGAGTGAGAAATCCGCTTGAGTCAAGGAAGATTTCGTCGCCGGTGTCATCGGCGGCGACTATCACCGTCGTGCTCGCCCCGAGCCCGCTGACCGGCTCGCGGGCCCAGGTGCCCGGTGTGACGATGTCCACCCGGCTTGCGACGTCGGCCAGCGTGATCATCACCAACTTGTCGCGGGTCCAGGCGTATTGATGCAGGCAGGTGTGCTCATCGGGGGCGAACACGACGGCCAGTTCGGCTGTGCCATCGACGAATTGTTCGAAATCCGTGGCCAGCAGGGAACCTGCCGGGAAGGATTGGGTGCCGGTGTGCCAGTCGGTGCGAAGTTCGATCAGCAGCCAATCCCGGTGTACCGACAGGGTTGCGTCGGTGGGAGCGTCGAGGCGCACCAGCTCGCCGCAACGCAGTTGGTAGACCTGGTCGTTGAAGAAGTCGATCGCACGGTAAACCAGCGTGCGTTCGTAGCCCGGCGTGCGGTCCACCCCCGCCGACACGATCACGTCGGTAGGCGTCCCGGTGAACAGGGTGGTCGCTTCAGACAACGGTTGACCCCGACGCCAGCGTTTCACCACCCGCGGATAACCGGACTCGGTCAGCGAGTCCGGGCCGAAGTCGGTGCCGACGATCAGGGTGTCGTGGTCCTCCCAGGTGATCCGAGATTTGGCCTCCGGCAGCCGGAACCCGTCGGCCACGAACGACTGCGTTGTCATGTCGAACTCGCGGACCACGGCGGCGTCGGAGCCGCCTCGTGACAGCGAGATCAGGGCACGGGTGTGGTCGGGTTCGATGACGTCGGCCCCGCCCCACACCCAGTTCTCACCATCGGCTTGGGCCAGGGCATCGACGTCGATGATCACCTCCCAGTCGGGGGCGGCGGTGCGGTAGCTGTTGAGGCTGGTGCGTCGCCAAAGACCCCGAGGGTTGTCGGCGTCGCGCCAGAAGTTGTAGAGAAACTCCCCGCGCCGGCGGACATAGGGAATGCGGGTGTCGGTGTCGAGGACCTCGAGTGCCTCGGCTCGCATCCGCTCGAACTCCGGATCGCTGAACTCCGCGATGCACGCCGCGTTGCGTCGTCGAACCCAGTCCAGGGCCTCGTCGCTGTCGATGTCTTCCAGCCACAGATGCGGGTCTTGCGCCATGCGCGCCATTGTTACCGCAACGGTAATGTGATCTGCATTACATGGCCGTACTCAGGAGGCACTAGATGACCGTTTACGCACGTCCTGGAACGTCGGGGGCGTTGATGGCCTTTCCGGGCCGCTACGACAACTTCATCGGGGGGCAGTGGGCCGTGCCGGCCCGCGGCCAGTATTTCGAAGCGATCTCTCCGGTCAATGGCCAGCCGTTCTGCGAGGTGGCCCGCTCGACCGCCGCAGACATCGAGAAGGCCCTCGACGCCGCCCACGCAGCTGCTCCAGCCTGGGGCAAGACGTCGGCCGCCGAGCGCGGGGTTCTGCTCAACAAGATCGCCGACGTCCTCGAGGCCAACATAGAGAAGCTTGCGCTGGCCGAGAGCTGGGACAACGGCAAGCCGATTCGCGAAACCCTCAACGCCGACATTCCCTTGGCCGTCGATCACTTCCGCTATTTCGCAGCGGCGATCCGCTCCCAGGAAGGCTCGCTGAGCCAGATCGACGACGACACCGTCGCCTACCACTTCCACGAACCCCTCGGCGTCGTCGGGCAGATCATTCCGTGGAACTTCCCGATCCTGATGGCGGTATGGAAGTTGGCCCCCGCGCTCGCGGCCGGGAACGCCGTCGTGCTCAAGCCCGCCGAGCAGACGCCCGCCTCGGTGATGTACCTGATCTCGCTGATCGCGGACCTGTTGCCGGCCGGCGTGGTCAACGTGGTCAACGGGTTCGGGGTCGAGGCGGGCAAGCCGCTGGCCTCCAGCGACCGTATCGCCAAGATCGCCTTCACCGGCGAGACCACCACGGGTCGGCTGATCATGCAGTACGCCAGCCAGAACCTCATCCCAGTCACCCTCGAGCTCGGTGGCAAGAGCCCCAACATCTTCTTCTCCGACGTGATGGCTGAGAACGACGACTTCCAGGACAAGGCGCTGGAGGGTTTCACCATGTTCGCCCTCAACCAGGGCGAGGTCTGCACCTGTCCGTCGCGCAGCCTGATCCAGTCCGACATCTACGACGACTTCCTGGCCCTGGCCGCCATCCGCACCAAGGCGGTCCGTCAGGGAGATCCACTGGACACCGAGACCATGATCGGCGCGCAGGCTTCCAACGATCAGCTGGAAAAAATCCTGTCCTACATCGAGATCGGCCGCAGCGAGGGGGCGAGAGTGCTCACCGGCGGCGAGCGCGCCGACCTCGGCGGCGACCTTTCCGGCGGCTACTACGTGCAGCCGACGATCTTCGCCGGGGACAACTCAATGCGGGTCTTCCAGGAGGAGATCTTCGGCCCCGTGGTTTCGGTCACCTCGTTCGCCGACTACGACGACGCGATCCGGATTGCCAATGACACGCTCTACGGTCTGGGGGCCGGGGTGTGGAGTCGTAACGGCAACCTTGCCTACCGTGCCGGTCGCGATATCAAGGCCGGTCGGGTGTGGACCAACTGCTATCACCAGTACCCCGCGCATGCGGCCTTCGGCGGATACAAGCAGTCCGGGATCGGCCGGGAGAATCACAAGATGATGCTGGACCACTACCAGCAGACGAAGAACCTGCTGGTGTCCTATAGCGACAAGGCCGTGGGGTTCTTCTAGGTGGACGCTCCGCCCAGAGTCCTGATCACCGCTGCCGGAGCCGAACTGCTGGCGCGGTTGCGAGAACGGCACGGGCCGGTGATGTTCCACCAGTCCGGCGGGTGTTGTGACGGCTCGTCGCCGATGTGTTACCCCGACGGCGAAATCATTGTCGGCGACCGCGATGTTCTCCTCGGACTGGTCGAGGGAGTGCCGGTATGGATCTCCGGCCCGCAGTTCGAAACCTGGAAACACACTCAGGTGACCATCGACGTGGTGCCGGGCCGGGGTGGCGGCTTCAGCCTCGAGGCGCCGGAGGGCGTACGGTTCCTCATCCGTGGCCGAGCGTTCACGGCCGAGGAGAACGAGGCGTTGGCGGCCATGCCCCCGCCGCGCGGGAGAAATTAGCTGCCCGGCACGCCGAGTGAGGTCCCAGGTCGTTCGGCAATTCGCGGTTATCGTCTTAAATCGTGATTCCCCTGCCTAGGGCATGGCAGCTCACAAGCGCGTTGCTTCTCGGCGTCGTCGCCGGCCAGATCGCCGCCGTCGTCGCCAAATTGGCGCTGCACGCAACAATGCGCCCGGATGTCGTCGTAGCACTGGTCGTCGGTATTCCGGGCATCCTCGGGATGCTGATGGTTCTGGCCTCCGCTCGACGCTGGGTCACCGCCCTGGGGGCCTTCATCCTGGCGATGGGTCCGGGATGGCTTTCGGTGCTCCTATTGATTCAGGTGGTGAACCGTTGACCGACACGATGTCGCCCATCACCGGGCCTCTTCTCACGCCGATGTTCGCCACCGGCTCGCATCCGAAGGTGTCCAACACCCAGCCCCACGCAGCGCCGGTTTTCGACACCGGACCGCACCCGGAGCCACTGCGGCCGCTGGACGACGCTGAATCCGGATCTGAATCTCCTTCCGAACCCGAGTCGGTGGCCGAATCCGACCCCGAACCCCAACCGGAATCTGTGCCGGTCGTCGAATCCGAACCGGACCCTGAACCTGAACCTGAACCGGTGCCGGTGCTCGAATCCCACCCCGAACCGGAACCGCAACCCGAACCTGTCGCCGATGCGTCACCGTCCGAGGCGCAACTCGAGGCCCAACCCCAACCCCAACCCGAGCCTGGGCCCGAGCCTGGGCCTGGGCCCGAGCCTGAGGCCGAATCCCAACCCGAGCCTGAGGCGGACGGCTCTGAGCCGGATGAATTGCAGCCCTTCAGCCAGGCGTTCAGCGAACTGGAGAACGTCGACACCGACTCCTTCCTTCGCACGGTCCACGGCCACAGCCACAGCCACCTCGGGCCGGTTGCCGTGCAGGCGCAACCGGTCCTGGTGCCCGGATCCTTCTTGTCCGTCAAGCGCTGGCAATTCGCTTTGATCACTGCGGGCGTGTGGGTGCTCGCGGCGGCGGCCGGGCTGGGCTTCTACTACTGGTGGTACACCTCGCTGGACAAGACCGTGCCGGTGTTCGGGATTCTGCTCTACATGGCGGTCTGCGCCGTCGCGGCCATCCTGGTCACCATGGTGCCCAATCGGCCGCAGGTTACCGCTCTGGCGATTGCACTGATGGCGGCACCAATGGCGTCGACGGCGGCCGCGGCCGTCCTACATGGCGCGTACTACTTCGAATGGATCGCCCGCCCGGTGATGGGGCCAGTAATAGGGTAGGTCCGTGACCCACTTTGATGTCGTCGTCCTGGGCGCTGGCCCCGGCGGATATGTCGCCGCTATTCGCTGTGCCCAATTGGGCCTGAACACCGCGATCGTCGAACCGAGATACTGGGGCGGGGTGTGCCTCAACGTCGGCTGCATTCCGTCGAAGGCTTTGTTGCGCAACGCCGAGCTCGCTCACATCGTCACCAAGGAGGCGGCGACGTTCGGTATCAGCGGGCAAGCGACGTTCGACTTCGGCGCGGCGTTTGACCGCAGTCGCAAGGTCGCTGAGGGGCGCGTTGCCGGTGTGCACTACCTCATGAAAAAGAACAAGATCACCGAATTGAACGGCTACGGCCGGTTCACCGACGCCCACACCCTGGTTGTCGACCTCAACGACGGCGGCACCGAAACGGTGACGTTCGGCAACGCGATCATCGCCACCGGCAGCAGTACCCGACTGGTGCCGGGCACGTCGCTGTCGAAGAACGTGGTGACCTACGAGGAGCAGATCCTCTCCCGGGACCTTCCGGGCTCGATCATCATCGCCGGCGCCGGCGCGATCGGTATGGAGTTCGCCTACGTGATGACCAACTACGGCGTCGACGTGACCATCGTCGAGTTCCTTCCACGGGCCCTGCCGAATGAGGATGCCGAGGTCTCCAAGGAGATCGAGAAGCAATACAAGAAGCTGGGCGTCAAGATCCTGACAGGCACCAAGGTCGAGTCCATCAGCGACGACGGATCGATCGTCACCGTCGTCGTCAGCAAGGACGGCGTGCACCAGGAACTCAAAGCCGACAAGGTGATGCAAGCCATCGGGTTCGCTCCCAACATCACCGGCTACGGGCTGGAGAACACCGGCGTCGCACTCACCGACCGCGGCGCCATCGCCATCGACGACTACATGCGCACCAACGTGCCGCATATCTACGCCATCGGCGACGTCACCGCCAAGCTGCAACTGGCTCACGTCGCTGAAGCCATGGGCTTGGTGGCCGCCGAGACGATCGGTGGTGCGGAGACCATGACGCTCGGCGACTACCGAATGATGCCGCGGGCGACGTTCTGCCAACCCCAGGTGGCCAGCTTCGGGCTCACAGAAGAGCAGGCCCGCGCCGAGGGATATGACGTCAAGGTGGCAAAGTTCCCGTTCACCGCGAACGGCAAGGCGCACGGTCTGGCCGACCCGACCGGCTTCGTCAAGGTGATCGCCGACGGCAAATACGGAGAACTGCTCGGGGCCCACCTCATCGGACCCGACGTCTCCGAGTTGCTGCCCGAGGTGACACTGGCTCAGAAATGGGACCTGACGGTCAACGAGCTGGCCCGCAACGTGCACACTCACCCGACACTGTCGGAGGCGCTGCAGGAATGCTTCCACGGCCTCGCCGGCCACATGATCAACTTTTGAACGCCTCGCCAGGGATCGTCGCCATCGCCGGCCTCGGCGGCTTGCTCCTCGGCCACCTGCTGTGGCTGATCGGCATCTCCATTGCCTTGGGGTCGACGTCGGTGAACGGCGGGGTGCTGATCATGTCGGCGTTCTTCCTGGTGGCCGCCGGTGCGGCTGTTTTCCTCGGTTTTCAGCAGTATCAGCAGAAGCGGCTGATCCCAGCGGCGTTTGTCGCTGGGCTGGCGGTTTCGCCACTCGTCTTCACCCTGATCGTGCTCGGTGAGACCTACCTGTAGCGAAAGTGCGTGGCCAGTCGCGAATGCCTCTGACGGTTAACGAGAATTTTCGAAGCCTGAGCAGCGATGCGCGTCATCAACGGTGAACTGGAAGCGTATTGGGAACAAGGCTGGGAAGGCCGCGTTGAATTCGCTTTCCAGTTCGATGGAAATGCAACGCCTTTCTTTCTGTCGAACGGCCAGCGTCTTACGATCTTCGATGCGGACGGCAGCGTTCTCTGGAGCGGAGAGATTCGCTTCGTGAAGCGACGATTCTTCGACAAACACCAGCTCGATGCCGATATCTGGGCCTACGTCAAGCAAAAGGGCGTTTCCTACGCCGACTGGATGGACTGGTTCTGGCGCAAACCGCCGTTGAAGGCGAAACTTGAATTCGATCAATGACCGGTTAATCCGGGAAGTCCATCGGCACCCGCAGGGCGGCCAATATTCCGGCGATTGTGTCGTAATGCCCTGCCAAGGCACAGAATTCGATGAGCTGCTGCCGGGTCAGATGAGCCGACAAAGCCGCGAAGGTCGCGTCGCTCACATCTCGCCGCATGATGAACTCGTCGACGCCCCGTATCAGGGTGCGCTGCCGCTCGGTGAGCCCCTCTGCCTCCGGACCGGTGAATATCTTCTCCTGCAGAGCGGCGTCCAGTCCGCGTGAGCGGGCGAGCCTGCGGTGCTGCTGCAGTTCGTACTCCGAATCGCGCAGATGACCGACCCGCAGGATCACCAACTCTTTGTCCTGTTTGGACAGCTTGCCGTGGTTCAACAGCACGTCGCCGTACGGCAAGAAGCTCCAGAACAGCGTCTTGTGGTAGCCGAGAACCTCGAACAGGTGCATATGCGGAGCCCGGACCTTCCGGGCCGCAATCCTGGAAATGGCCCAGTTGATCAGGCCGAGCTCCCGGCGCCCGCCGGGAGGGATGCGCGCAATCTGACCTGACACTGCTACTCCTTCACCAGGTAAGGCGACACCGTGCTGCGGTGTTCGTCGAGATCGAGCGCGCGCCCGAGAGCGGGGAAGGCGCGCTGCGGACAATTGTCCCGTTCGCATACCCGGCAACCCGATCCGATCGGGGTGGCGCTGTCGGAGGACAAGTCCAAGCCCTCGGAGTACGCCAACCTGTTGGCGTGGCGCAGTTCGCAGCCTAGCCCGATCGCAAACGTCTTGCCGGGCTGTCCGTAGCGGGAGGCGCGCCGCTCGACAGTCCGGGCCACCCACATGTAGCTGCGGCCATCGGGCATCTCGGCAATCTGCACCAGGATCTTCCCCGGGTTGGCGAACGTCTCGTAAACATTCCACAAGGGGCAGGTGCCCCCGGTCGAGGAGAAGTGAAAGCCGGTGGCGGACTGGCGTTTCGACATGTTTCCCGCCCTGTCGACCCGGACGAACGAGAACGGCACACCCCGCATCGACGGCCGCTGCAATGTCGAGAGCCGGTGGCAGATCGTCTCGTAGCTCACCTGATAGAACGCGGAAAGGCGTTCGATGTCGTATCGGAAATTCTCGCTGACGTCGTGGAACTGCCGATAGGGCAGCACCACGGCGGCGGCGAAGTAGTTGGCCAGTCCGGACCTGGCCAGCGTGCGCGACTCGTCGCTGGTGAACTTTCCGTCGGTGACCATCGCGTCGATGAGGTCGCCGACTTCGAGGTAAGCCAACTCGGCCGCCATCTTGAACGCCCGCTGACCTGCGGACAGGTGGTTGCTGATCTCCAGGATTCGGGAGTCGGCGTGGTACTGGTGCAACACGGTTTCGCCCAGGTCTATGCGCTTGACGATGTGCACCCCGTGCACCTCGGTCAGCCGGCGGGACAATTCCCCGAGCAGTTCGCCGCGGTGCATCCGAATCCGTGCGGTGAGATCTTCGGCGGCGGTGTCGAGTTCGTGCAGATAGTTCTGCCGTTGGTAGAAGTAATCGCGGACTTCTTCGTGCGGCATCGTGATGGATCCGGTGCCGCTGCCTCCGGTGTTGAGGTTGAACCTCTCTTCGGTGGCCGCTGCCAATTGGGCTGTGGTGATCCGGTAACGACGGTGCAGATTGACCATCGCCCGGGCGATCGCCGGATGGGCGCTGACCATCTCGGCGATCGCAGTGGGATCGACCTCGGCGGTGTCCAGATCGCGGTCGAGCATGACCTCCCGCAACTCGGCCACCAACCGAGTGTCGTCATTGGAGGCGAAGAACGTCGCATCCACCCCGAACACCTCGGTGATCCGCAGCAGCACCGACACTGTCAGCGGCCGCACGTCATGCTCGATCTGGTTGAGGTAGCTCGGCGAGATGTCGAGAATCTGGGCCAGGGCGGCCTGGCTGAGCCCACGTTCACTCCGCAGTTGGCGCACCCGCGAGCCGACGAACGTCTTCGACATCACCTACCACCCTACCGAGGTACGAAGGCCCTGATGGCAGCCTTGGCCACCGGTTATGCTCTGCGTCGTGGTCAGCAAGGGATCAGCCGACACCGGCCTGGCGAAAGCACTGATGCCCGTTCCGGATCCGCATCCGCACGTGTTCGACCGGCAATGGCCGTTGCGGCCGGCCGATGTCGACCGGCTGGGGCGGTTACGGCTGGACGCCGCCGCTCGCCACATCATGGACATCGGTCAGGATCATTTGCGGGAGATGGGATATAACGACTCCCACCCGCTGTGGATTGTGCGCCGCACGATGGTCGACATGATCGCCCCCATCGAATTTCAGGACACGCTGCGGCTTCGCCGTTGGTGCTCTGGAGCGTCGACCCGCTGGTGTGAGATGCGCGTGCGTATCGACGGCCGCAGGGGTGGGCTGGTCGAAACCGAGGCCTTCTGGATCAACTTCAACCGCGAGACGCAGGGGCCTGCCCGGATCGCAGACGACTTCATGCGCGCGCTGATGCGCACCACCGATATCGATCGGCTGCGCTGGAAGTCCTATCTCAAGGCGGGGTCGCGGGACGACGCCGACGAAATCCGGGACTTCCCGCTCCGGGTCAGCGACATCGACCTGTTCGATCACGTCAACAACTCCGTGTACTGGAAAGTTGTCGAGGAGTTTCTGGTCAACCTGCCCGAACTGACCGAGGAACCCTTTCGGGTCACCATCGAACACGACGCCCCGGTTGCCTATGGCGACAAGCTGGAAATCCTGCTGCATGTGTTCCCGCCGGGTTCCACAGACAGATTCGGCGCTGCTCTGACCGACCGGACGGTGAGAACGCTCACATACGTGGTTGGCGAGGAGGTCAAGGCGGTGGCGTCCATCTTCCCGCTGTGAAGACTTGCGACCACCGGCTGACCTGCGTAGTTCGCAAACTTTGCAATTCAACCTACGTCAGTTGCCAAATTTGGGAATCGTAAGGGCGGTTTGACCTGCGAATATTCGATGTGCGATCGTCTTCTTAGCTCACAAGCGAAGAGATTCGGGCGAGTGCAGGAAGTCTGGGTGACACCCAAGCGCCCCGAGTCGGTAACCCAGAGTGAAGGAGAGTTCCATGTCCAGCGTGTCCAACGTCGGTAAGCCGAAGAGCCCCGCCGAGATCCAGAAAGACTGGGACACCAATCCGCGTTGGAAGGGCTTGACCCGTACCTACACCCCCGAGGACGTCGTCGCGCTGCAAGGCACCGTCGTCGAGGAGCAAACCCTGGCTCGCCGCGGCGCAGAGGTGCTCTGGAAGCAGTTGAACGACATGGACTTCGTCAACGCGCTGGGCGCGTTGACCGGCAACATGGCGGTGCAGCAGGTTCGCGGCGGCCTCAAGGCCATCTACCTCTCCGGCTGGCAGGTCGCCGGTGACGCCAACCTGTCCGGCCACACCTACCCCGACCAGAGCCTCTACCCGGCCAACTCAGTGCCGGCCGTGGTCCGTCGCATCAACAACGCCCTGCTGCGTGCCGACGAGATCGCCAAGGTCGAGGGTGATACGTCCATCGACAACTGGCTGGTTCCGATCGTGGCCGACGGTGAGGCCGGCTTCGGTGGCGCACTGAACGTCTACGAACTGCAGAAGGCGATGATCGCCGCCGGTGTGGCGGGCTCGCACTGGGAGGACCAGCTGGCCTCGGAGAAGAAGTGTGGCCACCTGGGTGGCAAGGTGCTCATCCCGACTCAGCAGCACATCCGCACGCTGACCTCGGCTCGCTTGGCGGCGGACGTCGCCGACGTCCCGACCGTGGTCATCGCCCGTACCGACGCCGAGGCGGCCACCCTGATCACCTCCGATGTCGACGAGCGCGATCAGCCGTTCATCACCGGTGAGCGCACCGCCGAAGGCTTCTTCCGGCTCAAGAACGGCCTGGAGCCCTGCATCGCCCGTGCCAAGGCCTACGCCCCCTACTCCGACCTGATCTGGATGGAGACCGGCACCCCGGACCTGGAGCTGGCGAAGAAGTTCGCCGATGGCGTGCACGCGGAGTTCCCGGACCAGATGCTGGCTTACAACTGCTCGCCGTCGTTCAACTGGAAGGCGCACCTGGACGATGCCACGATCGCCAAGTTCCAGAAGGAACTGGGCGCGATGGGCTTCAAGTTCCAGTTCATCACCCTGGCCGGCTTCCACGCCTTGAACTACTCGATGTTCGATCTTGCTTACGGCTACGCCCGCGAGCAGATGAAGGCCTACGTCGAACTGCAGGAGCGCGAGTTCGCCGCGGAGGAGCGCGGCTACACCGCCACCAAGCACCAGCGCGAGGTCGGCGCCGGCTACTTCGACAAGATCGCCACCACGGTGGACCCGCAGTCGTCGACCACGGCCCTGTCGGGCTCGACCGAAGAGGGTCAGTTCCACTGAGCCGATGAAGACCCCGCCCGGTGTCCGGGCGGGGTTTCTTCATGTCCAGACGACAACACTTGGGAGACGGCGTTATGGCACAAACAGTTATCGAGCGGGTGGGCGTTGTCGGCGCCGGCCAGATGGGCGGCGGCATCGCTGAGGTGTGCGCGCGGGCCGGCGTCGACGTCGTGGTCTTCGAGACCACCGACGACTTGGTCAACGCGGGCCGCAACCGAATCGTGAAGTCGCTGGAACGCGGGGTCAGTTCCGGCAAGATCACCGAGCGCGAGCGGGACGGCGCGATCGAGAGACTGCGATTCACCACCAAACTCGCCGACCTAGCCGACCGCCAACTGGTGATCGAGGCCGTGATCGAGGACGAGAACGTCAAGGCCTCCATCTTCAGCCAACTCGACGAGATCATCACCGATCCCGACGCGGTGCTGGCGTCCAACACCTCCAGCATCCCGATCATGAAGATCGCGGCTGCGACCAAGAATCCGGGCCGTGTGCTCGGTCTGCATTTCTTCAACCCGGTGCCGGTGCTGCCATTGGTCGAACTGGTGACCACGCTTGTCACCAGCGAGCCGGCGGCCGCGCGTACCGAACGGTTCGCCGGCGAGGTGCTGGGCAAGCAGGTTGTTCGCTGCTCGGATCGGTCCGGATTTGTCGTCAACTTCCTGTTGGTGCCCTACCTGCTTTCCGCAATCCGGATGGTGGAGGCGGGCGTTGCCACCATCGACGACGTGGACAAGGCGGTGGTCGCCGGGTTGTCCTATCCGATGGGGCCGCTGCGGTTGTCCGACCTGGTCGGTCTGGACACCCTCAAGCTCATCGCAGACAAGTTGTTCGACGAGTTCAAGGAGCCTCTCTATGCGCCGCCGCCACTGCTTTTGCGCATGGTGGAGGCCGGTCGGCTGGGTAAGAAGTCCGGCGTGGGCTTCTACTCCTACTGAGTCTGGCCGACGGTTCGGCCGGCCCAGTTGAGGGCCGTCGCCGTTTAGGCGTTTGGCATCGTCAAGGGCTAAAGTTCCTCAGGGCAGATCTCTGGGTCGAGGTCGGGAATCCAAGCGAGGCTGAAGGGTATTTTGATGGCAAACGTCTCTGACGACTTGACTCCGTACTACGAAGAGTCCCAGTCGATCTACGACGTCTCGAACGAATTCTTCGCGTTGTGGCTGGGGCCCACCATGGGTTACACCTGCGGCTACTACGAGCGCGATGACATGGACCTGGATGAATCCCAGAATGCCAAATTCGACCTGGCGCTGGGCAAGCTGAACCTCGAGCCCGGTATGACGCTGCTCGACATCGGTTGCGGTTGGGGTGGCTGCCTGGAGCGCGCCGTCCAGAAGTTCGACGTCAATGTCATCGGTATCACGTTGAGCAAGGCGCAGTCCGAGTTCGCCCGCCAGCGCCTGGCCAAACTGGATACCGACCGTTCGATCGAGATCCGGATGCAGGGCTGGGAGGAGTTCGACGAGCCCGTCGACCGGATCGTCAGCATCGGCGCCTTCGAGGCCTTCAAAGCCGAGCGCTATCCGTTGTTCTTCGAGCGGGCCTACAAGATGCTGCCCAGCGACGGGCGGATGCTGCTGCACACGATCCTCGCCCATACCCAGCAGTTCTTCCGTGAGAACGGCATCAAGCTCACGATCAGCGACCTGAAGTTCATGCGCTTCATCGGCACCGAGATCTTCCCCGGTGGCCAGTTGCCGGCGGTGGAAGACATCGAGAAGCTCGCAGCTGACTCGGGCTTCACCCTCGAGCGGATACACCTACTTCAGCAGCACTACGCGCGCACGCTCGACATGTGGGCGGCCAACCTGGAAGCAACGCGTGACGAGGCCATCGCCCTGATGGACCAAGCGACCTACGACAAGTACATGAAGTACCTGACCGGGTGTGCCGACTTCTTCCGCCGCGGGATCACCAATATCGGACAGTTCACCCTGGTCAAGGGCGGTAATTGACGCTCTGTCGGGCCGTAGGGAAACGCCCTCGGCGGGGCCTCTGATTGCACATCGCGAGCAGCCAGGCCGAATCCTTGTTGCGTGTACCGCCCGCCAAGATTGCCGGTGGGTGAGATCCGCTGGAGACAAAACCCCCTAATCCGGGGTTGCCGGCCCTATCGCCGACGGCAGTATGGGCGAGGGATGCGGTTCGGATCGGAACGCATCCAGCGATCCGCCTACTTCGACGATGCCGCATAGCGCGCTCCAGCACAGCATGGTCAGGTAGTCGATCAGGTCATCGCTGCTCATACGCGGGTTCGACATCCAGGAGTGGGTGGCCTGTTGGACGCCGCCGACGATCAGGAAGGCCCACGGCTCCACGCCCCGGGTATCCATGCCCACGGCGCGCATCCGCTGCCTCAGCATCACCGCCAGCATCCGCGCGATGATCTGCTCGGAGTCGGCGATCACTTTGTTCTTGCTGGCCGAGCTGTTCGCCATGACGAACCGGTACGGCTCGGGCTCGGCGGCAACTGTCTCGACATAGACCCGAATGATCTCGCGGGTCATGTCGAAGCCGTCCAGATCCGAGGACAACGCCGCGGCCATGTTGGGAATCAGCGTCGTCTGCGCGAACCGCATCATCACCGCTGTCGTCAGGTCGTTCTTGTCGACGAAGTAGCGGTACAGCACGGTCTTGGACACGCCGATCTCGGCAGCGATCTCGTCCATGCTGACATCCCGGCCGCGCCGGCGGATGGCGTCGAGTGCGCCGTCGACCAACTCAGTGCGCCGTTCGACCTTGTGTTGGTGCCAGCGGCGCTTGCGGCCATCGGTTTTGGCCCGCCCCGGGGTGGTTGGCTGAGTCACTCTCGTCGCGTCCATTTCGCCTCTTCGGGTTTGGAGTCTACCGACCTAACCCGAAAAGTTGTTACGGCCAGTCACACTAAATTACCCGCTTCGCCCGAGCGACTTCGCGTTGGGCTGAAGCTCAGCTCGGTCTAAAGCTCCGGTCCGCCCCCCGCAATGGCGGATGATTGGTGACGTGGCTGTTCTCGAGGATTCCGCCGAAGCGCACCCTGCAGGGGTAGCACGCGCCACCGCCTCCATCGCCGAGCAATTCGCGGGAGCCGACCCGGAAGCAGATGCTGAACGCCTACGCAATCTGCGGCGGATGAAAGCGGTTGCATTGAGCTTTCTGATCGGCGCGACGGTGATCTTCCTGGCCTGCGAATTCGCCCGTTCTCAGGGTGGGCCGGCCTGGCTGGGATATGTAGGTGCAGCCGCCGAGGCCGGAATGGTGGGCGCGCTGGCCGACTGGTTCGCGGTGACCGCATTGTTTCGTCACCCGCTGGGTCTGAAGATTCCGCACACCGCGATCATCCCGCGCAAGAAGGATCAGTTGGGCGAGGGGCTGGGCACCTTCGTGCGGGAGAACTTCTTGTCGTCGACCGTTGTCGAGACCAAGTTGCGCGACGCCCAGGTGGCCGGCCGGTTGGGTAAGTGGCTGGCTGAGCCCGAACATGCGGCCCGGGTGGCCGACGAGACCGCGACGGTGATGCGCGTGGGGGTGGAACTTCTCAACGACGAGGACATCCAGCACGCAATCGACAAGACCATCGTCAAACGGATCGCTGAACCCTTGTGGGGTCCGCCGGTGGGGCGGGTGCTGGGCCAGTTGCTGGCCGAGAACCGGCAGGAGGCGCTGATTCAGTTGCTGTGCGACCGGGCTTTCGAGTGGGCCCTCAATGCCGGACCCACCATCGAGCGGGTGGTGCTGCGTGACTCGCCGAGCTGGTCGCCTAAGTTCGTCGATCTGCTCGTCGGCGATCGGATCCACCGCGAGTTGATGGACTTCACCGACAAGGTGCGTCGAAACCCCAACCACGAACTGCGGCAGTCCGCGACGCGCTTCCTCTTTGAATTCGCCAACGACCTGCAATACGACGCGACCACGATTTCCCGCGCCGAGACCGTCAAAGAGCAGGTGATGGCCCGCGACGAGGTGACCCGGGCGGCCGAGACGGCTTGGAAGACCCTCAAGCGCCTGGTGCTTGACGGGGTCGAAGACCCTTCGAGTGCGTTGCGCAGTCGCATCGCTGACTCCGTGGTGCGGATCGGGGAGGCGTTGCGTGACGATGCCGAGCTTCGGGACAAGGTCGACAACTGGGTGATTCGCGGCGCGCAGCATCTTGTCACCGAGTACGGGACCGAAGCCACCACGATCATCACCGACACGATCCAGCGCTGGGACGCCCAGGAGGCCAGTCGTCGCATCGAGTTGCACGTCGGCCGAGACCTTCAGTTCATCCGGATCAACGGAACCGTTGTCGGCGCGCTGGCCGGCTTGGTGATCTACACCGTCAGCCAGCTGCTTTTCTGAGCCGTGCTAGCAAGTGCTTGCAATTGTTAGCACTAGTCGGTAGTCTCGTTCTGGTAAGTAACCGACGCTGAAGGGAGGCGAAATCATGGCACAAGAAACTGATCTTGCCGCCGTAGTGAGCAACGCCGCCCAGGACATCGGCAGCTTCATCAGGACCCAACGCGAGGCTGCCCAGGTGTCGGTGCGTCAATTGGCTGAGCGGGCCGGGGTGAGCAACCCCTACCTCAGTCAGATCGAAAGGGGGCTGCGCAAGCCCTCCGCTGAAGTGCTCAGCCAGATCGCCAAGGCATTGCGGTTGTCGGCAGAGGTCCTCTACGTGCGGGCCGGCATCCTCGAGCCCGGCGAGGCCGACCACGTCCACGAGGCCATCATGGGCGACACGGCGATCACTGAGCGTCAGAAGCGGGTTCTGCTGGACATCTACACGTCGTTTCGCCAGCAGAACGAGACAGGCAATAAGGAGCTGACCGGCTAACGATCTGCAAAGGCCGACCAGGCCGACGTTCGTCCACATGCTCCAGTGCAAGAAAACACCCTGAAAGGAACTACTCACATGGCTGAGAACAACCCCACCATCGAAGACCTGAAGGCCCCGCTGCTTGCTGCCGTCGGCGCTGCCGATCTGGCGCTGGCCACAGCCAACGAAATCCTCGCCAGCCTGCGCGAGCGGGCCGAACTGGCCGGCGACCGCATGGATGACCGCCGCGCCGCGTTGACCCGTCTGCAGGAGGAACTGCCCAAGCGGACCGAGGAGCTGCGCGAGAAGCTCACCACCGACGAATTGCGCAAGGCTGCCGAAGAGTTCTTCGCCGACGCCACCGAGACCTACAACACCCTGATCGAGCGGGGCGAAGCCGCTCTGAGTCGGATCATGGGCGGCTCTGATATCCGTGAAGCGGCCGACAACGTCGCCGACAGTGTCGCGGGTTACGTCGACCAGGCTGTCGAGTTGACCCAGGAGGCGCTGGGCAACGTGTCGGCGCAGACGCGGGCCGTCGGCGAGCGTGCCGCCAAGCTGGTTGGCGTTGAGCTGCCCGCCAAGGCTGCCGCTCCGGCCAAGAAGGCTCCGGCCAAGAAGGCTCCGGCCAAGAAGGCTCCGGCCAAGAAGGCTCCGGCTAAGGCTGCCGCCAAGAAGGCTCCGGCCAAGAAGGCTCCGGCCAAGAAGGTCACCCAGAAGTAAGACCAGAAGTAAGAACTGAATAGTTCGACTCAAGGACGGCACCCGCCCTACCCTTGGAGCTGTGAGGCTTCAGGGTCTGGCGGGTGCCGTTCTTGATTTCATCTTCTGGGCGGTTCTGGCCGCCACGGTGTACTCCTTCGTGCACGCCGCCATGCAGCGTCCCGACGCCTACACCGCGGCAGACAAGCTGACCAAGCCCGCATGGCTGGTGATTCTGGGCGTGGCGGGCTTGTTCTCCTGGGTGCTGGGCATCATGGGCCTGGTCCTCGCGGCCGTGGCCACCGGGGTTTATCTGGCCGATGTCCGGCCGAAGCTGCTCGAGGTGCAGGGGAAGTCCCGCTGACCGCGCTGCGATTGCTGACTGTGGCTGTGCTGCCGATGGTGCTGGCCGCGCAGCTGGTGGCCGGCGCGGGTGCCGCGTCGGCTGACACTTTGCCGGGTCCGCCGTACATCGACCACACCAGTTGGGCGCGGTACGGCGGGCAGGTAAGCCTGCGGGTATTTCCGACGAAGGCTGGCCGGGTCGTGGCCGGCGACATCGGAAAGACGGCCGCTCAGACCGACGAGGCCTGGCAGGAAGTCCTGGTGCTGGCTCCGGGCGCCAATTCCCCGGGAATGCGTGCCCAATTCGTCTGCCATTGGAACTTCGCCGAATTCGCCGAGCCGGGAAAGACCAGCTGGGATCTGGAACCATGGCGGCCGGTGGTGGACAACAACACCATGATTCTGACCGGCTGTAACCCAGGCGGTGCCGACACCAGGTTCTAGAAGCTCAGATCAGCTGTGCGACTGGATGAAGGCGAGGACCGCGGCCAACACCGCCGATGTCAGCACCGTCATCACGGCCTTGGCGGCGGTACCGGGCTGAGGGCCTCCAGCGCTGTGTCCCGACTCCCCGCCATGTCCGGACGGTTGGTGAACCGCATGCCCAGCCGCTGAGCCGGCCCGCACGGTGAGCATGCCGTGCTTCATGTTGTTGCTAACCAGCCACCAGTTGACCGGATAGGCGAACGCGAATCCGACCATGATCGCGGTCGACATGGCGAACCAGAAACTCAAACCGCCCGGCTGCTCGACTCCGCCGACGTGGCGCCAGGCGAAGTGGGTCAGCATCATGCCGGTCATCAGTGCGTTCATCGACAACAGTTCGGGCAGGAATGTCGATCGCAGTGACTTGACATAAGAACCACCGGCGGCACTCCGCATCGCGAAAGCCTGGAAGAACGCCCAGCCGAAACCGAAACCGAGACCGTACTCGAGCGCGAAAGACGGCCAGAAGCTCAACTTCAGAGCTGCCCCGATGGCGGCGCCCACCACGATGCCGATTCCGTCGCCGGCCACGCAATGCATGGTCGAGCCGAATACCTGGCGCCAGCGCGCAGCGGTATATTGCTCATGGGTGCCATGCAACGGCTCGCGGCAGGCCAGAACGTAGAAGAACGCCCCAACCGGTCCGGTGAAGGCCGTCAGAATGACGAAGGCCCACTTCAGAACCGACGATTCCGGTGTGGTTCGCCAGATGTCGATGGTCACGAACAGCACCGACGGAACCGTCAGGATCCACCACAGCAGCATTGCTCCGTTCAGCATGCTTGGGGCCCATGGCAGGTAGGCACTAGAAACCCGCGAAGCAAGGGTCCTGCTGGCCGTTGGGAATCGTCGCGTCGCGGGTGACGAAGCGTGCCTTCACCCCGGAGTCGGTGACGTCGACGCGGTCGGCGTGGATGTTCATCGGCAGATTGGCGGTCAGGGTGCTGGTGAACGCGTCGAGCGCGGGCTGGATGGTTTCCCTGGGCAGTGAGAAGCCCAGGCCGGTGAGGCCCATCACCTGCAACGACAGCTTTCCGTAGTCCACCCGCGGTTTGACCGCCACGCTGCCGAGGGGGCCCACAAGTTCGATGATGCCGCTTGACGGATTGGTGCTGACATCGGAGATCAGATCGCCCAGAACGGGGATGATGCCCTGCGCGGTTTCCTTGATGCCGTCGCTGGACCAGCTCACTTCGGCATCCAGTGCGCCCAGGGTGCCGGCCGAATCGACGGTCTGGTTGAGGTGGACGTCGTCGAGATGCAGGTCGAGCTTCATCCCCTTGGCTTCGCGAATCCGGTTGCCCGCTGTCTGCACGGAAATGCCGTTGAAGGTCTTGGTCATGACCTGTAACAGCATCGGGCGCATCCCGAAGGATGCCGACGCCCCGTCCTGCACGACGCAGGAAACGGCCTTGGCCACGATCGTGTCGGCCTTGTGCCGGGCGTAGATTTCGCCGGCCAGTAATCCTCCCAGGGCCAAAGCCGAGACGATGACCAGCACGAGGATCACCGACAGCGGATCGCCGGCCCACCAGCGTCGCGATGGCGGCGGTGCTCCTTCGACGTTCTGATCTGGCGGGGGACCGGTCGGCGGCGCCGGCGGCGGGCCGGCCGGAGCCGGTTGCGGCGGTTGGGCGATCCGTTGGGTAGGTGGTTCCGGATGTGCCGACGGCCCCTGCAGGCGGGCTGACGGCCGGGTCGGGTCCTGGGCCGGTTGGCCCTGTGGCGGGAACGTCACGCGCGCGATTCTGCCCTATCAGTCTGTGCGAACTCTGAGCGGTTGCGCAGTACGGCGAGCGTTTGGCGGGCCGCTGAAACGGTGGCGACGTCGGCGTCGCCGACCACGAGTTGGGGGTTCGGTCCCGCCTGCGCGAGTATCTCGCCCAGTGGTGAACAGAGCAGGCTCCCGCCCACTCCGGTCGGCGCCTTGGAGGCCGCCGCCATTTCAGGGCCTGGATAGCCCTGTCCGGCTGCGGCGATGATGCAGGTCGAATCGAGCGCTCTGGCCCGCGCCAAGAGCGTCCACTGGTCCAACTTGCCTGGCCCGGCACCCCACGAGGCACTCACGGTGATGACGCTTGCGCCGCGGTCGGCCAATTCGGTGTAGAGGGCTGGGAACCGGATGTCGTAGCACACGGTGATCCCGACCCCGACTCCGCCGACTTCGACGACGACCGGCTCGTGGCCGGGCGTGACGGACCGCGATTCGGTGACGCCGAATGCGTCGTACAGATGGATCTTGTCGTAGCGAGCTTCGACGTCGGGTCCGGTTGCCAGCACGGTGTTGGTTACCCGGCCGTCTGAAGCGGGGGTGAACATTCCGGCGAACACCGTGATACCTGCCGTCGCAGCGATACCGCGGACCGCGTCGGCCCAGGGGCCGTCGATCGGTTCGGCGATCGGCGCCAGTGGCACACCCAGCCGTGACATCGTGGCTTCGGGGAACACCACCAGCTGGGCACCGGCATCGGCCGCCCGGCGGGTGTAGTCGGCGACCAACTCGAGATTGGCGGTCGGGTCGGTGCCCGCCAGAATCTGCGCAAGGGCGATCCGCATGACCTTCAGCGTACGGCGGGAGCCACGGCATTCCACGGGACTGTCAACACGGCGTCTCGACGGCTACCGCGCCGCTTCATGACGGGCGCCCCCGATTCGGCAAGTCCCGCCAGCATGGCGCGCCATCTGGCCCACGGCCCGAACACCGACTGACCGGCCGCCGCGGCCCAGGACCGGTCCGCCGCGGCGAGCAGGGTGTGGATCGGCTGGCCTGGAACATTGTGGTGGATAAGGATCTTCGGCAACCGTTCGGCAAGATCCGAGGGCCGTTCGATGTGTCGGGGATCGCAGGCCAGCGTCAGGCTCACCGGCCCGTCGCTGTCGAGCAAAACCCAGCAGCTGAGTCGGCCCAACTCGTCGCAGGTGCCGTCGAGGATCAGCCCGGCCGGAGCCAGTCGGGACTGCATGGTCTGCCAGGCATCGGCAACGGCATCCTCGGGATACTGGCGCAACACGTTGAAGGCTCGGACCAGGACCGGGCGCAGACCCGCGAGTTCGAAACCGCCCAGGCGGAACTCGACACCGTCGGCGGGCGCTGACATTTCTGCTTGAGCCTGGGTGACGCGGTCGGGGTCGATTTCCAGTCCGACGACCCGAACCCCGGCCGCCACCGCGCGCAGCCGAGCCGCCAACTCCAGGGTGGTTACCGGAATCCGGCCGTATCCCAGGTCCACGACCACCGGCTCCGGGGTCGACAGCAGGGCCGCTTGCCCAAGCGTCGAGCGCGTCAGCCATCGATCGGCCCGGCGCAACCGGTTCGCCGCGGTGGTTCCCCGTGTCGGCATCCCGACCGGCGAACCCGCGCGACGGCTCAGCGAATCGGTGTGGGAACCGCGGTCGGGCTTAGTGATGGCCTGCGATCCACTCGGCGGTGTGTTCGCCCTCGTTGGCGAACAGTGTCTTCAGGCCGGTGACCAGCATAGATTCGATCTGCCCACCGATGATCGGCACCCGAACCGCGCAGCGGGTATCGATCTGCATCTGGCTGCCCGCGCCCATGGCGGTCAGCATGTAGGTTCCATCGATGTCGACCGGGACGCCGGGAACCTCCGCCCGATAATGTCCGCAGGCGCGTCCGGCAACCTCCTCGAACGGGTCGAAATGCTGTTCGCGGGTGACCACGAAGGTGCCCGGAACGATCGGCCTGGCGATGGGGGGCAGATCCTGGGCGGAAAAAATGTGGGCGAAGACGACGTCGGTGCCACCCGGACCGGTGGCGAAATGTGCGATCTCGGTCCGGGCCGAATTCTCCCGGTAGGCCTCTACGAGAGCCTCCCAGTAATCGATGGTGGTCAAATCCCGGTACAACAACTCCGTCGGGACCCCGACGTCGACGGTGTAGGCCATGTGCCGGGCCATTTCAACGGTTCCCGGTGATCCAGGAGGTGGTGAAGCGCTGCTCGGTTTCCAGCAGTTGTAGCAGTTGGTTGCCGATGAACTTCTCCAGTTTGCCCCCGACCAGCGGGATTCGAACTTCCACGGTGGCGCGGAAAGTCAACCGGGACCACCGGTCCGACCGCAGCAACTCCGCGTCACCACTCAACGAGACCGGTGCTCCGACGATGCTGCTGGCGACCGTGGCCTCGGCTGCGCCGCCGGCCATCCCGGTCCAGGTCTCGGCCCGCCGGATTTCCAGATCGCCGTGGTGGAACTGGTGGATGATCCCGGGCAGTCGGTCGGACCGCAGCACTTGGGTGGTCACCACATCGAACCCGCCGTCGTGACCCACCCGGAAGGAATCAAGGCGAGCGTCGTCGGCACCCGACTCGGCGAGTCGCGCCAGCCAGTACTTCTCTTCGCATAATGCTCGATGGATTTCTTCGACGCTGCACTCGTATTCGGTGGCCATGTCGAATGAACGCGGCATAGCCGCTGAGGCTACCGTTATCGCGCATGGCCGAACAGAGTGATGGGCGCATCCGACAGGCTGCTGCGCGACACAATTTCGGCGGAGCCTACGTCGAGCATGGCGTGCCGGTCGCGCAGCTGACCACGCTGCGCACCGGTCCTGTGGCCCGGCGGGTGATCACCTGCGTCACCGAGCAGCAGATCACCGCGACACTGCGGGGCCTGAAAGGCGGTCCGGCGGGATCGGTGCTGGTGCTTGGCGGCGGCTCCAACGTGGTGGTGGCCGACGACCTGGCAGACCTCACCGTGGTGCGGCTGGCGAACTCCGAGATCACGATCGAACCTCCGTTTCTGCGGGCCCAGGCCGGGGCGGACTGGGACGGCGTCGTCGAGGCCTCTGTGGCTGCGGGGCTGGGCGGTCTGGAATGTCTTTCGGGCATCCCCGGTTCGGCTGGTGCGACGCCCGTGCAGAACGTCGGCGCCTACGGGGTGGAGGTGTCCGACTGTCTGACCCGGGTGCGCCTGCTGGACCGGTCCAGCGGCGAGGTGAGGTGGGTGCCCGCCGCGGCGCTCGGGTTCTCCTACCGTCACAGCGTGCTCAAGAACGCCGGCGACGAGGCCGAGGTGGTCCTGGAAGTCGAGTTCAGGCTCGACCCGTCCGGTCGTTCGGCACCCCTGCGGTACGGGGAATTGGCCGCCGCGCTGGGGGCCGGTGCCGGCCAGCGGATGGATCCGGCGCAGGTGCGCGCAGCGGTGCTCGCACTGCGAGCCGGCAAGGGGATGGTGCTGGACGCAGACGACCACGACACTTGGAGCGTCGGGTCGTTCTTCACCAATCCGGTGGTGAGCACTGAGCAGTTCGCGCAGCTGACGGCCGAGATGGGCACCGGGGTGCCGCACTATCCTGCCCCTGACGGGGTGAAGCTGGCTGCAGGTTGGCTGGTCGAACACGCCGGCTTCGGCAAGGGTTACCCCGGTTCCGGTCGGTGCCGACTGTCCACCAAGCATGCGCTGGCCCTGACCAACCGGGGCGGGGCCAGCACCGCCGAGGTGCTCACACTGGCCCGGACGGTACGCGACGGCGTACGCGCGGCGTTCGGCGTCACCCTGGTGCCCGAACCGGTGCTGGTCGGCTGCTCCCTTTGAGTCCTTTTTCCCTGAAAGGGCGTTTTCACTAAGTTGGTTGGGGTGAACTTCCCGTCCGGATCAGACGGCGGCCCGCGGTTCACTCGCCGGCGGGCGCTGACGGCTGCTGCGCTTGGGCTCTTTTTTCCCGCTGCCGTGGCCGGCTGCCAGCGCGAATCGGGAGGCAACAGATTTGCGGCACCCGCGAAGCCGACCCTGACGCTCACGCCGGCGGCCGGGTCCGCCGATCTGGTACCGACCGTGTCTGCCGGTGCGCGGGTCAGTGACGGCTGGTTTCAGCGGGTGGCACTGACCAATCCGGCGGGCAAGGTGGTGGCCGGGACGCTGAACCGGGACCGCACCGTTTTCACCGTCACCGAACCGCTGGGCTATGGCAGCACCTACACCTGGAGCGGCTCTGTCGTGGGCCGTGACGGTCAGACGGTCCCGGTCGCCGGATCATTCAGCACCGTCAAACCCTCCCAGGTGGTCAACGGTTGGTTCCAGCTCAGTGACGGCCAGACCGTCGGCGTCGCCGCACCGATAATCCTGCAGTTCGACGCGCCAATCAGCGACAAGGCCGCCGTGGAACGGGCCTTGACGGTCACCACCGATCCGCCTACCGAGGGCAGCTGGGCATGGCTGCCCGATGAGGCGGCCGGCGCACGGGTGCACTGGCGCAGCCGGGAGTATTTCGCGCCCGGCACCAAGGTGCACGTCGGCGCCCCGATCTACGGGGTCGCCTTCGGTGACGGCGCCTACGGGGCGGGCGATCTCACGCTGGACTTCGACATCGGCCGCCGCCAAGTGGTCAAGGCCGAGGCCAGCTCGCACCGCATCCAGGTGATCTCCGACGGCGGCGTCATCATGGACTTCCCATGCAGCTACGGTGAGGCGGACCAGCCGAGAAACGTGACCCGCAGCGGCATTCATGTCGTCACCGAGAAGTACTCCGACTTCTACATGTCCAACCCGGCGGCCGGCTATACCAACATCCACGAGCGCTGGGCCGTGCGGATCTCCAACAACGGCGAGTTCATCCACGCCAACCCTGCCAGTTCGGGGGCTCAGGGCAACACCAACGTCACCAACGGGTGCATAAATCTGTCCGACGCCGACGCTCAGCAGTACTACTACAGCGCCATCTACGGTGACCCGGTGGAAGTCACCGGAACCTCGATTGCGCTGTCCTACGCCGACGGCGACATCTGGGACTGGACGCTCAGTTGGAGCGAGTGGACCGCGATGTCGGCGTTGTCCGGGACGCAGGCACCCTCGACACTGGTCGCACCGGCCACGCCGACCGATGCGCCGTCGCTGTCGGGGACTCCGACCACCACCACGCCGGCACCGACGACCACGACGGCGGCTACCGGGCCTACCGGGCCTACTGAGCCCGGCGGTTGAACCGGCTGGCGTTGGCCTGGTCGCGGGGGCGGATGACGATCTGGTCGATGTTGACGTGCGACGGCCGGGAGGCGACGAACCCGATCACCTCGGCCACGTCGGCTGCCGCCAGCGGGGTGATCCCGGCGTAGACCGACTCGGCGCGCTGTTCGTCGCCGCCGAAACGCACCAGCGAGAACTCCGTTTGCACGGCCCCGGGAGCGATCTCGGTAAGGCGCACCGGCTTGCCCAGCAACTCACCGCGCAGGGTGCGGTGCAGAGCACCTTGCGCGTGCTTTGCGGCGGTGTAGCCGGCGCCGCCGTCGTAGACCTCAAGCGCGGCGGTCGAGGTGATGGTGACGATCAATCCGTCCCCGGAGTCGACCAGCTTGGGCAGCAGCGCGCGGGTGACCCGCAGCGTGCCCAGCACGTTGGTCTCCCACATCCAGCGCCAATCGTCGAGGTTCGCCTCCGCCACTGGTGTCAGTCCTTTGGCTCCACCGGCGTTGTTGACCAGCACGTCCACCCGGTGCAATCCTGCGGCCAGCGCATCGACCGCCGCCTCGTCTGTGATGTCGGCCACGATGGCGCTACCGCCGATTTCCTCCGCGAGCTGCCGTATCCGGTCGGCACGCCGAGCCACCGCCACGACGTGAAAACCCAGGGCGGCAAGCGTTCTTGCGGTGGCCTCCCCGATTCCCGAGCTCGCACCGGTGACCACCGCAACCCGAGAATGGGCAGCCGTTCCAGGTGAGGGAGCGCTCATCCGGGCAACCCTACTCACACGCCGATGCAAAGATGGGCTGGTGCGCCATAACCGGGAGCCCTCCGGACTTCCACACCCGGACGCGGGTGAGGTGTTGCCTCGGCGTATCGCGGTGCTATCGGTGCACACGTCTCCGCTGGCTCAGCCCGGCAGCGGCGACGCCGGCGGTATGAATGTCTACGTGCTGCAGACCGCGCTGCACCTGGCCCGGCGCGGAGTCGAGGTGGAGATTTTCACCCGCGCTACCTCCTCCCTCGACGCGCCCGTGGTCCCGGTGGCCCCGGGCGTATTGGTGCGCAATGTGGTGGCCGGCCCATTTGAGGGCATGGCCAAGAACGACCTGCCGACGCAGCTGTGCGCGTTTACCGCCGGCGTTCTGCGCGCCGAGGCCAACCACGAACCTGGGCACTACGACCTGGTCCACTCCCACTACTGGCTGTCCGGTCAGGTCGGCTGGCTGGCCCGGGATCGCTGGGCGGTGCCACTGGTGCACACCGCCCACACCCTGGCTGCGGTAAAGAACGCCTCACTCGCCGACGGCGACGAGCCCGAGCCGCCATTGCGCGCCGTCGGCGAGCAGCAGGTGGTCGACGAAGCCAACCGATTGGTTGTCAACACCGAAGACGAAGCGCGACAACTCGTTTCATTACACAATGCCGATCCCGGCCGAGTCGATGTCGTTCATCCCGGGGTCGATCTGGAAACGTTCACCCCCGGTGACCGGGCGGCAGCCCGGGCCGCGCTGGGCGATATCGGTGGCGGTCCGCTCGTCGCGTTCGTCGGCCGCATCCAGCCGTTGAAGGCCCCGGACGTGCTGCTGCGCGCAGCAGCCCTGCTGCCTGATATCCGGGTGCTGGTGGCGGGGGGCGCATCGGGCACCGGTTTGGCGGCCCCGGACGGCCTGGCGCGGCTGGCCGCAGATCTCGGTATCGCCGACCGGGTGACGTTCCTGCCGCCGCAGTCCCGCGAGCAATTGGCCAACGTCTACCGGGCCGCGGACCTGGTGGCGGTACCCAGCTACTCGGAATCCTTCGGGCTGGTCGCTGTGGAGGCGCAGGCCTGCGGCACCCCGGTGGTGGCCGCCGCGGTCGGTGGCTTGCCGGTCGCGGTGGCCGACGGGCGCAGCGGATCTCTGGTGAACGGGCATGACCCGGATCGATGGGCCGCGGCAATCGCCGCGCTGCTGGCCTCCGACGCCCGCCAACTCGGCCGGGCGGCGCTGGCGCACGCCCAGCAGTTCTCCTGGGACAACACTGTCGAGGGCCTGCTGGGTAGTTACCGGCGGGCGATTGCGGACTACGGCGGCATTCAACGACGCAGCGCCGCATCCGGCTTCGTCGACGTCGCGGCCCGTCGCAGTCGGTGGCCGATGCGCAGGGGAGTGCGGGCATGACCGCCTCCGGTCCTGCGCCGCAGGACGTTCAGCACCTCGTCGAAGAGACCCTGACCGGCCATGGCTTGACCTTCACCCGTCATGACGGCGCGCACGGTGGTCTGCCGGGGCTGATCGTCGAATTGCCCGGCGAACGCAAACTCGTCACCAATACCCTGCTCAGTTTCGGTGAGCATTCGGTGCGGGTGGAGGCGTTCGTGTGTCGCCAGCCCGACGAGAATCACGAGGCGGTCTACCGCTTCCTGCTCAAGCGCAACCGCCGCCTCTACGGGGTTGCCTACACCCTGGACAATCTGGGCGACATTTACCTGATCGGCCGACTCGCCCTTGACGTCGTCAACCCCGACGAGATCGACCGAGTTCTGGGCCAGGTGGTCGAAGCCGTCAACAGCGACTTCAATACGCTGCTGGAACTGGGGTTCGCCTCCTCGATCCGCAAGGAGTGGGCGTGGCGAGTGGCCCGGGGCGAGCCGCTGAAGAACCTGCAAGCCTTCCGGCATCTCATCGACGATGCGGACGCCGAGTGACGCCGCGCGTGACAGACTGACGTCCATGCCGACGCTGATCTTGCTCCGCCACGGAGAAAGCCAATGGAACGCTCTCAACCTGTTCACCGGCTGGGTGGACGTCGATCTCACTGATAAAGGGCGGGTCGAGGCGGCCCGGGCCGGCGAACTGATCGGGGGACTGGACCGGCTGCCGGACGTGCTCTACACCTCCCTGCTGCGCCGGGCCATCAATACCGCCAACATCGCCTTGGACAAGGCTGACCGGCACTGGATTCCGGTGCACCGCAACTGGCGTCTGAACGAGCGGCACTACGGCGCCTTGCAGGGCCTGGACAAGGCCGAGACCAAGGCCAAATACGGCGAAGAACAATTCATGAAGTGGCGGCGCAGCTATGACACTCCCCCGCCGCCGATCGAGAGGGGAACCGAGTTCAGCCAGGACGCTGATCCGCGTTACGCCGACATCGACGGTGGGCCACTCACCGAATGCCTGGCCGATGTGGTTGCGCGGTTTGTGCCGTACTTCGAAGGGGCGATCGCCAAGGATCTCAAGGCCGGCAAGACGGTGCTGATCGTCGCACACGGCAACTCGCTGCGCGCCCTGGTGAAATATCTGGACGGCATGTCCGACGAGGCGGTGGTCGCGCTCAACATCCCGACCGGGATTCCGTTGCGTTACGACCTCGACGACGACCTCAAGCCCCTCGTGGCCGGCGGAACCTACCTGGACCCGGAGGCCGCCGCTGCAGGCGCGGCCGCAGTGGCGAGCCAGGGCAATAAGTAGACGCGCCGGAGAACTCCGCGCCGGGAGGTTCGGCCCCCGGAGCGGTGCGTAGGCTTTCTTCGTGAGCGTCAGTCCGGTCGCGCTGGGGGGCGGCATCGCGGGTCTCATCGGTGTGGCCGTCGGATCGATGCTGGCGTCCCCGCGGTTCGGTTTTCCTGCGCGCTTTGGCCGAGGCTCGCGATTCGGCCGTTGTCGTCACGAGGGCGCCGTCGCCGAGCCCGGTGTCACCGTCGCCCATCTGTTGCAGCGGGCTATGGCCCTAGCCCCGGTCGGCATGGTTGTCGTCGACAGCCTTCGCAACGTGGTCGTCTTCAACGACCGGGCGGTGGAACTGGGCCTGGTACGCGACCAGGTGCTCGACGACCGGGTCTGGGCGGCGGCCCAGCGAACCCTGGCAACCGGCAACGACGTGGAGATCGACCTTGCTGCGCCCCGGGGCGCGCCTGCCGGGCGCTGGGGGCTCTCGGTGCACGGACACTCCCGGTTGTTGAGAGCTGAACAGCCCAGATACGCAGTCGTCTACCTCGACGACCAGTCCGAACAGGCCCGAATGGAAGCCAGCCGTCGAGACTTCGTCGCCAATGTGAGCCACGAACTGAAGACGCCGGTCGCGGCGATGGCGGTGCTGGCCGAGGCCTTGCTGGAGTCCAGCGACGACCCTGAAACCGTTCGGCGTTTCGGGCAGATGCTGCACACCGAGTCCCAACGGCTGGCCAACATGGTCGGCGAATTGATCGAGTTGTCCCGGCTACAGGGGGCCGAACGCCTACCCAATCTTGTGGCTGTGGACGTTGACACTGTTGTGCAGGAAGCGATTTCCCGTTACAAGGTGGTGGCCGACAACGCCGAAATCACGATCACGACCGACGCACCGCAGGGGTTTGAGGTACTCGGGGATCAGGGACTGCTGGTCACCGCGGTGGCTAACCTGATCTCCAATGCGATCGCCTACTCACCCAACGGTTCGACGGTGTCCATCAGTCGGCGCCGGAAAGGAAACCAGATCGAGATCGCCGTCACCGATCGCGGGATCGGTATCGCGCGCGCCGATCAGCAGCGGGTATTCGAGCGGTTCTTTCGCGTGGACAAAGCCCGATCCCGCGCTACCGGCGGAACAGGTCTCGGGCTGGCTATCGTCAAACACGTCGCAGCCAACCATGACGGAAGCATTCGGGTGTGGAGCCGGCCCGGCACCGGATCGACGTTCACCCTGTCCATTCCGGCATCCCATCCGGAGCCAACCGACAACGACGACGGTGAGCCGAACGGCCCGGCTAAAAAAGCGGCCGGCGAGCAGAGAAGTCAAGAGGAGACGCAGTGATCCGTGTATTGATCGTTGAGGACGAAGAATCGTTGGCCGACCCGCTGGCCTTCCTGCTGAGCAAAGAGGGTTTCGCGGCCACCGTCGTCACCGACGGCCCGGCGGCGCTGGCGGAGTTCGATCGGTCCGGCGCCGACATCGTGTTGCTCGACCTGATGCTGCCTGGAATGAGCGGTACTGAAGTGTGCAAGCAGTTGCGGGCCCGCTCCAGTGTTCCGGTGATCATGGTCACTGCCCGGGACAGTGAGATCGACAAGGTTCTCGGCCTCGAACTCGGAGCCGACGACTACGTGACCAAGCCTTATTCGGCACGCGAATTGATAGCCCGGATCAGGGCTGTATTGCGTCGTGGCGTCGATGCCGACGAGGGCGGGTTGCTCGACCCTGTGCTGGAGGCGGGGCCGGTGCGGATGGACGTCGAACGGCACGTCGTCAGTGTGAACGGAGCCCGAATTCAACTGCCGCTCAAGGAATTCGAATTATTGGAATATCTGATGCGCAACAAGGGCCGAGTACTCACCCGCGTTCAGCTGATCGATCGGGTCTGGGGTGCTAACTATGTGGGCGACACCAAGACGTTGGACGTCCACGTCAAGCGGTTGCGTTCCAAGATCGAGGCCGATCCGGCCAATCCGGTACATCTGGTGACGGTGCGCGGACTGGGCTACAAGCTGGAGGCCTAACAGCGCGGTCGGGATTGACGGTCGGTCCCGGCTCGGACCCGCCTCCGGTGTCACGGCCTGCCGAGCTTGAATGTTCGCCAGACACTCTGCCAGGCATCCTCCCGCGGTCAAGCACGACTACGCGTTGATCGCGACGGCGGCCGGCCCGTACCACGAGTTCAGCCCGGACTACGGCACGGGTCATCCGTCGGCAGCCAACCTCGAAGTCGCCATGGACATGGGCAAGTATGTCAACAGTTTCAGATGGTACGGAGACCGCCACAACCGACAGTCCTGATCTGGGTCGGACCCGTGTTAGGTTGCGGTGATCCGCCGGTGGGCCGGGGAGGACGACCCTTGATTCTCTACAACACCCTGGTCGGGGTCGCGGCCGGCGCGGCCATGGTGCTGGTTCCGATGTTGGCGCGCATGATGGCGCGTGGCGAGTCGGTTGCCGCCGAGGGCTGGTCGATCTGTTTCGGGGTGCTCGGCGCGATCCTGGCCGTCTTCGGCGGTCTGATCGCGGTCACGTGGCCCCTCAACGCCAAACCGCAGGTGAACATCATGTTCGGGGAGCCCACATGCTTCCTCGGCTTGTTGCTGCTGGCTGCTGCCATGTATCTGTGGCGTCATGCCGGGGACTTCCGGGAGCTCGACGACGACGGGTGGAGGGCTCTGCTGAGGGTTGCCGGGCCGGTGTCGTGGCTGTTGTTCGTGCTGGGGCTGGTACTGCTGTCCATCACCATCGCGATCTTCCGGTTCACCGCCGTCGGAGTGGCGCCGCGGGCTGAACCGGTTGCCGGTCAGTTGGCCAACGTCCCCTGGTTGGAGAACTCACTGATCGGCCTGCTGTACGGGTTAGCGGCGATCGGCACTTTGCTGGCCCCCTGGGCAGTCCGCAACCTCGGCGGGGGATTGGCGCGGCTGGCCGGCACGTGCCTGGTGGTTGGCGGCGTCGCTCTGGTGCTCTACAGCGCGGTGAACTACTACACCCACATTGGCCTGCTGATGGGCCGCTGACGGCCGACGGACCCAGCCGGCGAGCTTCTCCGCCGCGACCACTTCCGCATCGATCACGTCGGCGAATGTGACCAGGGGTCGGGCCTGTGCTCAATGCTGTCTCACGCCGAATCGTGGACGCTTATTCCAATTTGTGGCGGGGTGGGGGATGACGAGGATGCGGCGAATCGTAACGAGGTCATCCCTCTGGTGCGAGCTGCTCCATCGGCGGAAACAGCGAGCGAACCGGTCTGATCCATTCCCTGAGGCGCTCTTGGGCGTCGGAGTTGGCTCCGCTGCAGACTGTGCCGGCCAGATCGAAGGTGACCGACCCGGCGCGGGCTACTGACAGCGCGAATCCCGTTCCGCCGGTGCAGCCCTGCTCCGGTTCGATGACCTTCACGTCTGCCAGGTTCGCGAAGGTGTCCGACACCTGCCGCCAGGTTTCTGGGGGCATTGGCGCGGTCCGGTCGGCCAGCACCGTCCCGTAGCTGTCGACGACGATGCGGGCCTGGGTGCTATCAAAGGTGATCACGAAACTGCGGTGGTAGGGCGGGGGCATTGAGGAGTCCCGGAACGTGTAGCTCACGGTCGCATCTGCGGGGAGGGCGGCGGCATTCCCGTTGGGCCCGCAGCCGGGCATCAGTACCGCTGCACCGATGAGGAGCAGGGCCCACGCACTCTTCATCGACCTATCTTCACCGATCCCTTACCACCTGAAACAGTTGACGTGGTCAAACGGGTGGCCTCAGCCCGCTTTACTGTCTAGCGTCGAGTTCGAGAACCCGCGACGCAACCAGACAAAGGATCCCAAACGCGATGGCCACCGATTACAACGCGGGTGACACCGCTGATCTGTACCGGCAAGCCAAGAACACGCTGCCGATCTACCGTGTCGACACCTTCTCGCTGATGCAGCGGGTGGGCGACGTCTCCGGTCAGGCCGTTCTCGACATCGCCTGCGGAGAAGGCCACTTCACCAGGATGCTGCGTCGGTCGGGCGCGGCCAGGGCGGTCGGGATGGACATTTCCGAGGCGATGATTCAGCTGGCTCGGGAGCAGGAAGCCGCCGACCCGCTGGGTATCGACTATTTCGTCGGCGATGCCCGGAACCCGGCCGACCCGCCACAGGACTTCGACCTCGCCGTGGCCGCATTCCTGCTGGTATACGCACGTGACCGCGCCGACCTGGCGGCGATGTGCGCCGGGTTGGCCAGTCGTGTCCGACCCGGGGGCCGGTTCGTCACCATAACGGTCAATCCCGAGATCTATCATTTCGATCCCACACCGGACTACCGGAAGTACGGATTCGACGCTCGCCTCGCCGACTCCGTCTACGAGGGCGCGCCGATCAACTTTTCCGTGTTGCTGCCGGACGCCGTCCTCGACATCGAAAACTATTATCTGCCCCTCGACGCCCTCCGGGACGAACTGCGGTCGGCCGGGTTCAGCAGCGTCACGGTCTACGGCCTTCTGATACCACCGGACGAACGGCCCAACCATCCCCCGGGATTCTGGGATGAACTGCTGGCACGGCCGGTGTTCATCGTTCTTGACTGCATTCGGGCCTGAGCCGCCCGGGCGTGCTCAGGGTGCCTGAGTCGAAATCTCATCGGTCGATGCTGCGGCAGCGGTCGCGGGGTGCACCGCGATGAGCGGGAATCCGCTGCGCCGCTTACAGATCGACGCCAGTTCGGCATAGACGCTCTTGCCGAGCAGTTCAGTGAGTTCGGAGGCATAGGACTTCCACACCGGCTTGGTGCCGACATGGGCGGCGGGATCGCCGGTGCAGTACCAATAGAGGTCCGCGCCGCCTTCGCCCCAGCCGCGTCGATCGTATTCGGTGACGGTCGTCTTCAGAATCTCGCTACCGTCGGGCCGGGTCACCCACTCCTGGCTTCGCCGGATCGGAAGCTGCCAGCAGACTTCGGGCTTCATGGTCCACGGCTCGAGGCCGAGTTTCAGCGCTTTGCTGTGCAAGGCGCAACCAATGCCACCGGAGAAGCCCGGCCGGTTCAGGAAGATGCAGGCTCCCTTGTACTTTCGGGTGCGCAGGTTTGGCTTGTCCTCGTAGGTGTCCATTTCGAGGTAGCCCTTGGGGCCAAGGCCCTTGCTGCGGAACTGCCAATCGGCATCGGTCAGTGTCTTGGCGGCGTCGTCGAGTTGGGCACGGTCGTCGTCATCGGAGAGAAACGCTCCGTGTGAACAGCAGCCGTCGTCGGGGCGGCCCTCGACGGTGCCGCGGCAGGCGGGTGTGCCAAAGACGCACGTCCAGTTGGAGAGCAGCCAGGTCAGGTCCGCCGCGATCAGGTGTTCTGCGTTGTCCGGATCGTAAAATTCGACCCATTCGCGTGGGAAATCCAGACCAACTTCGCCACAACGTCCCCGCCCAGTTGCACTTGCCTGTCTGGTTGTCACGGAAAACAAAGGTAGACGCACTAGGTTGGTTGACGTGCGATTGGGCGTGCTTGATGTCGGCAGTAACACTGTTCACCTGCTGGTCGTTGATGCGCACCGCGGGGGGCACCCGACGCCGATGAGTTCGACGAAGGCGCCCCTGCGTCTGGCCGAGGCGTTGGATGGCGCCGGCAAGCTCACGCGAAAGGGTGCCGAGAAGCTGATCGACACCATCGACGAGTTCGCGAAGATCGCCAAGAGTTCCGGTTGCGAAGACCTGATGGCCTTCGCAACGTCGGCCGTGCGGGACGCCAAGAACTGCGAGGACGTGCTGGAAAAGGTTCGGGACGAAACGGGGGTCGACCTCCAGGTGCTCTCCGGTGTCGACGAGTCGCGGCTGACCTTCCTGGCGGTGCGACGCTGGTTCGGCTGGAGCGCTGGCCGGATCATCGCTCTCGACATCGGCGGAGGGTCCCTGGAGATGTCTACGGGAATCGATGAAGAGCCTGACGTCGCATTGTCGCTTCCGTTGGGAGCCGGTCGGTTGACCCGCGACTGGCTGCCGGACGACCCGCCGAGCCGGCGCCGGATCGCGATGCTGCGCGACTGGCTGGACGCCGAACTATCCGAGGCTGGCGACCGCGTGCTGGACGCCGGTCTTCCCGACCTCGCAGTGGGTACGTCAAAGACCTTCCGGTCGTTGGCGCGGTTGACCGGGGCGGCGCCATCAGCGGCAGGTCCGCGGGTGAAGCGGACCCTCACAGCGAACGGCCTGCGCCAGCTCATAGCCTTCATCTCTAGGATGGCCACATCGGACAGGGCTGAGCTGGAAGGGGTGAGCGCCGAGCGAGCGCCGCAAATCGTGGCGGGGGCTCTGGTGGCCGAGGCAAGCATGCGAGCACTGTCGTTGGAATCGTTGGATATCTGCCCGTGGGCACTGCGCGAGGGGCTGATCCTGCGGCGACTCGACAGTGTGGCCGAAGGCACTGAGCTACTGCATACCGTGGGACCGGGAGGTGACTGAGCAGTGAGCACGTCAGACGACAGCACGCGGCCCATTTCGGTGGCGGAACTGCTGGCCCGCAACGGAACCATCGGCTCACCGCCGGTCACCGGGCATCGCCGTCGGCGGCGGAGCGGCGGAATCTCGGTAGCGGAGCTGACCGGCGAGATCCCCATCATCCGTCCTGCGGAGACCCCCCCGGGGCCGAAGGCCGAGGCCAACGAAGCTGAGCCCGAGGTTCAGCCGGAGGGCCAGGCCGACGCAGAGGTCGTGACCGCCGAGGAAGCGGACTCCGAGTCGGCGGTCGAGGCTGCCTCCGAGGACCTTTCTGCCTCTGAGCCCTCCGAGGACGCTGTTGAGGAGGTGACTGTCGAGGAGGACGCGGCCGGGGAGGCTGGCGAGGACGTTCTCGTCGACGAAGCGCCTGCAGTGGAGGTTCTGGTCGAAGAGGCGTCAGTTGAAGACGAAGAAGCCCTGTTCGAAGAAGGTTTCCACCAGGAGGCCGCTGTCGAGGAGGCCGCTGTCGATCAGGCCGCTGTCGAGGAGGCGGCCGTCGAGGAGGCGGCTGTCGAAGGGATTGCCGAAGAGGCGGCTGTCGAAGAGCTTGGCGACGAAGTTCTCGTCGAGGACGGCGCTGTCGAAGAGGTGCACGCCGAGGAGGCTGTCGTCGCGGAGACGGCTGTCGAGGAGACGGCTGTCGAAGAGGCGCCTGATGGGGAGTTGGCCGCGGAGGCTGTCGTCGAGGAAACGGTTGTCGAAGGGGCGCCGGTAGAGGAGCTGGCCGAAGAGGATTTCGTCGACGAGATCACGCAGGAGCCCGCCGCCGAAGAAGCCCTTGCCGAGGAGATTTCCCTTGAGGAGGATCTCGCCGAAGAGATTCTCGTTGAGGAGGCTCTCGCTGAGGAGGCCGCGCTGGCGAGCCTGGCCGAGGGCGTCGAGGTCGGCGCCCCTGAAGGCGATGCGGATGTCGAGCAGCCGGAGCTGAGCGAGACTCTCGACGTCCCGGAGGAGCCCGCGGTCGAGAATCCGCCGCAGCGCCGGCGGTCAAAGCCGCCGAAGTCCAGAAACCCGCTGCCTCGCCGCGTCCGCGGCCTGCAACGCAGCCACGACCCGCGACCGCAGCGGCGTTCGGGCACTGAACCCCGGCGGCCCGAGCTTGCTCGCTCCTCCGGTGCTGAACAGATGAACTACGACCCGGTCGACGGGGCGATCAGCCTGCCCGAGCTGGTCTCCGATCAGCGCGATGGTGTCGAAGAACTGCGGGCCTACCTGCAGTCCTCAGGTGGAACCCTGTTCAGCGGCGAGACCGTCGCCGACGATCTGGCGCGCCGCCTAGCCGGTCCCAGCGGCGAAGTCACCGATGCAATCCCGGCCCAAACCGTCGGCAAGGCCAAAGGTGGCAAGGCCAAGGGCCAAGATGGGGCTCCGAAACCACGGGAAAGCCGGTGGACGTCGGTTCGGCATGCCGTGGTTGCCGTGCTGCAGTCCATGCTGGCGGTGGTGTTCGGCGGGGGCCTGTTCGTCGCATTCGACCAGCTGTGGCGTTGGAACAACATCGTGGCACTCGTCTTGTCCGTTCTGGTGATCCTGGGCCTCGTGGTCGCGGTGCGTGTGGTCCGCAAGACCGAGGACATCGCCAGCACCCTGATAGCAGTCGCAGTCGGTGCGCTCGTAACACTCGGCCCGCTGGCATTGCTGCAATCGACCTGAACCAGTCCCTGTGCGCCCTGCCATCAAGGTCGGCCTGTCGACGGCGTCGGTCTACCCCCTGAGAACCGAGGCGGCGTTCGAGTACGCCGCTGAGTTGGGATACGACGGCGTCGAGGTGATGGTGTGGGCGGAATCGGTCAGCCAGGACATCGGTGCCCTCTCCCAGCTCTCGCGGCGATACAACGTTCCCGTGCTCTCGGTTCACGCACCGTGCCTGTTGATCTCGCAGCGGGTCTGGGGTTCGGACCCGGTGAATAAGCTGGATCGCAGCGTGCAGGCGGCCGAACGGCTCGGAGCCCAGACTGTGGTCGTCCACCCGCCGTTTCGATGGCAGCGCCGCTACGCCGAGGGTTTCAGCGAACAGGTGGCATGGCTCGAGGAGCACAGCGACGTCATGGTCGCCGTGGAGAACATGTTTCCGTTTCGCGCCGACCGGTTCTTCGGATCCGGCCAGCCGTCGATCGAGCGGATGCGCCGCCGCGGTGGCCGCCCGGGCGCGGCGGTCTCGGCCTTCGCCCCGTCCTATGACCCCTTGGACGGCAACCACGCCCACTACACCTTGGACCTCTCGCACACCGCGACGGCCGGAACCGACGCAGTCGAGATGGCCGGACGGATGGGATCTGGCCTGGTCCATCTACATCTGTGCGACGGCAACGGTGCATCCACCGATGAACATCTTGTCCCCGGCCGCGGCACCCAGCCGACCGTGGAGGTGTGCCAGATGCTCGCCGGGAGCGACTTCACCGGCCATGTCGTGCTGGAGGTCACCACTTCCGGGGCTCGCACCAAAGCAGAGCGGGATGTGCTGCTCACCGAGTCCCTGGAGTTCGCCCGCACCTACTTGATGCGATGAGTCCGCGCTTCTCCGATGCGATGGCCTTGAGGCCAGTCGATGGCCGGCCCGGCGATGAGTCGCGCAGTTTCGTCGGTGATCTCAGCGAGCACTGGACCATCGGCCCGAAGATCCACGGCGGAGTGATGGTCGCGTTGTGCGCCAAAGCAGCTCGCGAGGGATACGCCACCAGCGCATCGGGCGGCTCTAACGCGCAGCCCGTCGCGGTCTCAGTGAGCTTTCTCTCCGCCCCGGACCCAGGTCTGGTTCAGCTATTCACGGTGGTTCGCAAGCGCGGACGACGGGTCGGCCTGGTCGACGTCGAATTGGTCCAGGGTCGGCGGGTGTGCGTCCACGGCGTCGTCACCATCGGTGAACCCGAGCACCAGGTGCCCCCGCTGCTCGCGGACAGCCCGCTCACTGCCCCGATGGGCGTCGAGCCGCCCGTCGGCGTGCCGGTCCTGACCGCAGGCGATCCTGGGGCCGAGATCAACCACCTGGTCCGCGGCTGCGACATCCACCCGTTGCTGGATTCGGCCGGCACACCGGTGTTCAGGTTCTGGGTGCGCCCGAAGTCGGGCCGGGTCGATGAGTTGTTCGCATTGATGTGCGGCGACCTCTCGCTGCCCGTGACTTATGCCGTGGGCCGCCGAGGCTGGGCCCCGACCGTGCAGCTCACCGCCTATCTGCGGGGGTTGCCTTCCGACGGCTGGTTGCGGGTGGCTTGCACAACGACCCAGATCAGGCAGGACTGGTTCGACGCGGACCACACCGTCGTCGACGCCGAAGGCCGCGTGGTCGTTCAGACCCGCCAGTTGGCGCTCGTGCCGGCAGTTACCGGATAGCGCCGAATCGCCGGCTCCTTCGCGGCTTGCTGCGCTGCGCCGCGTCGTCGACCGGCTAGGGTCGAAAGATGGTCAGAATCGCGATCATCGGTGGCGGCAGCATGGGCGAGGCTCTCCTGGCAGGTCTGTTGCGGGCGGGGAAGTCGGTTCGGGAGTTGGTGGTGGCCGAGCGAGCGGCCCAGCGAGCCGCGTTCCTGAACGAGACGTACGGAGTCCGGGTGGCATCCATCGCTGAGGCGGCCGAACACGCAGGCGTCGTGATCCTCGCGGTCAAGCCTGGCGATGTCGACCCGGCCGTCAACGAGATCGCGGCGGTTGCCGCCCAGGCCGAAGGAAGTGCTGCCGAACAGGTTCTCGTCAGCGTCGCCGCCGGCGTCCCCATTGCTTACTTCGAGGCCCGCCTGCCCGTCGGATCTCCAGTGATTCGGGTCATGCCCAACACGCCTGCCTTGGTCGGTGCGGGGGTCAGCGCACTGGCTAAAGGCCGCTTCGCCACCGACGAGCAGCTGAACGATGTCGCCGAACTGTTCGAGAGCGTCGGGTTGGTGCATATCGTCAGCGAATCCCAGCTCGACGCCGTCACGGCAGTATCGGGTTCGGGTCCGGCATACATCTTTCTGTTCGTCGAGGCTCTCGTCGACGCAGGCGTTGCGGCCGGTTTGAGCCGGGCGGTTGCCACTGATCTGGCGGTGCAGACCATGGCCGGATCGGTGACGATGCTGACCGACCGGATGGCGGCCGACCGCGCCGAGCTCGCCGCGGGCGGGGCGGCCCGCCCAGACACCACTGCCGCTCAGCTGCGTGCGACCGTCACCTCGCCGGGCGGCACCACTGCTGCTGGCCTGCGGGAACTCGAGCGTGGTGGGCTGCGTGCCGCGGTCGATGCGGCCGTTCAGGCGGCAAAAACCCGTTCTGAGCAGCTAGGAATTACAGCTAAGTAGTTCAAAAATTTTCTGACGGATTAACACACACCCGTCGCACCAACCCCATTGGCCACGCTATTCTCCTCGTGTATGCACGGGTTCGCGCCAGCGGTGGGGAAGCCGCTGGAAGGGCCCGTGCCTGACGGAATGGGTAGCGATGACGGCTATGAACGGGCGGGACTCCGCCGGCGGGAAATCGGCTCGGGATGCGGGAGCGCCTGACGGCCAACCCCGGGCGCAATTTCTGACCGTTGCCGAGGTGGCGGCGCTGATGCGGGTCAGCAAGATGACGGTTTACCGCCTGGTTCATAACGGAGAGTTGCCTGCGGTTCGGGTGGGTCGTTCGTTCCGGGTTCACGCCAAAGCCGTTCACGATTTGCTCGAGACGTCCTACTTCGACGCTGGCTGATTTTTTGCTGCCCGTCCGCTTGGGTAAGGTAGCCGGGTCAGTAGGTACGGCAGATCTAGGTAGCGGAGCTCATGGGTTCAGTCATCAAGAAGCGGCGCAAGCGCATGTCCAAGAAGAAGCATCGCAAGCTGCTGCGTCGTACCAGGGTCCAGCGCAGAAAACTCGGTAAGTAAGCCCGCGCGGCTTCTCCGCGGGTGCGCCGCCGCCATGCCGGTTCGGCGACCGCCGGTTAGGGTATGAATATGGACTCTGGCGGCCAAGGCTCCGAAGTGCCGCAGCACCCGAAGGTTGTGCTGGTCACGGGCGCATGTCGGTTTCTGGGCGGCTATCTCACAGCTCGGTTGGCGCAGAATCCGTTGATCGACAAAGTGATAGCGGTCGATGCGATCTCGCCGAGTAAGGATCTCCAGCGCCGCATGGGCCGTGCGGAGTTTGTTCGCGCCGACATCCGGAACCCGTTCATCGCCAAAGTGATCCGCAACAGCGACGTGGACACAGTGGTACACGCCGCAGCGGCCTCATACGCTCCGCGGTCAGGTGGCCGGGCGACGCTCAAAGAGCTCAACGTCATGGGTGCCATGCAACTGTTCTCCGCATGTCAGAAGGCATCGACGGTGCGCCGGGTGGTGCTGAAGTCCACCTCCGAGGTCTACGGTTCGCACCCGCATGATCCGGTGGTGTTTACCGAGGACAGCAGCAGCCGGCGTCCACCCGATGAGGGCTTCGCCCGTGACAGCATCGACATCGAGGGTTACGCCCGGGGCCTAGGTCGTCGGCGGCCCGACATCAAGGTCACGATCCTGCGGCTGGCCAACATCATCGGGCCCGGGATGGAAACCCGCCTGGCGCGATATCTGTCCGGACCGGTTGTGCCGACGGTCTTCGGTCGAGATGCCCGACTGCAACTCCTGCACGAGCAGGACGCCCTCGGGGCGCTCGAGCGGGCCACGTTGGCCGGCCGCGCAGGTACGTTCAACGTCGGCGCCGACGGCATCGTGATGATGTCCCAGGCCATCCGACGGGCCGGTCGGCTCCCGCTTCCGGTGTCGGCTCTGGGGGTGCGGGCCGCTGAATCGCTGCGCCGGGCGACGACCAACGTCGAGTTGAACCGCGACCAGGTGGACTACCTCAGCTACGGCCGGGTAATGGACACCACACGGATGCGGACCGAACTCGGGTTCGAGCCCAAGTGGACGACGATCGAGGCTTTTGATGACTTCGTCCGCGGTCGGGGGCTGACTCCGATCATCGATCCGAAATGGGTAGTCTCTTTAGAAAATCGGGCCGTCGCAGTGACGCGACGGTGGGGACGTTGAGAGTAGAAAGGGGGAGATGATGGCGCGCGACTCCGGAACTAATTCAGGAGGCGACTCCTCGGCCAATTCTCAGGCCAAAATCATTCCCCTGCATGGTAATTCGGCGCGGGCCGCACAACGAGCGACTACGCCGCGCCAGCACCCCTCGGCGCCGCGGTCGACTGGCGCGGCCGCACCGAAGGTGTCGGGTAAGCCCACTGGGAGGGCGAGCAGGACGGCCTATCAGGCTGACAATGAGGCCGTCGAGGCCGTCATCCACGAGTTCGACCGCGGCCTTGGCCAGTCGGCTGCGGGCGACCTTGCTCAGCGAATCGCCGGCCTCGCAGATTTTGTCCGCAAGCGGCTTTCTGGGGATTACCGTGTCGACGAATTCGGATTCGACCCGGAGTACAACGACGCCGTCGTTCTACCGGTTCTCCGTTTCTTCTACGACAAGTGGTTCCGCGTGGAGGTCAGCGGCATCGAAAACCTCCCGGACACCGGGTCTGGACTGATTGTCGCCAACCACGCCGGCACCCTGCCGTTCGACGGCCCGATGCTGTCCGTTGCTGTGCACGACCATCATCCGCGCAGGCGCGACGTGCGACTGCTTGTCGCGGACTTGGCCTTCGACATGCCCGTGCTGGGGCCGATCGCCCGCAAGGCGGGGCACACCATGGCCTGCAATACAGACGCAAACCGGCTATTGGCCGGGGGAGAACTGGCCGCAGTTTTTCCCGAGGGCTACAAGGGGCTGGGCAAACACTTCCGGGACCGCTACAAACTGCAGCGATTCGGCCGTGGGGGGTTTGTGGCCGCCGCGTTGCGCAACAAGGCGCCGATCATCCCGTGCTCGATCGTCGGCTCCGAAGAGATCTATCCGATGATGGCCGACGTCAAGCTGCTGGCTCGGGTCCTGGGCGTGCCCTACTTCCCGATCACCCCGTTGTTCCCCCTGGCAGGCCCGCTCGGATTGGTGCCGCTTCCGTCGAAGTGGCACATCGCCTTCGGCGCTCCGATCGACACCGCCCACTTCGACGAGGGTGCCGCCGACGACCCGATGGTCACCTTCGAACTCACCGACCAGGTGCGGGAGACGATTCAGCAGACGCTGTTTCAGTTGCTCAGCCAGCGCGGCAACGCTTTCCTGGGCTGATTTGGCCCACTAGCCCCGGCCGAGGGCCGCGAAGGTGCCGACTAGCCGAGGGCCGCGAAGGTGCCGACTAGCCGAGGGCCGCGAAGGTGCCGACTAGCCGCGGCCGAGGGCCGCGGCTGCGATCGCGGCGACTTGGGCGTTGGTCTCTTCAGAGCCGCCCGCCTCGCCGATCATCGTCACGACCGTCGTCATCACCGGCTTGCCCTCGTCATCGGTGACCTCGCTGCGCAGTTCGCTGATCACGGTGCCGTGTGACTCGATCACCGAGTCCAGCCACGAGTCGAAATACAGCTTGTCACCGGCACAGATGGCCCGGTGGTAGGTGATCTTCTGGTCGCGATGGATCACCCGCGCCAAGTTGATGCCGACGTCGAAATTGCGGAAGATGTCCAGCTGCACCTGCCGGCCCGGGATCGCAATGAAGGTCAGCGGGGCTACGACGTCAGGATAACCAGCGGCCTTCGCCGCCTCCTCGTTGTAGTGCAGAGGATCGTCGGATTGGATCGCCTTGGCGTATTCGCGAATCTTCTCTCGCCCGACCAGGTAGTAATCGGGGTACCGGTAGTGAGTTCCGATGATGTCGTCGGCGAGAGACCTGGGGGAGGACACGGGGCGAGCCTATCCTGACCGGGATCGCGAACGTGGGCCCTATGGACGCCCATGGGTTCTCAGGTGTCCACAACGCGCCAGCCTGCTCGGTTGCCTGGGGAGGCTTCAAACCCGGACGTCGGAATCAGCACGACCCCTTATGGCACGCATTGAGCAGCACAAGGACGATCCGACCCAGGCGCACATCGCCCATCGATTTTTGGCGAACAGCACTTCGGTTGCAAACGAACGGAATTCGGTCCCCGCAAACCGGACCCCCACGGACCTCGAGGGCAGCGATGACACCCCCGGGTACAGCTTGACGGGTAGCTCGTCGCGGTAGCGCCGAGCCGCTGGGGGCGGGCTACCATCCCCTGGTAGGCAACTGCGAATCAGCGGGAAGGGAGCCCCCGTGCCGATCCGTTGTCACTGGTTTCCGGCTTCCGAAACCGATTGTTGATCGGATGCGGTTATGGGCACCAGGCTGATCCTCAATGTTCCCCCGTGGCTGCTGTTGGCCTGTTTCATCGTTCTGATTGCAGGCGGAGCCGTTCTCCTAGGTGCGGTCCTGCGCAGGGCCTTCCCCGGGCTCAAAACCGCCGACCATAACGACGCCCTGCGGTTCGGGTATGGCGTGATCGGCTTCGTGTACGCGTTCTTCATCGGCTTTGTCGTCTCCTCAATGTGGGGCCAGATCAACGCCGCTGACGCATCGGCACGCGCTGAGGGGGTGGCGGGGCTGCAACTGGCCCGGGATCGCACAGTTTTCGACCCCGCCGATGCCGATCGGGTCAGGAAGGACCTGCTGGACTACGAGCGTGCCGCTGTCGCCGAGTGGCCGATTGCCGCTCGCGGGGGGTCCGCACCGGAAGCCGGCGAGGCCCTACAGCGCCTTTACCGGACCATGCAAGACATCGCGCCGCGAAACGACGTCCAGAAGACATTTCTCAACACCTCGGTGGCCAACCTGGAGAAGATGAGCCAGGGTCGGGCCGAGCGACTGATCCAGGCCGATGTCAACACCGGACCGACTTGGCCGCTGTGGGCGGTGATTTTCCTCACCAGCGGGCTGGTGCTCGGTTCGGCGATCGCCTTCGGTGTCGAGAGTCCGCGTATGCACTACGTGGTGGTGCTCACCGTCGGTGTTCTGGTGGCGGCCAACCTGTTCCTCGTGCTGGACCTTTCCCATGCCTACCTCGGCGATATCGCAACATCGCCCGAGCCGCTGCAGATCGTCATCCGAGATCTGCAGTGAGCGTGGGCCCTGTGCACACCCGTAGCGCCTGTTGCCTCCAAAACCCCCACGCTCGGCGACCGGGCAGTCCTAGTCGTTACGGCGCGACGCCACCGCGGCCACCGCGCCGCCGACCGCCCCGATAGCCAGGGCTGAGGGAACCCCGATCTTGGCGGCCTTGCGGGCGGTGCGGAAGTCCTTGATTTCCCAGCCCTTTTCGCGGGCTACGTCACGTAATGCGCCATCGGGGTTGACCGCCACAGCGGTACCGACCAGCGACAGCATCGGGACGTCGTTGATGCTGTCGGAGTAGGCCGTGCAGCGTTTGAGGTTCAGCCCTTCCCGGACGGCCAGCGCGCGCACCGCGTGGGCTTTGCCCAGGCCGTGCAGGATGTCGCCCACCAGTCGGCCGGTGAACACTCCGTCGACCGACTCCGCGACCGTGCCCAGGGCCCCGGTGAACCCCAGTCGCTTGGCGATGATCTCGGCCAGTTCGTAGGGCGTGGCGGTGACCAGCCACACCTGCTGGCCGGCGTCGAGATGCGCTTGGGCCAATGCCCGGGTGCCGGGCCAGATCTTGTCGGCGATGATCTCGTCGTAGATCTCCTCGCCCAGCGCGGTGAACTCTTCGGTGGTCCGGCCCTCGATGAATGCCAGCGCCTTGCGACGGCCGGCCGCCACGTCGTCGCTGTTCTCCTTGCCGGTCAACTGGAACTTGGCCTGGGCGTAGAGGAACTTCCACACCTCGCTGTACTGGAAGTACTTGCGGGCAGCCAGGCCACGGCCGAAGTGCACCAGTGACGAGCCCTGCACCAGCGTGTTGTCGACGTCGAAGAACGCTGCGGCGGTCAAGTCACGGTCCCGCGGCGGAGCCGGTTCCGCCGGGAGATCTTGTAGGGCACGCTCAGCGCTGGCGTTGCCGGCGAGGTTCTGCGCCTCATCCCGAGTAGCCATGCATCCAGGGTATCGGTGGATGCCAGACTGGGTCCTTATGAGCCGAGCACATGTGGAACTACTCACTCGGGACGGCTGCGGTATCTGCCGACGGGTTTACGACCGGTTGGCGGATCTCTCGGCCGAGCTCGGGTTCGACCTCTCGGCCACCGATGTCGACGCCGCTGCAACCGCCGGCAACGCGGCGTTGCGCGCCGAATACGGTGACCGGCTGCCGGTGGTACTGCTTGACGGCCGTGAGCACAGCTATTGGGACGTCGACGAGCCGAGGCTGCGGGCCGACATCACGAACCGGTGAACCTGCGGAGCAATTTGTCCAGCACGCTGCGCAGCCCTTACCGTTGCGGGTAAGTTTTCGTCTTGGGTTTTCACGCGGGCAGCGTTCGTGACGAGGGAGCAGGCCAGGTGATCGTGTCGTGAGCGTCCTGCTCTTTGGGGTGTCTCACCGCAGCGCTCCGGTTTCCGTGCTCGAGCAGCTTTCCATAGACGAAGCCGATCAGATCAAGTTGGTCCAGCAGGTGCTGCAGTCACCGCTGGTGACTGAGGCCATGATGCTCTCGACGTGTAACCGGGTCGAGGTCTACGCCGTGGTCGACGCGTTCCACGGCGGCCTGTCCGCGATCGGTCAGGTGCTCGCCGACCACTCCGGGCTCTCGATGGGCGATCTGACCAAGCACGCCTACGTGCGGTACAGCGAGGCCGCCGTCGAGCATCTGTTCGCGGTGGCCAGCGGTTTGGACAGCGCTGTCGTCGGCGAGCAGCAGGTGCTCGGCCAGGTCCGGCGCGCCTATGGCACCGCCGAGTCCAACCGAACCGTCGGGCGGATTCTTCACGACTTGGCCCAGCGGGCGCTCTCGGTGGGCAAGCGGGTGCATGCCGAGACTTCCATTGACGCAGCCGGGGCCAGCGTGGTCTCGGTGGCGCTCGACATCGCCGCGGACCGGTTGCAGGCGCTGAGTGGCCGCTCCGCCACGGTGATCGGCGCGGGTTCGATGGGCGGGTTGTCGGCGGCCCATCTGGTCCGGGCCGGCGTACGCCACGTGAACGTGGTCAATCGGTCGCTGCCGCGTGCGCAGCGGCTGGCACAGAACATCTCCGAGCAGGGCGTCACCGCGCAGGCCATGACCCTCGATGAACTTCCGGTCGCGCTGGCCGCCGCCGACGTCGTGATCAGTTGTACCGGCGCCGTGCGTCCGGTGGTTTCCCTGGCCGACGTGCACCACGCCCTAGCCGCCACGCAGCGCGACGAATTGACCGAGCCGCTGGTGTTGTGCGACCTCGGCATGCCCCGCGACATCGACCCGGCCGTGGCCGGCCTGCCCGGTGTCTCGGTGGTCGACATGGACCGCGTGCAGCGTGAGCCCGCGGCCCGGGCTGCGGCCGCCGACGCCGACGCCGCCCGCCGGATCGTCGCTGCAGAAGTGGCCGACTACCTGGCCCGGCAACGCATGGCCGAGGTGACGCCGACGGTGACAGCGCTGCGCCAGCGGGCCGCCGACGTGGTCGAGGCGGAGTTGCTGCGCCTGACCAACCGGGTGCCGGGCCTGGACCCCGAGCATCGGGCCGAGGTCGCCTGCACCGTGCGCCGCGTGGTCGACAAGCTCCTGCACGCCCCCACCGTGCGAGTCAAGCAGCTGGCCGGTTCGCCGGGCGGCGACAGCTACGCCGAGGCGCTGCGTGAGCTCTTCGAGCTGGACCCGCAGGCGGTCGATGCCGTGGCCGCCGGTGAGATTCCGCTGCTTCCGTCCGCCGACGGCACCGAGTAGGCACCCGGCGGAATGACGCTCGCCGACAGCGATCCGGTGATCCGGATCGGCACCCGCGGTAGCCTGCTGGCCACCACTCAGGCCGGCACGATCCGCGACCAGATCATCGCGCTCGGCAGGCCGGCTGAACTGGTCATCATCAGTACCGAGGGGGATCGGTCCAGCAAGCCGGTGGCCGAGATCGGCGTCGGGGTTTTCACTGCCGCACTGCGCGAGGCCATCGCCGACGGGCGGGTCGACATGGCCGTGCACTCCTACAAAGACCTGCCGACAGCGTCGGACGAGCGGTTCGTCATCGCCGCCGTGCCGCCCCGCGAAGACCCGCGTGACGCCCTCGTGGCCCGCGACGGCATGGTCCTGGGGGAGTTGCCGGCGGGCTCGGTGATCGGTACGTCGTCCGTTCGTCGGGGGGCGCAGCTTAGAGCACTGGGTCTCGGTTTGGAAATTCGCCCCCTAAGAGGCAACCTAGACACCAGGTTGAACAGGGTAAGTAGCGGTGATCTCGACGCCATCGTGGTAGCCCGGGCGGGCCTGGCCCGTCTGGGAAGACTCAGCGATGTCACCGAGACGCTTGAACCGGTGCAGATGTTGCCGGCACCGGCTCAAGGTGCGCTCGCGGTGGAATGCCGTGCGAGCGACACCGGGCTTGTGGCGCTGTTGGCGGAGTTGGACGACGCCGACACCCGCGCCGCAGTCACCGCGGAGCGTGTCCTGCTCGCCAAACTGGAGGCGGGTTGTTCCGCACCGGTGGGCGCGATCGCTGAAGTGGTCGAGTCCATCGATGATGACGGCCGCGTCTTCGAAGAGTTGTCGTTGCGTGCATGCGTGGCGGCAGCGGACGGATCAGAAGTGATCCGTGCGTCCGGTATCGGCAACCCCGGCCGGCCCGCAGAGCTAGGGCTCTCGGTCGCGGCGGAGTTGTTCGAACTGGGGGCGCGCGAGGTAATGGCGAACTGACTCCGCGACGAGCGGTGGAGCGGGAGTGAAGATGACAGGTCACGCTGGCCAGCAGGGCGGCTCCGTGAGCGCCCCCAACAGCGGACGTCGGCGTCCGATGAAGCCGGGACGAATTGCGTTCGTCGGCTCGGGCCCCGGCGACCCGGGATTGCTGACGGCGCGCGCCCGGGCCGTTCTGGCCAACGCGGCGTTGGTGTTCACCGATCCGGACGTTTCTCCGGCGGTGTTGAAGACGGTCGGTGCCGACCTGCCGCCGACAGTCGGCCCGGCTCCGGAGTCGGTGTCGGCCGACGGCACCGTCCCGGCTGTGATGGCCTGTGGCCCCGACATCCGGCCGGCGCTCGGAGACCCGACGGAAGTGGCGAGGATCCTCGCCGCAGAAGCCAAGACCGGCGTCGACGTGGTGCGCCTGGTCGCCGGCGACCCGCTGTCGAGCGACTCAGTCAGCACCGAGGTCAACGCGGTGGCCCGCACCAACCTGGCCTTCGAGATCGTGCCCGGCCTGCCCGCCACGGCTGCCGTGCCCACCTACGCCGGCCTGCCGATTGGCTCTACCCACACCGTCGCCGACGTGCGCGGCGAGGTGGACTGGGCGGCGCTGGCGGCTGCACCGGGCCCGCTGATCCTGACGGCGACGGCCGAGCACCTGGCCGATGCCGCCCGCAGCCTGATCGAGTACGGCCTGGCCGACGGGACTCCGTGCGTGGTGACTGCCCAGGGCACCACTTGCGCGCAGCGTTCGATCGAGTCGACCCTGCAGGGGCTGACCGACCGGACTGCTCTGGGCACCGGTGACCCGGCCGGTCCGCTGGCGGGTCCGCTGGTGGTGACCATCGGCCGCACCGTGACTCAGCGCTCCAAGCTGAACTGGTGGGAAAGTCGGGCGCTGTACGGCTGGACTGTTCTGGTGCCGCGCACCAAGGAGCAGGCCGGCGATATGAGCGATCGGCTGATCTCCCACGGCGCCCTGCCCATCGAGGTGCCGACCATCGCCGTCGAACCGCCCCGCAGTCCGGCCCAGATGGAACGTGCGGTGAAAGGTCTTGTCGACGGCCGCTACCAGTGGGTGGTGTTCACCTCGACAAATGCCGTTCGTGCCGTGTGGGATAAGTTCGCCGAGTTCGGCCTCGACGCCCGGGCGTTCTCTGGAGTCAAGATCGCGTGCGTCGGTGAGTCCACCGCGGACCGGGTGCGGGCCTTCGGGATCAGCCCCGAATTGGTGCCGTCCGGCGAACAGTCCTCGCTCGGCCTGTTGGACGAATTCCCGGAGTACGACAGCATTTTCGACCCCGTCAACCGGGTGCTGCTGCCCCGTGCCGACATCGCCACCGAGACCCTTGCCGAGGGTCTGCGGGAACGCGGCTGGGAGATCGAGGACGTCACCGCCTACCGCACCGTGCGCGCGGCACCCCCGCCGGCCGAGACCCGCGAGATGATCAAGACCGGCGGATTCGACGCGGTCTGCTTCACCTCCAGTTCCACGGTGCGCAATCTGGTGGGTATCGCCGGAAAGCCGCATGCCCGGACCATCGTGGCCTGCATCGGTCCGAAGACGGCCGAGACCGCGGCCGAGTTCGGTCTGCGGGTGGACGTACAACCGGAGATCGCCGCGGTAGGACCGCTGGTCGATGCGTTGGCCGAGCACGCCGCCCGGCTGCGGGCCGAGGGCGCGCTGCCCCCGCCGCGCAAGAAGAGCCGCCGCCGGTAAATCGGAAGTCGTTGCATGGCCTTTCCAAGGCACCGCCCTCGTCGGCTGCGCGCGACCCCGGCCCTGCGTCGTCTGGTGGCGGAAACCTCGCTAGAGCCACGGCATCTGGTGTTGCCCGTGTTCGTCGCCGACGGCATATCAGAACCGCTGCCTATCGCGTCGATGCCGGGTGTCGTCCAGCACACCCGTGATTCGCTCCGGCGAGCCGCGGCCGAGGCAGTTGCGGCCGGGGTCGGCGGGTTGATGATCTTCGGCGTGCCGCGCGACGAGGACAAGGACGCAGTCGGCTCCTGCGGGCTGCGCCCCGAGGGCATCCTCAACGTCGCCCTGCGCGACCTTGCCGCCGATCTCGGCGACGCGACCGTGCTGATGGCCGACACCTGCCTGGATGAGTTCACCGATCACGGCCACTGCGGGATCGTTGGTCCGTCCGGCGCGGTCGACAATGACGCCACCAACGCTCAGTACGTCAAACTTGCTGTCGCCCAAGCGGAGTCCGGTGCCCACGTGGTCGGGCCCAGCGGCATGATGGACGGCCAGGTGGCCGCCATCCGCGACGGTCTGGACGCGGCGGGCTGCACCGACGTGGCGATCCTGGCCTATGCCGCCAAGTTCGCCTCGGCGTTCTATGGGCCGTTCCGCGAGGCGGTGGCCTCCAGCCTCACCGGCGATCGACGCACCTACCAGCAGGACAGCGGCAACGGTCGGGATGCGGTACGCGAAATCTCCCTGGACCTCGACGAAGGTGCGGACATGGTGATGGTCAAACCGGCGATGTCCTACCTCGACGTCGTTCGGGCAGCCGCCGAGATTTCTCCGGTGCCCGTGGCGGCTTACCAGGTGTCCGGTGAGTACGCCATGATTTGCGCGGCGGCCGCCAACGGGTGGGTGGACGGGCGCGCTGCCGCGCTGGAAACGCTGACCAGCATCCGCAGGGCGGGTGCCGACATCGTGTTGACCTACTGGGCGGCGGAGGCGGCGGGCTGGCTCCAGGGAAACGCGCGGTGATGATGCCCCCGCCCACCGGGGCGCCGGCTGGGAAACCTGCCGGAAAGCCGGCCGGGAAACCTCAGCGGCCGGTCGACGTCGACACCGGGTTCTGGCTGTGGCTGACAGCCCTGGTCCTGCTGCTGATCGGTCAGGTCGCCGACGCCTTCACCGCGCCGACGCCGGTGGACCGGACGCTCACCATCGTGGTGACCGCCTTCGTGGCCCTGACCGTCGGCGTCGTGGTGGCGAGTCTGATGTTCCTACTACGGTCCGGCTACCGCTGGAGTCGGACGTTGTTGACCGCCGGCGGGTTGGTCAGCATTTTTTACACGGTGATGAGCCTGCTCGGAATAGTCCGACCACCGGTGCCGGCGGTGATCTTCGCGGTCACCGGGATCGTGGGGTCGGTCCTGATCGGCGGAGGCATATTTCTGCTGCACCGGCCCGATTCGCACAAGTTCTTCGACCGGTGAATAAGCTGGCGGGTCATGACTGACACTCCCGCACCCGCCGGCAAGGCAGGGGCGCGTCCGGGCGCGGTCATGGTGGCGTTCTGGCTGCTGATCGTCGGTGCGGTGATGCTTATGGCGGGCGGTCTGCTCACCGCGACCACCGGTTTCGACACGGTGCGTCAGACCACCCCGGCGTCGGTCTCCGACCAAAGCGTGCGGGATTTGCTTCGTTTTTACCGAGGCGTCGGCATCCTGTTCTGTGTCGCTGCCGCCGTATTGGCCGGATCCGCGTTACGCACCCGCGACGGTGACCCTCGGTTTCGCCGCGCGACCATGGCTCTGGGGTTGGCGATTATCGTGCTGGTAGCGCTGGCGGCGCTGCTCACCGGCGCGGTCTTCATCCTGGCTCTGTTGAGCCTGCTGCCGATCGTCGGCGGCGTCATGGTGTTGAATCGGCCCGCTGTGGCGCAATGGTTCGTCGGTGGCAGTGACGGGGAGTGGAATTCATGACGGAGAAGCGGGCCGAAACCGCGGCTGAAGAGCGGCTGTTCTACGAACGCGGCGGCAGTTGGCTGTGGATCCTGGTCGGTCCGATCTCCGCGGTGACCATGTTGATTCTTCAGCACACCTCCGGTCAGGGCGTTCAGCCCATGGTTCCGTTGGTGATTCTGGTCCTGGTGACCGCGTTTCTCGGGATCCAGTTGAAAGCGGCCCGCATCCACACGAGTGTCGAACTGACCCGCGACATGCTGCGGGAGGGGACCGAGGTGACCTCGGTCAACCAGATCCTCGGGCTGTTCCCTGAACCGGAGTTCACGATGAAATCCGGCCAGCCGCTGGAGAAGTGGCAAACCGCCCGGGTGCTGGGCGAACTCGACAACGTGCCCAGGGGGCGCACGGCGATCGGTATTCGGCTGTCCGGTGACCGGATCGCACAGGCCTGGGCCCGCAACCCCCGGGGACTGCGCGCGGCGCTGTCGGAGTTGATCGAGGCGCGTGCCGAGTGAGAACGTGGCATCTGATTCAGCTGGCGTTTTCGGCGGCGGCTGCCGTCGGTGCGGTGCTGTGCTGGCGGGGGGTGACGAGTCTGGTCGACGTCGCCCCCGTCACCGAAGGGCAACCCGCAACTGTTTCGGTGGTCTATGACCCGCCGCTGATGATCCTGACGTGGGTTTTGGCGACAGCCGCCGGCGTGTTTGCCGTGCTGGGGCTGGCCGGGTTGCGGCGCTGAACCTCTTGACAGGATACCCCCTGGGGGTACTATTGAAGGTGTGGAAACAGACCTGGCGCTAATGGGCATGAGTTGTGCCTCCTGCGCGGCGAAGGTCGAACGCGGTCTGAACAAACTCGACGGAGTTCAGGCCTCGGTCAACTTCGCGGTGGAGCAGGCCCACGTCGAGCACGATTCGCGGGTCAGCGCCGAGGATCTCATGGCGGCGGTTGCGTCGACCGGCTATCGCGCCGCGGTGATCGACCACAACCACCACGGTGCTCACGGCGCACATGCCGGACACGACCACATGAGCCACGACGTTCCGACCGAGCAGCTTCGGCCTCGGTTGATCGGCTCGGCGGTGTTGGCGATCCCGGTCCTGGTGCTGTCGATGGTGATGCCGCTGCAATTCCCCGGCTGGCAGTGGGTGGTGCTGGCGTTGACCGCGCCGATCGTGTTCTGGGGCGGATACCCGTTCCACAAGGCCGCGCTCAACAGTGCCCGGCACGGATCGTCGACCATGGACACGCTGGTTTCGCTGGGTACCCTTGCAGCTTTCGTCTGGTCGACGGTCGTGGTGGTCACCGGCATGGGGGAAGACGGCGGGGGGCACGTCTACTTCGAGGTTGCGGCCGCGGTGACGGTGTTCCTGCTGGCTGGCCGTTACGCCGAGAACAAGGCCAAGCGATCGGCCGGAGCGGCTCTGCGAGCGCTGTTGTCCCTGGGGGCCAAGGACGCCACCGTCGTGCGCGGTGACGACGAAGTGCGGATCCCGGTCGGGGAGCTTGCCGTCGGCGACGTCATCGTCGTCCGGCCGGGTGAGCGGGTGGCCACCGACGGCGTCGTCGTCGAGGGCGCCTCGGCGCTCGACACCGCGGCGATGACTGGCGAATCGGTACCCGTCGACGTCCGTCCCGGTGACGAGGTCCTGGGCGGTGCGGTGAACACCTACGGCCGGATCCTGGTGCGGGCCGAGAAGGTCGGCTCGGGCACGCAACTCGCCCGGATGGCGAAGATGGTGGCCGATGCGCAGAACGGCAAGGCCTCGATTCAGCGGCTGGCCGACCGGGTGTCGGCGGTGTTCGTCCCCGCCGTGCTCGTCATTTCGGCGCTTACCCTGGCCGGCTGGTTACTCACCGGGCACTCGGCTGCCGCGGCGTTCACCGCAGCGGTCGCCGTGCTGATCATCGCCTGCCCGTGCGCCCTGGGCCTGGCCACGCCGACCGCGATTCTGGTCAGCACCGGCCGCGGCGCCCAGCTCGGCGTGCTCATCAAGCAGCCGCAGGTGCTGGAGACGGTCGGCAGCATCGACACCGTCGTCCTGGACAAAACGGGCACGGTGACCACCGGCCATATGGGCGTTGAGGGTGTCGACGTCGAACCGGGCGAAGATTCCGACGAGGTGCTGGCGCGGGCGGCGGCGGTGGAGGCGGCCTCCGAGCATCCGGTCGCGGCAGCGATCGTGGCGAAGGCTCGGGAGCGGGGTCTGACGATCGTTCCGGTCGTCGACTTCGCCAACGAGCCGGGCACAGGCGTGCGAGGTGTCGTTGACGGGCTCGCAGTCCGGGTCAGCCGCAGCGCTGACTCCGGTGGGAGCACCGGTGTCGAGGTGAGTTGGGATGGGCGTCGGCGCGGCGTCATCAGGCTGGCCGACGCCGTGAAACCCACCAGCGCCGAGGCCATCGGTGAACTGCGGGCCATGGGTATCACCCCGGTGCTGCTCACTGGTGACAATCCCGCGGTTGCCGCGCGCGTCGCGGGGGAGGTCGGCATCGCCACCCAGGATGTCATCGCCGGTGTCCTGCCCGACCAGAAGGCCGACGCTGTCGCGGCGCTGCAGGCCAGCGGTCGCAAGGTCGCCATGGTCGGCGATGGAGTCAATGATTCGGTCGCCCTTGCCACCGCCGACATCGGGATGGCCATGGGGACCGGTACTGACGCCGCCATCGAGGCCGGTGACATCACGTTGGTGCGCGGCGACCTGCGCACCGTCCCGACCGCACTGCGCCTGTCGGCCCGCACGCTGCGGATCATCAAGCAGAACCTGTTCTGGGCATTCGGCTACAACGTGGCAGCTATCCCTTTGGCGGCTTTGGGGTTGCTCAACCCGATGATCGCCGGTGCGGCCATGGCGATGAGCTCGGTGTTGGTGGTGACAAACAGCCTGCGGCTGAAGCGCTTTCAGTAGCTGGCGAGGCTGGTGCGTTTCGCCCTCTGCTCATCACAGACCGTGACGGTCTAGCCACTCTGCCGTGCTGATCGCGGCGGTGTTTTCGTTGAGGTCCAAGATCTGCCGGGTGAGTTGGTGGGTCTGCGCGACGGCGACGTCGCTGATCGCCTGCAACTGACGACGCGCTTCGTCCGTGTCGCGTCCTTCGCGGATCTGCCGGATCTGTTCGTCGGTGCGACGACTGATTTCGAGTGTGCGGATCAGTGCGTTGCCGATGGTCGTGGACTTCCGCAAGGACTCGGTGTGCTGTTCGGCGCCCCAGCTGAGCATGTGGTTCAGGTCGTCGAGCATCTGCGCCCATTGACCGTTTCCCATCACGGCTTGTTCGACGGTCAACTCGCCGCGGTGGATTGCGTCAGCAGCGCCCCGCGAGTCTGGAATCGGGTTGTCCTGCAGGTTTTTACGCCAGTCAAGCAGGCGATCCCGCCGCTCTTCCAGCTCGCGCACTCGCACCGCGTAGTCGGCCGCAGTCACCGTGTTGATGGCCGAGAACAGCCCGGCGAAGGCTGTGTCGAGCGGGGTGTCGCCAGTGGGGATTGGCATCGGCTCTGGTGGATGCTCTGGGCCGGGCTCGTGCTCGAGCAGAGCCTCGACCAGAGCCATCAACTGGCGGACTTCCGAACTCACGGTTGCCGACCCCGCTGATCGAAAGCCGGGGTATTTAGAGGCGAGATAGCGCCAGCCATTTACGAGTCAGACCCCGCGCTGTTCAGTGCCGCATCAGTGAGCGCCGCGAAATGATTCCAGTACAGGCCGTCGGCGATCGCGACCCGCAGTGCCGCTGGATCGGTGGCTGTGTGGCCGGCGTGGATGGCAATCTCTTCGCGGTGATCGGCATAGGCCAGCAACGCCCTTAACTGGGCAATTTCCCGACCATGGGCCTCCGACATCATCGGCATCATCACCGCAAACCACAGATCCGCCGACCGGTCCGCGGGTGCGACGGCGTTCGCCGGTGCTGGGGGGAGCAGCGAGGACAATGCCGAATCAGCAGTGTTGGCAAGCTGCTCGGCACGAGCGGGGGCGATCAGTGCCAGCCGATCCCGGCCCGGCAGGCTCGAGGTAGGCGGGATGTCATCGGGCGCGAGCTTCTTTTGAGCGATACCGCTATCAGCGTGCACGAGTTGATCGTCGGTACCGATCACCGTGCGCAACTCCACCCTGCTGGCCTCAGCCCACCCAGTCAAAGCCCGCCAAGGATACGTCGCCCACGACACCCGCTGCGCCAGCGGAACAGAGTCATCCAGGCTTACGAACCGGACCTGATCTGGCAGTCTCTGTCCGGCCGGAATATAGCCCACGCCATAGGAATTCGCGACGACGATCTGTCCGTCGGTGGTCACTCCGGTGGTCCAGAACAAGCCCATCGCTGAACGATCCGGACGGTCCTGGGCGTTCAACGCCGCCGCGATCCGGATCGCCAAACTCACCGAATCTCCGGGGCCCCCCTTGGCCCGCGCCGCGGAATTGACCGCTTGCGCCACGGCCTCACGCTCAGCCCGGGCCGCGGTGACCGGCACCGCGCCCGCCGCTGCCGTACCTGGCCCAGGAGCCGCCGCCGTTGGTGTCACCGGTGCCCCCGAGGTTGGAGCCGCCACCGGTGCTGCCGGTGCCGGAGTCGGGGGTGGGCCTAACGGCACACCCGGACCGGATGGAGCACCCCCACTGGGGGGTGTCGTTCCTAATTGGGCTCCCATCATGCCCGCCGGAGCAGGCCCCGCTACAGCGGCAGGAGCGACACCGGCAGGCCCGGCCGGACCTGCACCCCCGGGAATGGCTCCGGCGGGGGGAGCGGTCAGTGCACTCCCTCCGGGAGGAGTCGTCGCCTGCAATGCTGCCGCAGCAGCCGGTGATGCCAGCGGGGGTGGTGCAACCTTCGGGCCTCCCTGCCCAGCACCAGCGCCCTGCCCGGACTGCGGAGATTCCGCCCCGCCGGAGGACGACGCGCCACCCGATCCGGTGCTGGCCGGGGAACTTCCCGCAGTGGACTGACCGCCGCTGGTGGCATGCCCGCCTCCGGCGCCTGACGACAACGGGGACGCGCCAGCAGCCGATGGTGAACCGCCGCTGTTGCCCGAACTGCCGCCAGAGCCTAGAGGCAAAGCCGGTGATGCTCCTGGTGAGCCGGGTGCTGTGGGATCCAGTTCAGTGCTGGGGGGAGGCGTCGGGGTGGGGTAAGACACTGGAGCTGGTTGAGGCCCGGCCGGTCTAGCCTCCGCAGAGGAGTGGTTGGCGTCAGCAAGGGGAGCAGAAGTCGGGTTGGGCTGTACCGGTCGCGCTTCACCCATTGAGTGGTTGGTGGTGGCAGGTGGAGAATCGGCCGATGACGGCTGCGCAGGTCTTGTCTCCGCAATGGAGTGTTGAGGGGTGCGCTCTCCTGGCTGGCCTGACTTCAGCGGCATAGAGCCGTTAGTGCCCAGTGATCTGGGCGCTTGCTGGTTGGGGCGTTGGGGCGCCGCCGCGAGCGGTGGCCGTGCGGCCTGATCGATGAGTTGCCCGATCTCAGAATCTGGCATGGGAACTGCACCGGGCGCAACAACTTCGGCGGCCTCGGCCACCGCCGCTAGGTTCTGGCTGTGAGCCGCGTTCTTGAGGCTCTGGATCTGGGATTGGGCATCCGGATTGATCTCGGCGGTGGCCTCAATGGTCGCGATATCGGCCCCTGTGGCTTCGACTGTGAATGTGATCGTCATCTTTGTCGCGGCGACCGTGGCGGCGGCGTACCGGTGCCACAGGATCGCCCTGGCGATATCGCGCTGTTGCGCCTGCAGCGACTCAACCGATGCCGCGACTTTTGTGGATGCCGCCTCAGCCCCATCTCCCGACCAGGACGCGAACAATTCGGATTGTTCGTGCAGCCAGGTCTGCAGGGCTGAGGTCACCTGGCGCAACGTGTTCGTCAGGTTGTCGGCGCGGCTGGTCAGGGAGTCCTCATCGACCTCCGGCCAGGCTCCGTCCGCGAGCATCTCTTCGGCATGCGGCCCTGCAGGTTTAGGGAAGGCCATCAGCTACCCCTGCACCGCACTGCAGGCGGTCAACACTCCGATGTCAACCTTTTGGGCGACCTCATAGAGATGTTCGTCAGCGGGTACATAGCTAGGAATGGCGGCAACGTATGCGCGGAAATACTGGGCTGCAAGAACAAGGAAGTCCTCCATTGCTGGATTGCCGCTTGAGCGGGCTATCTCATCCAACTCGCCAGCGCTGTGGTCGAGAACTGTCGCTGCTATGTTCCAGACGATTTTGTCCGTAGCGTTGCGTTGAGAAGGCTGAACATTTGGGTCGGTCTTGTACCACTGTTCTAATTCAAGGGTTTGGCGATGTACCGACGCCTTCAGCCTCGGGCAGGCATCTGATGGTGCGGCAAGGAATCGTTGCGGCTTGCCGGGATCGCCTACGGGTGCGATGGTGGTCGGAGGGGCGGCCGTCTGCACCGATGGTGCCCGGTTCGTTGCGGCGTAACTGTCGATTGCCAGGCAGATATTCATCTGAGCCGCGCCTAGGCCGTTCCTTACCACCGCTAGGTCGTCATCGCTCGGGGAGTAATTGGGAATAGCGTTTGCGTAGGCCCGGTCATATGCGATGACCTGTTCGTAGAGTTCACGCATGACCCGGTGTGGTGTGTCTCGTGCCAGCGGAATCAGCTGATCAGCTTCAGCGTGGAGTATCCGGGCGGCCGTGTCATACATCTGGCGTTGTTCCGGCGTCCATTCCGAGGCAGGTACGGCGGCATCGCGATTGCCCCAATCCGCCAGTTGAGAGGCGGCCTGGTTCTGCATTTTCAGCAACCGCTCACATGTCGGATCCTCGGTAATGATCCCGACCGGCCCAGTGTCACCCGCGCTGGCGATCTCACCGTCCGCGGAGACCTGCGAGCCGCCAGCTCCCGAACCCCCTTGGCTCCCCGATCCCCGTTGGGTAAACCAGACGGTGGCAGCCACACTCACGGCGATCACCGCCAGGAACGCTAACGCGAGCAGCAGCCAGCGCCGATTCCCCGGAGGCATCCCGTGGGGCGGGCCGGGTTGGGGCCAGGACCCGGGAGGCTGCTGTGGGTAAGGCCCCGGAGCAGTCGTACCGGGCCAGGGCGGCCCCATCGGTGGCTGCCCGCCTGGCGGCGGCACGCTCGGTCCGCTCACCGTTGACGCCCCAGACCGAGACCGTTCACCGGATTGCTCCTCCCAAATCGACAATCGACCTCGGCCGCTGCCCTGCGGCTACACCAGCGAGAAGTCTATGTGCGATCGCATCGCCCGAATTGCGGAAGTTTCCCCACCCGCTGACGCCTACCGCGTGGACCGATGTGGCGCTGCTCACCCGGGACAGGCGTGGTACAAAGTGCAAAATCTGTAACACTGTTTCATATGACCGAACTGGTGCACGCTCCGGACAAGACCGATGACGCTCTTCCGCTGGGTCCGGACTCGCTGGTGTGGAAGTACTTCGGCGACCGCCGCATAGCGCTCATCGGGCCGCGACCTGCCGTCCTGCAGAACATGCTGGCCCAGTTGGGTCAGGGCGTGGTGGACCACTCGGTGTTCTTTGCCGACACCGCAGCCAGGATCCGCCGTTCACTGCCGCCGATCTACCGGACGGTCTACGGCAGCGATGACGACAATGCCGGCCAGATGGTCCGGGAGTTCCACACCAACATCAAGGGGGAGATGCCCGCCGAATTCGGGGGCGGCCGCTACCACGCACTGGATCCCCATACCTACTACTGGGCGCACGCCACCTTCTTCGACCAGGTGCTCTACTTCACCGACACCTTCGTCAAGAGACTGTCCCGCGCGGAGAAGGAGCAGATGTATCGGGAGTCGAAGACCTGGTACCGCCGCTACGGGGTCAGCGACCGCCCGATGCCGGCCGACTTCGCCGCGTTCGAAAAGTACTGGGACCACATGATCAACGACGTCCTCGTCCCTCACCGAACCGCCAAGTACGGCGTCGGCTACGTCACCAAGGGCTTCCCGAAGCCCAGGGGTGTCTCCCCGGCGGTGTGGAAAATCGTTGCGCCGGTGTTCAATCCGCTCGCCGCATTCCTGACCACCGGTGGCATGCCGCCGCGGACCCGAGAGATTCTCGGCCTGCCCTGGGATGCCCGCAAGGAGCGTCGCTACCAACGGTTCGCGGCGTTCTGCCGCACCCCGGCGGTGAATTGGCTGTGGAACCGCGTGCCGGTAAGGCTGCGTTATGTGCCCTATGCCCGTGAGGGTTTCGCGCGGTATGCCGAATCAAACTGAGGCGATTCTCGACGCCGCGATAGTCGAGTTCGACCGGCACGGCTTTCGGAAGGTGGCACTCGACGACGTCGCCCGCCGGGCCGGGGTCAGCCGCACCACCATCTATCGCCGCTTCGCCAACCGCGACGAACTGGTGTCGGCGGTGATGGACCGGGAGAACGCCCGATTGTTCGCCGACATCGCCGAGGAATTGAAGAACGCTCGTCCCCAGTCGGACTACTACGTCGAAGCATTCACTTCGGCGATCCTGCGCAGCCGCCAACACCGGGTGCTCAACCGGATGATCGTCGATGAACCGGCACTTACCCTCGACCTCGCGAGGCGGCACTACGGCGCTGCGGTCGGACGGATCGAGCAGGCACTTCGGGTCATCCTGCCGTCCGGCTTCGCCGAAAGAATCGGCGCCGAGGCAGTGCATGACCTCGCCGACACCATCTGGCGGTACGCCATGATGGCGCTGCTGTTGCCCGGCGCCGAACCGATGGACACCGCTGACCAGATCCGGGCCTTCGCCACCCGGCACTTCCTGCCCAGCGTGCCCGTCGCGGTTCGCGAGGCCCGCCCGGTTTCGGGCAGACTGTGATCATGTTCGCCCGATTGGCCGTCCGTTCCTTCGCCGTCGCCGCTGCCGCTGCCTTCGCGTTGGCCTCGACCGCGGAGGCCAACCCCGTCGATCCCCCCGGCGCCTTGACCTTCGGTGGCCTGCAGCGCACCTACATGCTGCATGTTCCATTCGGCCTCGGGCAGCCTGCAGGATTGGTGATCAACCTGCACGGCTCCGGACAGACCGGTGCCGACCAGGCCGCGGTCACCAACTACAACGCCATTGGCGACCAATACGGGTTCATCGTCGCCTACCCCGATGGCATCGACATGAGCTGGGCCGACGGTCGGGGCGCCTCCATTCCCGACCGACAGGGGGTCGACGACGTCGGTTTCCTCTCCGCTCTGATCGAGAGACTGTCCAACGAGTACGGAATCCCGCCCGGACGCGTCTTTGTCACCGGAATGTCAGCGGGCGGCTTCATGGCCACCCGGTTGGCGTGCGACCGCGCCGATCTGGTGACGGCAGCCGCCCCAGTGGCCGGAACGCTGGGTGTCGGCGTGAACTGCGCCCCCTCGCGGCCGGTATCGCTGCTGCTCACCCATGGCACTGGGGACACGGTAGTTCCTTATGACGGCGGTCCTATGGTGGGCCGTGGCGGTGCCAGCGACATCATCTCCGCACCTGCCCTGGCCGACCGGTTCCGTCAGGCGGACGGCTGCCCTGGTCCGCTCATCGAGCAACCGCCGGCCGGGCCGGTTCAGCGGATGGATGCCGCCGGTTGCGCCGGCGGTAGCGAAGTGGCGCTGGTCCGCATCGACGGCGGCCCGCACATTTGGCCGTTCGTCGTCGATGCCTCGCAGGCCAGCGCGCAGTTCTTCGCCAGCCACTAAGGCCCTGGCCCTGGTCTAGACAGCGCTATCGACGGGTCAACGCGAACACCCGGATGTCGCGATCGGTGCGGTTCAGGTAGGCCGGATAGGCCTTCAGATAGTCCATGAACATCGCAACGGCGTGGTCGTAGTCCGCGCCGGAGAGTTGCGTGGCCAGCACCGGAATCTCCTGACCGGCCATGGTGACCCAGGCCTCCGGGTTCGCCATCAAGTTCGATGACCATGCCGGGTGGGCGGACTGCCCGAAGTTGCTCGCGAAGAGGAAGAGTCGGTTGCCGTCTCGTGTGTAGATCAGGGGAGACTGTCGACGCTGGCCGGATTTGCGGCCGATCGTGGTCAGCAAAAGCATCTGCAAACCGAACGGGCCGAGCGCGGTGTAGCGGCCCCCGGTTCGGCTCAAGAGTCGTCGGTCCAGCGGAACCAGCGCCCGGATACACCGCGAACCAAGTTGTGTCGCGGCAAAGGCATCAATCACCCCGCGCAGGGGGCCGGACCCAGAACCCCACCGCCCGTCCGGGAAGGTTTCTTCGGACATCAGGCCATCATTTCTCATGGGCCGGTTTGCGTGCAGTCCATTGAACGAACTGGGGGCCTATCCCAGTCGCAGGACCAACCGCCCGTCGCCGCGGTCAACTTCCACCAGGTCCGGGCAGCGTCGGCGCAGTTCGCCCACTAGTCGCAACCGCAGCGTGTGCTCCGCTGCGGGGCAGTGTTCGCACGCGCCGCCGAGTCTGACCGCCACCTCGTCGCCGGAGCGCTCGGCGACCACCGACCCTCCGTGCGAGCGGATGAAATCGCCGACCGACCCGTCGAGCAGGTCGGTCGTGACGCGCGCCAGCACCTCGCCGGGGGCCGGATCGACGGTCCAGTCGCTTGGCTCGGACAGTGCATCCCGCAGCGCCGCCTGGACCTCCCGGCCCAGCCCGGTCCAGGACAGCCCGGGCCGCAGCCACATCCAGACCGCCGCAGGGCCGACGAGGATGTCGGAGAGCCTTCCGTCGCACAACATGGCACCGAGGTGGCCGGGTGCCTGCCGTGCCCGGCCCGCGGGCACGCTCCCGGTCTGCACCACCCAGCGCACCGCCTGCGGCTCGCCGGCGATACGTTCGGGATGAATGGCGACCGCGTCGGCCCGGGCTACATGGCCCACGAAACGACCGTCCGCGCGACGAACGCCAGCACCCAGGCCAACACGAACATGTAGCCGAACGCCACCGCCGGCCACTTCCACGACCCGCTCTCCCGGCGCAGCACCCCGACGGTGGACATGCACTGCAGCGCATACATGAAGAACACCAGCAACGCGGCGATCGTCGGCGCGTCGAACAACGGGCGCCCCGCATGCGGGCCGTCCTGCACCGTCATCGCACGCATCGCCTCGGCCGGGTCGGTCGGATCCTCCGCTGCGGCCACCTGGCCGATGGTGGCGACGAACACCTCCCGGGCCGCCAGGGAAGACAGGATGCCGATGTTGATCCGCCAGTCGAAGCCCAACGGGGAAAACGCCGGCTCGACCGCCCGGCCCACCGAAGCGGCCAGGGAGTGGTCCAGCACGTAGGACGATGTGGCGGCCGGGTCTGCGGTATCCACGCCGGCGGCGGCCAACTCGGCCTCACTGCGCAGCGGCAGGTTGAGCAGCGCCCACAGGACGATCGTCGTGATCAGGATGATCGAGGTGACCTTGCGCAGGAATGCCGATGCCGCTGTCCAGACCTCAGCAGTGACGGTCTTCAGCCGCGGTAGTTGGTAGGGCGGCATCTCCATGTAGAACGGCAACGCCGGACCGCCCCGCGAGGTGAACTTCTTGAACACAGCGGCCACCAGCATCGCCGACACCGCACCCAGCAGGTAGAGCGCAAACATCACCACGCCCCGGGCGTTGAACGGCCCCATACGGTCGTCGGTGGCAAACAGCAGACTGACCAGGAGTATGTACACCGGCAGCCGCGCCGAGCAGGTCATCAGCGGCGCACCCATCATGGTGGCCAGCCGGTCCTTGGCCGACGGCAGCGAGCGGGTTGCCATGATCCCGGGGATCGCGCAGGCGAGCGACGACAGCAGAGCCACGAATGCGCGGCCCTCCAACCCGGCTCGGGCCATCACCCGATCCATCAGGAATGCCGCCCTGGCCAGGTACCCGGTGCCCTCCAGCAGTGCGATCAGCACGAACAACAGCACGATCTGCGGCAGGAAGACCAGCACCCCTCCGATCCCGCCGATGACGGCCTGCGACAGGAACGCCGACAGCAACGGAACGTGGACGTGGTCGGCCACCAATCCGCCCAGCCAGTTGAAAAACGTCTCGACCTGGTCCTGTAGTGGGGCGGCGACCGCGAAGATCGTCTGGAAGAAGGCGAACATGGTGACCAGGAAGATCAGGGTGCCGGCGACCGGGTGCAGCACCACCGCGTCGATCCAGCGGGTGCGCTTGTCGGGGTCGGGCAGCCGGTAATCGGCCGCGGTCAGCACCGAGTCGATCCAGCCGTTCACCTCGGCGGGGTCGGTCGGCGGTGGCACCACCGGGGTGGTCCACGAGTCGTGGTGGGCCATCACATGCCGCAGGTCGGCCAGCCCGTCTCGATGCCCGGCGACCACCGTCACCACCGGCACGCCGAGCGCTTGGGCGAAAGCTGCGACGTCGAGTCGGCCGTGTCGGCGGGCGAGGTCGTCGGTAAAGGTCAACACCACGCAGACGGGCAGGCCGGTCTGCAGCAGTTGGGCCAGCAATGCCAGCGAGCGACGCAGGGTGGTGGCGTTGAGCGTGACCAGGATGCCGTCCGGCACGTCCACCCGCAGGTTGTGGTGCTCGGCGTCCAGGACGTCGACGACGATCTGCTCGTCCGGACTGATCGGGTCCAGGCTGTAAGTACCTGGAAGGTCTTCCAGGACGACGGAGTGGTGGTCGCCCAGTCGCATCTGGCCTTCGAACCGGGCGACGGTGACGCCGGGATAGTTGCCGGTCTTGGCATGCAGGCCGGTCAGCGCGTTGAACAGGGTGGTCTTACCGGAGTTGGGGCTGCCGACGACGGCGAAGCGGGGCAGCCCGGCCTCCACGGCAACCGAACCGCCGGCGGCGCAGTGGCCACCATGGTTGTCGTTCACTGCACCGCCTCCACGTAGATGCACCGTGACTGGGCGCCGCGCAGCGCGATCTCGAAATCCCCGACGTGGAAGATCACCGGGTCGCGCAACGGGGCTCGACGCACCATCGTCACCTCTGCTCCGGGGACGAGGCCGAGGTCGAAGAGTCGACGGGCGGTGCTGGCCTCCACCTCGTTGCCGTAGCCGATGACAGTGGCGCGCTGGCCGGGCGACAGGTTCGCCAGTGTTGATTCCGCCCGGGTGATTCCGACCCGGGCTTCGCTGTGCGATTCGATGGCGGGCGCCAGTTGGCGTAGGCGCATACGATCGGACACGGAGGACATCCAAGTAAGGGTACACTAACTAGGCGCTGAAAGCGTCCTCGGGGGAGACTACTGGCCATGAGCAGCACGGAGACTCACCGAGCGTCTGTCGCCGCCTCCGCGAAGCTGTTCTCCGAGGCCTGCGCGGTGATCCCCGGCGGGGTGAATTCGCCGGTGCGAGCCTTCAATGCGGTCGGTGGAACGCCGCGCTACATCACCTCGGCGAAGGGGTGCTGGCTGACCGACGCGGACGGCAATCGCTACGTGGACCTGGTGTGCTCATGGGGGCCGATGATCCTCGGCCACGCCCACCCGGCCGTCGTCGAGGCGGTGCAGCGAGCAGCGGCCGACGGTCTGTCCTTCGGTGCGCCCACCGCGGGCGAGACCGAACTGGCTGCCGAGATCATTGCCCGGATGGCGCCCGTTCAACGGGTGCGGCTGGTCAACTCCGGCACCGAGGCAACCATGAGCGCAGTGCGCCTGGCCCGCGGGTACACCGGCCGGTCCAAAATCATCAAGTTCTCCGGCTGCTACCACGGGCACGTCGATGCGCTGCTGGCCGACGCCGGCTCCGGCGTCGCCACGTTGGGACTGCCCTCCTCGCCTGGGGTCACCGGTGCCACTGCCGCTGACACGATCGTGTTGGGCTACAACGACATAGCCGCAGTCGATGAGACCTTCGCAGCGCACGGCGACGCGATCGCCGCGGTCATCACCGAGGCCTGCCCCGGCAACATGGGTGCCGTAGCGCCGCTGCCCGGCTTCAACGCGGCGCTGCGCCGCATCACCGCAGAGCATGGCGCGTTGCTGATCGTCGACGAGGTGATGACCGGCTTCCGGATCAGCCGATCCGGGTGGTACGGCGTCGATCCTGTCGATGCCGACTTATTCACCTTCGGCAAGGTGATGAGCGGTGGGCTGCCGGCGGCGGCATTCGGTGGACGCACCGACGTGATGGAACGACTCGCCCCGCTCGGCCCCGTGTATCAAGCCGGCACGCTGTCCGGCAATCCCGTTGCGGTGGCTGCCGGCCTGGCCACGCTGCGCAACGCCGATGACGCGGTGTATGCGGCATTGGATGCCAACGCCGACAGACTGGCGGGGTTGCTGGGTGAGGCGCTCACGGCCGCCGGGGTGGTTCACCAGGTCGCCCGGGCAGGAAATTTCCTGTCGGTGTTCTTCACCGACGAACCGGTGAACGACTTCGCGGCCGCCCGGGCCAGCGAGACCTTCAGGTTTCCGCCGTTCTTCCATGCCCTGCTCGACGCCGGTGTGTATGCGCCGCCCAGCGCGTTCGAAACCTGGTTCGTTTCCGCATCCCTCGATGACGACGCCTTTGACCGCATCGCCGAGGCGCTGCCGGCAGCCGCTCGGGCCGCGGCGGAGGCGAGGCCCTGATGAGCAGGACGATCGTCCACGTCATGCGCCACGGCGAGGTGCACAATCCGGCGCAGATCCTCTACGGTCGCCTGCCGGACTACCACCTCTCCGAGCGTGGTCGCGGTCAGGCCGCAGCGGTCGCGGGCTGGATGGCCACCCGCGACATCGTCTACGTGGTGGCCTCACCGTTGGAACGGGCGCAGGAGACCGCCGCCCCGATCGCCGCTGAGCACGACCTCCCGATCGCCGTCGACGAGTCGCTTATCGAGTCGCGCAACGTCTTTCAGGGGCAGCGGGTTTCCCCGGGCGACGGCGCCCTGCGTGATCCGCGCAATTGGTGGCACCTGCGCAACCCGCGCACTCCGTCGTGGGGCGAGCCCTACCGTGAGATCGCCGAACGGATGATGGATGCGCTGGAGCGGGCCCGCAGCGCCGCCGTGGGGCATGAGGCGGTCTGCGTCAGCCACCAACTGCCGGTCGAGACATTGCGTAGAGCGATGAACGACCAACCGTTGCATCACTTCCCGACGCGGCGGATGTGCGGACTGGCGTCGGTGACGTCGTTTTACTTCGATGACGACACCTATGTTGGCTGGGGATACTCGGAGCTCGGCGGACGGTGAGGCGGCTGCTGGTCCCGATCCTGGCGGCCGCCCTGCTGGCTGGTTGCTCCACCGGTGATGATGCTGTGGCCCAGGGCGGAACCTTCGAGTTCGTTGCCCCGGGCGGCAAGACCGATATCACCTACGATCCGCCGGCCAGCCGGGGGAAGCCCGGGGTGATTTCCGGACCGTCCCTGACCGACCTGTCGAAGACCATCTCGCTGGACGACTTCGCAGGCAAGGTGGTTGTCATCAACATCTGGGGGCAATGGTGCGGCCCGTGCCGTGCGGAGATCACCCAGCTGCAGAAGGTTTACGACGCCACCCGTGACGAGGGGGTGGCGTTTCTGGGAATCGACGTCCGCGACAACGACATCGACGCGCCGCGTGACTTCGTGGCCGACCGCCATGTCACGTTCCCGTCCATCTATGACCCGGCCATGCGCACCATGATCGCCTTCGGTGGCAAGTATCCGACGACGGTTATCCCGTCGACGGTGGTGCTGGACCGCGAGCACCGGGTTGCCGCGGTGTTCCTGCGTGAACTGCTGGCCGCTGATCTGCTGCCGGTGGTGCAGCGTTTGGCCGCCGAACCCAAGCCGGTAGCCAAGAAAGATCCCCAATGACCGGTCTGACCGAGACGGCGGCGGCCGGCCCGCTGGTGGTCGCGCTCGGTCTGTGCATGCTGGCCGGTCTGGTGTCGTTCGCCTCGCCCTGCGTGGTTCCGCTGGTGCCCGGTTATCTGTCCTATCTGGCCGCGGTGGTCGGCAGTCCCGATGACGGCGGTGTCGACGTCGAGGCGCGCCGCCGCTGGCGGGTGGCAGGATCGGCACTGTTGTTCGTCGCGGGCTTCACCGCGGTCTTCATCCTGGGCACCGTCGCCGTTCTGGGGATGACCAGCTCGCTGATCGCCAATCAGGTTGCGCTGCAACGTATCGGCGGGATCGTGACCATCGTGATGGGATTGGTCTTCATCGGTTTCATCCCGGCGCTGCAGCGGCAGGCCCGATTCGCCCCGCGCCAATTGGCCGGCCTGGCCGGCGCTCCACTGCTAGGCGCGGTATTCGCCCTGGGCTGGACGCCGTGTCTGGGACCCACCCTGACCGGGGTTATCGCGGTCGCCTCGGCTACCGATGGTGCCAGTGTGGCCCGCGGGGTGGCCATGGTGATCGCCTACTGCCTGGGCCTTGGAATCCCGTTCATCCTGCTGGCACTCGGATCGGGTTGGGCGGTCGGCGCGTTCGGGTGGCTGCGTCGTCACACCCGCGCCATCCAGGTGTTCGGCGGTGCGCTGTTGATCGTCGTCGGCATAGCCCTGCTGACCGGCATGTGGAACCACCTCATCTCCTGGGTGCGGGACGCCTTCGTGAGCGACGTGAGGCTGCCGATCTGATGACCTCCCTTCGTCTGCTCGCCCAGAAAGGCTGGCGGGCGCTGACCTCGATGGGCACCGCCCTGGTGCTGCTGTTCCTACTGGCACTCGGTGCCGTTCCCGGCGCGTTGCTGCCGCAGCGCAGCCTGAACGCATCCAAGGTGGACCAATACCTGGGCCAGCATCCGACGATCGGACCGTGGCTCGACCGGCTGCAGATGTTCGACGTCTTCTCCAGCTCTTGGTTCACCGCCATCTACGTGCTCTTGTTCGTCTCGTTGGTCGGCTGTCTGACCCCGCGCACCATCGAGCACATCCGCTCCCTGCGGGCCACCCCGGTGCCGGCACCCCGGAATCTGTCCAGGTTGCCCAAGTACGCCGCCACCGTGGTGCCCGGTACTCCGGAGTCGGTGGCCGCCGGCATCTCCGCAAGGCTGAAAGGCTGGCGTCAGGTCACCCGGGACACCGGTGACGGCATCGAAGTCTCAGCCGAGAAGGGTTACCTGCGAGAGTTCGGCAACATCATCTTTCATTTCTCGCTGCTCGGCCTGCTGGCGGCGATCGCGGTCGGCAAGCTCTTCGGCTACGAGGGCAACGTCATCGTCATCGCCAATGGCGGCCCCGGATTCTGCTCGGCCTCACCCGCGGCGTTCGACTCGTTCCGTGCCGGCAACAAGGTCGACGGCACCTCGCTGTATCCGGTGTGCGTGCGAGTCAACGACTTCCAGGCGAGTTACCTGCCCACCGGCCAGGCCACGTCGTTCGCCTCGAACATCGACTACCAGGCCGGAGCCGATCTCGGCGACGGCACCTGGCGTCCCTACCGGCTGGAGGTCAACCATCCGCTGCGGGTCGGCGGTGACCGGATCTACCTCCAGGGCCACGGCTACGCCCCGACGTTCACCGTCACTTTTCCCGGCGGCCAGAAGCGGACTCAGACCGTGCAGTTCCGGCCGGACAACGCGACGACGCTGCTGTCGTCGGGCACGGTTCGCTTCGATCCGCCGGCCGGTCTGTATCCCGCCGACCAGCGCCGTAAGCACCAGATCGCCATCACCGGGTTATTCGCCCCGACACAGCAGATGGACGGCAAGTTGTTGTCCTCGAGTTTCCCGGCGATGAACGACCCCGCCGTCGCCATCGACGTCTACCGCGGGGACGCCGGTCTGGATACCGGCAAGCCGCAGTCGCTGTTCAGCCTCGACCCGACGCTCATCGAGGCCAAGCGGCTGACCAAGGCAAAACGCGTCAACCTCACCCTGGGGCAGGACGTTCGCCTTGACGACGGAACCGTGGTGCGTTTCGACGGCGCCACCCCGTTCGTCAACCTGCAGGTCTCCCATGACCCCGGCCAGATCTGGGTGCTGGTATCCGCTTTGACCATGATGACCGGACTGATGGTGTCGCTGCTGGTCCGCAGGCGTCGCGTATGGGCACGCTTCACGCCTGCCTCCGGCGGGCAGGAGCGCAGCGACTCGGGGATGAGGTCCGGCGGGCAGGAGCGCAGCGACTCGGGGATGAGGTCCGGCGGGCAGGAGCGCAGCGACTCGGGGATAAGTTCCGGCAGCGGTACGGTGAACGTCGAGTTGGGCGGGCTCGCCCGCACCGACAATTCCGGTTGGGGCGGGGAGTTCGAGAAGCTCAGCCACCGAGTAGCGGGTGCGGATCGCGCATCGATAGAGCGAGTAGCGGAGGGCGTGTGAACACCCACATCGACATCGGCTTGGCCCGTTATTCGGACTGGGCATTCACCGGGTCCGTCGTCGTCCTGGTCCTGGCGCTGATGCTGCTTGCCGTCGAGCTGGCGTCCAGCCGCGGCGCGCGGGTCGAGCAGCGTGAACTGGCCTATGCCGGGGGTGTGACCGGAAGCGCCGACGGCCCTGGTGTGGTGGTCGACGCACCGGCGCGGCCGTTGGCGGAACGGTTCGGCCAGGCCGGACTGTCGCTGGTGTACCTCGGCATCGCACTGCTCTTCGGCTGCATCGTGCTTCGCGGCCTGGCGACCGGCCGGGTGCCCTGGGGCAACATGTACGAATTCATCAACCTGACCAGCTTCTGTGGTCTGGTCGCCGGGTCAGTGGTGTTGCGCAAGCCGCAGTACCGGGCGCTGTGGGTATTCGTTCTGGTGCCGGTTCTGATCCTGCTGACGGTGTCGGGCAAATGGCTCTACACCAATGCCGCACCGGTCATGCCCGCTTTGCAGTCTTACTGGCTGCCCATCCACGTCTCAGTGGTCAGCCTGGGCTCGGGGGTGTTCCTGGTCGCCGGCGTGGCGAGCATCTTGTTTCTGTTGAAGATGTCGAAGTATGGCGAACCCGGCAAGACCGGCACTTTGGCCCGCATCGTCGCGAAGCTTCCCGACGCCCAGACTCTGGATCGCATCGCATACCGCACGACCATTTTCGGGTTCCCGGTGTTCGGTTTCGGCGTAATCTTCGGCGCCATCTGGGCCGAGGAGGCGTGGGGTCGCTACTGGGGCTGGGACCCTAAGGAAACGGTGTCGTTCATCGCCTGGGTGGTCTACGCCGCTTATCTGCACGCACGGTCGACGGCGGGTTGGCGCGACAAGAAGGCGGCGTGGATCAACGTCGTCGGCTTCGTCGCGATGGTGTTCAACCTGTTCTTCATCAACCTGGTGACGGTGGGTCTGCACTCCTATGCAGGAGTCAACTGAAACCTCGCGTAATCAGCGCGGGTTGTTGTCTCCCTGGTCCAGGCGGCGGAGGAACTCCGGATCGTCGTCCGGGCCGATCACGCGAGTGGCCGACCGTTGGGTCTGGGCGCGCATCACCCGCAGCGCGACGTAGACGGTCGTGGCGGCAGCCAGGATGAGCAGCAGGTACAGCACTCTAGAAACCTCCTCGGTTGCGAATATACGCCCGTCGGTAGGCTCGGCGTCGTGACAAGTAGTCCAGACTCCGGCACCACCGGCCGCTTGGTGCGCGATGTCGTCGCCTATACGCTGGCCAGGCTGGTTCTGGTAGCGGCGCTGACAGCTGCGATCTTCTTCGGCGCGCGGTTGATCCCCGTCCAGATCCCGCTGGCGGTGTCCATGTTGTTCGCGATCATCGTCGCGCTGCCGTTGGGCATCTGGTTGCTCGCGCCACTGCGTCGGCGAGCGACCGCAGGCATTGCCAAAGTCGACGAGCGACGTCGCAGTGAGCGCGCAGAACTGCAGGCCCGACTGCGTGGGGACGGCAACTAAGTCCGCACCCTCAGCGGGTGAACGTCAGTGCCGCCCCCACTGCCACCGACCACACGAACATGGTCAGGCCGGTGTCGCGCAGCACCGGGATCAACGCCCGCCCGCCGAGCCCTTTGCGAACCGGCCCCGCTGCGCGCACCGCCAGCGGAACGGCGACGAAACCTACTCCGCACCACGGGGTAGCCGCCATCAAGACCGCGGTCCAGACGCCGGCCATCGCCAGCAGCGTTTGATACAGCACTCGGGTTCGGCCGTCACCGAGTCGTACCGCCAGCGTGATCTTCCCCGCTACGCGGTCGGTCGGGATGTCGCGGAGATTGTTCGCCACCAGCACCGCCGATGACAGCCCGCCGACGGCGACTGCAAGCACCAGACCGACCCAGTCCACCCGCAGTGCCTGGGTGAACTGCGTGCCCAGGACGGCTACCAGGCCGAAGAACACGAACACCGCAACCTCGCCGAACCCCGCATACCCGTACGGTCGTGATCCGCCGGTGTAGAGCCAGGCACCCGCGATGCACGCCGCACCGACTGCGATCAGCCACGGTGCGCTCACCAGCGCCAGAATCACCCCTGCCACCGCAGCGACGCTCAAGGACAGTACGGCCGCGGTGAGTACAGCCCGGGGCGCGGCGAGCTTGGAGCCCACCAGGCGCAGCGGTCCCGCGCGTTCGTCGTCGGTGCCGCGGATTCCGTCGGAGTAGTCGTTGGCGTAGTTCACCCCGACGATCAGTGCCAGTGACACCGTCAACGCGAGCAGGGCCTTCCACCAGACGGCCGAACCCAGCCAGGCGGCCGCTGCTGTCCCCGCTATGACGGGGGCGACGGCATTCGGCAGAGTTCGTGGTCGGGCACCCTCGATCCACTGCGCGACGCTGGCCATCCGGCAATCGTCGCACGGGTTCAGCCGGCCAGCCCGTTCACCGTCCGGCTCGGCTGCACAGCCAGAGTCAACCACTTCCGGTGGTCCGCGCATACTGGGCTGGTGAAGACTGAGATCTGTGACCGGTTAGGCATCGAATTCCCGCTGTTCGCCTTCAGTCATTGTCGCGACGTTGTGGCCGCGGTGACCAACGCCGGCGGATTCGGGGTGCTGGGGGGTGTCGCGTTTCGCCCCGACCAACTCGAACAGGAGTTGTGCTGGATCGATGATCACGTTGGCGGCAAGCCCTATGGCGTGGACATCATCGTCCCGGCCAAATACGAGGGTAAAGGCGAGAGTCTCACCAGGGACCAACTCGCCCAACGTATTCCGGCCGAGTATCGGGAATTCATCAACGAACTCCTCCATGAGCACGACATCGACGTCGAGGAGGTTCGGGTGGGTTCGTCGGCACTCGGCGGTGACACCGGCAAGGGTCTCCTCGATGTTGCGCTGAATCATCCGATCAAGCTGATGGCCAACGCGCTCGGGGTGCCGCCGGACTACATGATCGATGCAGGCAAAGAGCGTGGCATCCCGGTCGCTGCCCTGGTCGGGGCGAAAGAGCACGCCATCAAGCAGGTTCGGGCCGGCGTCGACCTGATCGTCGCCCAGGGAACCGAGGCCGGTGGACACTGCGGGGAGGTCACCACCTTGGTTCTGATTCCCGAAGTGCTGGAGGCGATTTCCCAGGTTCCCGGCGGCAAGGACATTCCGGTGCTGGCGGCCGGTGGGATCGTCACCGGTCGGCAGATGGCCGCATGTGTGGCGATGGGTGCCGCCGGTGCATGGACGGGCTCGGTGTGGTTGACCACGGAGGAGGCCGAAACCGCTCCGTATACCAAGCAGAAGATGCTGGCGGCATCGTCCCGCGACACCGTCCGCTCAGCGGGGCGCACCGGCAAGCCCTCGCGTCAGCTTCGCTCGGACTGGACCGATGCCTGGGCGCCGAATCCCGGCGGACGGTCACCGCTGCCGCTGCCACTGCAGGCGATGATCGCCGAACCGGCGTTGCGCCGCATCGACAAACTGGCTCAAGGCGGGCATCCCGGGGCGCAGGCTCTGGCGACCTACTGGGTAGGCCAGGGTGTGGGCCTGATGAACAAGATCAAGCCGGCCCGAGAGGTGGTGCTTGAGTTCATCGAGGATTACGTCAATGCCGCGGAGCGACTCTCCCGGACCCTCGAAGACTGAGGGAGGGCAGATGCCGAAGCTGGCAAAGATCGCAGCGGGAGCCGGGCTGATCGGGCTTGGGCTGGTCTTTTCCGGACCCGTCGCCCTCGCCGACGACCCCGTCATTCCGGAGGCCGGTTCGGAGTCGGCGGCCGCCACCATCAGCGATCTACAGGCGGCGGGATACGACGTCCGGACGCAGTTCGAGAACGGTATCCCGGTCGTCGACCTGGATCAGTGCGACGTCACCGACATCAACACCGTCGGCTCGGCGGGTTCGGACATGGTCGCCTACGTCACCATCACCTGCCCGTCGAATCCGTCGTGACCCTCCGCACCTGATTCTGCACACTGGCACCCGCCGTTGCGCCGCCCGCCCTGGCTGCTGAGAAAACCTCGCCAGTGAAGCCCCGACGGATCTACGCTTTCTGACATGCCTCGCATGTCCAGCGTGGACTCGGCATTCTGGTTCGCGGAGATGCCGGGTTGGCACATGCACATCGGGGCGCTGGCCGTGTGCAACCCCAGCGATGCCCCCGGCTTCAGCTTCGAGAGCGTCCGCGATCTGGTTGCCGAGAGGCTTCCGGAACTCCCGCAGTTGCGGTACCGCGTCGTGGGGACCCCGCTGGGTCTGGACCGGCCTTGGTACGCCGAGGACGAACCCGATCTGGACTTCCACATCCGGCACAGTGCGCTGCCCACTCCCGGTGGTCGCAAAGAACTCGAAGATCTCATCTCCCGCCTGTGGTCCTACCCGCTGGACCGCTCCAAACCGCTGTGGGAGATGTGGTTCATCGAAGGCCTCGAAGGCGGCCGGGTCGCCCTTCTGACCAAGATCCACCACTGCCTCGTCGACGGGGTTTCCGGCGCGGGGGTCAGTGAGATCCTGTTCGACCTCACACCCGAACCACGGCCCCCGGCTGTCGATCCCGCCGAGCCGCGGGCGCTGGCCCAGATTCCGCGGCCCGAACTCCGGATGCTCAGCGAGTTGGTCAATGTCGGGGTCATGACTCCGTACCGCTTGATGCGACTTGCCGATCAGACGTTGCGTCAACGGCTGGCCGTGCGGTCCATCGCGGAGAAACCCCCGGGATACTTCGAAGCGCCGCCAACGCGCTTCAACGCGGCAGTTTCCCAGCACCGCCGGTTCAGTTCGGCCCGGGTGTCGTTGCAGCGGGTCAAAGCAGTCAAGACGGCGTACCGGGTCAAGGTCAACGACGTGGTGTTGGCGCTGGTCGCCGGTGCCTTGCGCTCCTATCTCCTTGCGCGGGGCGAACTTCCGGACCGTCCCTTGATCGCGCAGGTCCCAGTGTCCACGCGTACCGAGGAGACCGACAGCGGCAACGCAATCAGCTCCATGACGGTCAGCCTGCCCACGGAGATGAAAGATCCGGCCCGACGAATCCGAGCAATCTTTCGAGTGTCACAGGCCGCCAAACAGATGAGCGAGGCGTTGACGGCGCATCAGATCATGGGGCTGACCGAGACCACACCGCCCGGGCTCTTCCGATTGGCCGCCAGGGCTTTCATCGGCAGCAGGCTGGGCCAGAACGTCCCGCCGATCAACCTGGTGGTCTCCAATGTTCCCGGGCCGCCGGTACCGCTGTACGCCGACGGAGCGATCGTCGAGGACTTCACTCCGATCGGGCCCCTGGTGATGGACGTCGGCCTCAATGTCACGTGCTTCAGTTACCGTGACTGGATGGACTTCGGGTTCATTACCACTCCCGAAATCGCCGACGACATCCATGAACTCGCCGACGGCATCGAACCGGCGCTTGCTGAACTGGAGGCTGCGCTAAGTCGTGAGCCCCGGCGGCGGGGACGAAAGTAAGACATCGATCGCCAACGGCCGTTATGGTTCTGCAATGAAGAGAATGATTTTCGGTGCCGCGTTTGTGGGCACGGTCCTGGGGACGAGCCTGGGAACAGGTACTGCGAGTGCCGATGTCACCCAGGTCGAGGGTAATTACGCGACGCTGGCCGCCTGTCAGGCCGACGGCCCGCATGTACAGATCACCGAGGACAACGGCGCATACTCGCACTGGAGTTGTGAGCAGGGCGAAGACGGGTTGTACTACCTGTACCTCAGTACCTAAGAGCTGATTGCATTCCGTGACAACCATTTTCACCGCGCGCAAGATCGTCACGATGAACCCGGCCAATCCCGAGGTTCGGGCTGTGGCGGTGCGGGACGGCAGGATCATCTGCGCCGGCAGCCTGGAGGAGTGTCAGAGCTGGGGCGAGGCCACGGTGGACGAGCGGTTCGGCGACCATGTTCTGGTACCCGGGTTCGTGGAGGCGCACGGCCACACGTTCGACTCACTGGCCGAGATGATGCCGTTCGTCGGCTATTACCCGTACCCGCTGTCCGACGGCCGGTCGACCCCGCCGATCCGTAGCTATGACGATCTCATCGCCCTACTGAAGGCTGAGGACGCTCGGCTTCCGGCTGGAGAGATACTGCTGGCCAATGGTTTTGATCCCATCTACTTCCCGGACCTGCCGCGGTTGTCCAAGCGCGAACTTGACCAGGTATCGACCACCCGACCGGTGTTCGTGCGGCATGCCAGCGGTCATCTGGCCACGGTCAACACCGCCCTGCTGGAGGCCGAGGGCATCACCAGCGACTGTCCGACTCCGGGCGTCGGGCGCGATCCCGACGGCCAGCCCAGCGGCGAGCTCCAGGAAGCGCCGGCGATGACCTTGGCCAAGTCGGCTTTCGCGAAACTGATGGAAGCGGGCAAGGGCGCCAAGCCGATTCAGATTCATGCGGCGATGTGCCGCAACGCGGGGGTGACGACCGCCACCGAATTGGCCGCCATGCTGCTGATAGCGCCGGACGAGGTCAAGACCTGGCAGGACACCGTCAACGATGCCCGATTCCCGGTTCGGATGGTGCTCTACAACCTGCCCGCGATGCCGGGCAGCACCGCCGACTACGGAGCGGTCGCCGACGCGGCGGTGAAACTTCGCGACATCGAGTCCGACAAACTCCGGGCCTCAGGGATCAAGCTCGTCGCCGACGGCTCGATCCAGGGCTGGACTGCGGTCGTCATGGAGCCTGGCTACTACACCGGCGAAGACCACGGGCTTCCGATGTTCGCCCCGGAGGACATGCTGGCTGCGGTCAAGGCCTTCCACCACCGCAAGCTGAACGTGCACTGCCACTGCAACGGAAACGGTGCCGGTCAGATGTTCATCGACGCTGTCGAGGAGGCGCTGCGTACCGACGCCTGGCTCGATCACCGCCATGTCCTACAGCACTCGCAGACCACGACCGCGGCCCAGTACCGCCGCATGGGCCGGCTCGGGATCTGCGCAAACGTTTTCACCAACCACATCTGGTACTGGGGCGACCAACACTACGAACAGACGATGGGCCCCGAACGCACCCGCGGAATGTGGGCCTGCCGAACGGCCTTGGAGAACCGGGTGCCGCTGTCGTTCCACACCGATTCCGGGGTCACACCCATCGGCCACCTGATGACGATGTGGTGTGCGGTCAACCGGCTGACGCCCAGCGGTCGCGTGCTCGGCGAGTACGAGAAGATCACTCCCTACGAGGCGTTGCAGGCCGCCACGCTCGGTGCGGCGTTCCAGTTGCACATGGACCACGAGATCGGCTCCATCGAGGCCGGCAAATTCGCCGACTTCGCCGTGCTGGAAGATTCGCCGCTCGACGTGGACCCGCTCGCCATCCGCGACATCGGCATCTGGGGCACGGTCGTCGGCGGTGAGGTGTTCGAGGCCGCGCACGGGTGAGCCCTGGGATGACCCGGCCCCCGATCCCGGTCACGGTCATCGGGGGCTACCTGGGTTCGGGCAAGACCACCTTGGTCAACACCCTGCTGCGGCAGTCGTCCTCGTCGGGACAGAATCGACGGATCGCAGTGTTGGTCAACGACTTCGGCGACATCGGTATCGACGGCGACCTGATCGCCTCGGCGGAAGGCGACACCATCACGCTGACCAACGGCTGCGTCTGCTGCATGGTCGGCAGCGATCTTATGGCAGCGCTGTGGTCGGTCCGCGACCGTGAGCCTCCCCCCGCCCAGGTGATCATCGAGGCCAGTGGGATCGCTGATCCGGCGGCGATCGCCCACCACGCGCTGACCCCTGGTTTTGACCTTGACGGTGTAGTCGTGTTGCTCGACGCCGAAACGGTCCGTCGCAGGGAGCGCCATCCGGTCGTCGGGCGGACCATCCGACGTCAGTTAGCCGCCGCCGATGTCCTGGTGGTCAACAAGATCGACCTCGTCAGCGACGGTGAGCTCGCCGATCTTGACCGATGGCTTGCCGACGCGGCCCCCGCCGTCCCGGTGATCCACGCCCGAGGCGGGGAGGTTCCCGTGGCGGCGCTGGTCGGGTTCGGCCACGGTGAAACGCTGCCGGTCACCGAAATGGGCCATGCGGGCGACTACGTCAGCCTAAGTATCACCCTGGACCGGCCGGTGGTCCGTGAACGGCTCGAGGCCTTCCTCGACAGCCTTCCGGCAGGTGTGCTCCGGGTCAAAGGAATCCTGCGCCTCGTCGAGGCGGCCGGCGAACGAACCGTCGTGCACCGAGTTGCGAGCCGGCGGGCCATCACCACCGAAGGACACTGGCGGGCAGGAGAACCGGGCCGACTGGTAGTCATCGCCTTGGCAGGCAGCCTAGTGGCCGAAACGTTTCGCCAAAGCGCGACGATCCAGCTTGCCGATCCCGCGGCGGGGTAACGCGTCGACGACGTGGACCTCGCGTGGTGCGGCGGTGCGGTCCAGCGACTCAGCCACCAGATCCCTCAGCTCCTCCAGTACCGGGACCGTGAACCCGGGGGAGAGGACCACCGCCGCTGTCACCCGTTGGCCCAGTCGGTCGTCGGCCACGCCGAAGACCGCACATTCGGCAATCGCCGGGTGTCCGGAGAGTGCGGCCTCGACGGGAGCCGGCAACACCGTCAGGCCGCCGGTGCTGATCGCCTCGTCGGCCCGCCCTAGCACCGTCAGGTGGTTCGATTCGTCGAGCGCTCCGACGTCGTCGGTATGGAACCAGCCTGGCTCGCCAAACGGGTCGGGTTTGGGCGGGTTGCGGTATCCCTTTGCCAGCGTGGCTCCTCCGATCGAGATGCGGCCCGCCGCACCGCCAATGGCGTCGATGCGTACCCGCACCCCGTCCAGGGGCAGCCCGTCATACACGCAACCGCCGGCGGTCTCGCTGGATCCGTACGTGCGCACCACCCTGATCCCGGCCCGCGCTGCCCGGTCCAGAACAGGCCTCGGCGCCGGGCCGCCGCCGAGCAGCACCGCATCGAGTTCACCCAGAGCGGTGGCGGCGGCCGGGTCGTCAAGGGCCTTGGCCAATTGATTCGCCACCAGTGAGGTGTAGCGCCGTCCGGGGGCCAAGGAGCTCACCGCGGCCGGCAACTGGTCCGGGTCGAATCCCTTCGACACGTCCAAAGCCACCGGCGTCGTCCCGACCAGCAGGCTTCGCACGAGCACCTGGATGCCGGCGATATGGTGGGCCGGCAGAGCGAGCAGCCAGGCCCCGGGGCCGCCGAGTCGTTGATGGGTTGCCGAGGCGCTCGCGATCAATGCCCCCGAGGTCAGCATGGCGCCTTTCGGCTTTCCGGTGGTGCCGGAGGTGGCGATGACGAGGGCGACATCGTCGGCGATCTCCTCGTCAGCCCTCAGCGATGTCGTCAGCAGTTCGGCCTCGCGGAGGTCGCCGGCCGGAACGGGGAGGACGGGCTCGCCCGGGCCCTCCAGCGCGCGCTGCAACACCGTCATAATCGACAGGGCCGCGGCGCCGGACGGAACGGCTAGCGGTCGGAGTCGGGGTCGGTTCGTAATCACGGGTCCTTGCTCGGTTCTTCCACATCACCTCCAGCGCATGAACCCTGAGCGTACGGATAGTGAACTGGTGATGAAAACCGCTGAATAATCAGCAAACCCCGTGGTGGGGCGGCTCTACCGAAATCCCGGGAACTCGCCAAAATCGGCGCCGGACCATCAGAATGACGGTTATGGGCGCACAGATGATCATCCTGATATTGCTGATCGCTACGGCCTTGGCTTTCGACTTCACCAACGGGTTCCACGACACCGGCAACGCCATGGCCACATCGATCGCGACCGGTGCCCTCAAGCCGAAGACCGCAGTTCTGCTCGCGGGTGTCCTGAACCTCGTCGGCGCCTTCCTTTCCGTCGAAGTCGCCGTCACGGTCACGACGGCGGTCCTCAAGGTGCAGGACTCCAAGACCGGCCACCTGCTGCCCGGCATCGATGCCTCCATGGGCTTGACCATCATCTTCGCGGGCCTCATCGGAGGCATCTTGTGGAACCTGCTCACCTGGCTCTTCGGCATTCCCTCGAGTTCCTCGCATGCATTGTTCGGCGGTCTGATCGGGGCCGCCCTGGCTGCACTCGGACTCAAGGGCGTCAACTGGCCCGGCGTCACCCAGAAGGTGCTCATCCCGGCCTTGGCCGCACCCGTGATCGCCGGTGTCGTCGCAGCCTGCGGAACCTGGCTGGTCTACCGGATCACCCGGAAGGTTCTCGCGAAGCGCCGCGAGGACGGGTTCCGGTGGGGCCAGATCGCGACCGCCAGCCTCGTCGCGCTGTCGCACGGCACCAACGACGCTCAGAAGACTATGGGCGTGATCGCATTGGCTCTGATCACCACAGGTCATCTGACCGGTGACGTCAAAGAGCAGGGCCTCCCGTTCTGGATCATCTTCAGCTGCGCATTGGCCATCGGCCTGGGGACCTACCTCGGCGGGTGGCGCGTCATCCGCACCCTGGGCAAGGGTCTGGTGGAAATCGAGGCGCCGCAGGGCCTTGCCGCTGAGGCATCGTCGGCGGCCATCATCCTCAGCTCCAGCGCGGCCGGGATGGCACTGTCCACCACCCACGTCGCCACCGGTTCAATCCTGGGCAGCGGTGTCGGTAAGCCGGGGGCGCAGGTGCGGTGGGCGGTGGCCGGCCGGATGGCCACAGCCTGGCTGGTGACGCTGCCCGCTGCGGCTCTGGTCGGTGCGCTCGCCTACTGGCTTTCCAACGGGGTGAAGGCGCTGACGGGTACGGCACTCGCAGGCGACGGACTCATCTTCGTGATCCTGGTGGCGGCTTCGGGCTACATGTGGTGGCGCGCCCGCCAACAGAAGGTGGACCACACCAACGTCAACGCCGATTGGGACGCCTCCACCAACTCGGTGGTACCGGCCGATGTCCGAAGTGCCGCCGGGGCGGCGAAACCGCCGCGAGCCGCTTCGCCGCCCAAGACCACGAACAACAAGACCTCGGTCTAGCCGGTTCGGAAAGAGGAACAGCGATGAACTATTTCGAGAGCATCTTGCGGGTGCTGATTGTCGGGCTCGTGCTCGGCGCCGGCCTGCCCGCCGTGTTCGCCGTGGGCATGCTGGCCTACTCCTTTGGAGCCGGTGGGGAGGAGGCCGACCGTCAGATCCACAAGGCCAATCCACCGTTGAAATATCTCGGCATCCTGCTGTTCGTCCTCGTGACGCTGGTGGTCCTCGCGGCTGTCGCCTGGATCACCAGGCCCACGATCATTCACCACTTTGGTGTTGACTTGTTCCCGATGTTGCCGAGGAAGTGAGCCTGCGATGAGCGTCGAAGAACAGCCCCCCAATTTCCCGGACAACCTGCTGGACTGGTTGCACGAGGGATATCCGCAAGGGGTGCCCCCGACCGACTACTTTCCCCTGCTCGCGCTCCTGTTGAGGGTGTTGACCGAGGAGGAATTAGTGGAAGCAACCAGAAGCATCCTCAGAAACGGTGACTATGACACGCCGGTCACCGAGGAGCAGATTCGGCAATCGATCAAGAAGGTCATCCAGAAGGAGCCCAATCCGCAAGAGATGAACCAGGTCGCCACCCGGTTGGCCTCGGTGGGCTGGCCGGTCGAAGATTTCGTTACTGGCACTTAGCCGCGATTGTCGCGCCGCAGCGGATGGTTCTCGGGAACCTGGACGAAAATCAGAGTCGTCCCATCCGGGTCGCTGACGTGCATCTCATGCAGGGTCCACGGTTCCTGACGGGCTTCGCGCGCGATCTCCACTCCGCGCCCGCGTAGTTCCTCCTGGGTTGCGTAAACGTCGCGGACCTGCAGCCACAGCGCACCCGGAAACCGGCCTTCGGCGTCGGCAGGCCTGCCGTGCGCGGCCAGCTCGATCAGCGACTGCCCGGCGAAAAAGACTGTGCCGCCTGGATATTCGCGGGCGATTGCCAGACCCAGGACGTCGCGATAGAAGACCAGTGAGTGTTGGTAATCCTTGGGGCGCAGCAGAATCCGGCTGGCGAGTATCTCCATGTCCGTCCTAGTTCGGTTGCATCCGCTGACGTTTCAGAATCCCGTTGAGGACACCCGGTGCGATCACGTCGATCGCGCGGGCAGTCACGCCGAACCGTGGAGCGATGCGCACCGGGCGGTGGCGGGCCGCGTCGATCATCCACCGACCGGCCTCGGTCGGGCTGAGCGCGGGCATTCCGTCATACTCCCTGGTCGGAGCGATCATCGGGGTGGCCACCAGGGGGTAGTACAGCGTGGTCGAGTGCACACCGTTGCGGGCCCACTCGGTTTCGATGGTCCGACTGACCGTCGAGAGTGCGGCCTTGGAGGCGTTGTACACGCTGAACAGCGGCGAGGCTTCGGCGAGCACACCCCAGGTGGCGACGTTGATGATGTGGCCGTCGCCGCGTTCGATCATGCCGGGTGCGAGACCGCGGATCAGCCGCAGGGGTGAGTAGTAGTTGAGCACCATCGTCCGCTCGACGTCGTGCCAACGATCCAGTGACTCTGCCAATGGTCTGCGGATCGAACGTCCGGCGTTGTTCACGAGGATGTCCACTCCGCCGAAGCGTTGCTCGACGGTATCGGCGAGGGCATCGACGGCCTCGAGGTCGGACAGATCGCAGGGGATGGCGGTGGCCGTACCGCCTGCCTCGGCGATGCGCTCGGTCAGTTCTTCCAGAAGTTCGGCACGCCGAGCGACGACAATCACCTCCGCGCCCGCGGCGGCGAACTGTTCGGCACCGGCCTCCCCGATTCCCGACGAGGCGCCGGTGATCATGACCCGCTTGCCGCGCAGCCGAATCCGGGTTCTGCTCGGCACGCTCAGCGGCGGGCGCAAACCGGCCATGGCGATCGCTTCGGTCAGGCGTCGGCTCAACGGGTTCACAAGAGCGAGTCTATGGAGATCAGAAGTAACGGGGGAAGGGGCTCCAGTCGGGGGCGCGCTTCTCCAGGAAGGCGTCGCGGCCTTCGACGGCTTCGTCGGTCATGTAGGCCAGGCGCGTCGCCTCGCCGGCGAACAACTGCTGGCCGACCAGGCCGTCGTCGAGCAGGTTGAATGCGAATTTCAGCATCCGCTGTGCCTGCGGTGATTTGCCGTTGATCTCGCCGGCCCAGTCCAGGGCGACGGTCTCCAGGTCGGCGTGGTCGACCACCTCGTTGACCGCTCCCATGTGGTGCATCTGTTCGGCGGTGTAGGTGCGGCCCAGGAAGAAGATCTCCCGGGCGAACTTCTGGCCCACCTGTCGGGCCAGATAGGCGCTGCCGTAGCCCCCGTCGAAGCTGCCCACGTCGGCGTCGGTCTGCTTGAACCGGGCGTGCTCACGGCTGGCCAAGGTCAGGTCGCACACCACGTGCAGGCTGTGACCCCCGCCAGCAGCCCAACCGTTGACCAGGCAGATCACCGGCTTGGGCATGAACCTGATCAGCCGCTGCACCTCCAGGATGTGCAGCCGTCCCGCGCGGGCCTGATCGACGGTGTCGGCGGTGTCGCCGGAGGCGTACTGGTAGCCGCTGCGCCCGCGGATCCGCTGATCTCCTCCTGAGCAGAACGCCCAGCCGCCGTCCTTGGGCGAGGGCCCGTTGCCGGTCAGCAGGACCACGCCGACGTCGGGTGACATCCGGGCGTGGTCCAGGGCGCGGTAGAGCTCGTCGACGGTGTGCGGCCGGAATGCGTTGCGCACCTCGGGGCGGTTGAACGCCACCCGCACGGTCGGCTGCGCGACGCCGTCGCGGACGTGGCGGTGGTAGGTGATGTCGGTCAGGTCCTCGAAGCCCGCGACCTGCTGCCACAGCGCCGGATTGAACGGAGCCGGATGGAACGGAGCCGGATTCAACGGGTAGTCACTCACGGCATGACCGTACTCCCGCGTGGCTGCGCCCCCGGATCGCGATACCCCGGGCTGCGCCCGTCCTTCGCCGCCGCCAGTGAAGCTATCGTCACCAGCGGTCGGCATGCGTGAAGATAGCTTCACCCGCGACGCGGCCCTCAGAGGGAGATGCCCTCGCTGCGCAGCGCGTCGGTCAGGCCAGTGGGCCGCTCATCGGTCGGCAGCGGGTCCAACAGCACGAACCGGCACCCCACGGCCCGCGCGCCCCCGTCGTTCTCCTCGCTGTCGCCGACCATTAGGGCATCAGCCGGGTCGACACCCAGCCGCGACAAAGCGATCTCGAAGATCCGCCGGTCTGGCTTGACCACACCGACTTCGAACGACAGGACGAACTCGTCGGTGGTGGCCCCGATTGGTGTGAACGTCGAGCGGATGTCCCACGGGATGTTGGATACCACCGCAGTCCGAACACCTTGGCTGCGAAGGGAATTCAGCACATCTGCGGTGTCGGGATACGGGGTCCACGAGGTCGGGTCGATCACCCGGCGGTAGAGTTCGGCGGCGTGCGGGTCGTCAAGGCCCGAAGTCTGCAGCACATGCAGGTAGGCCTCCCGGTGCAGCGCCGGCTCCAGGTCGCGGTGCAGCCATGCCCGGTAGACCTCGGGCGGCATGTCCACCCCGCTGCCGGTCGGGTGAGTCAGTCGGTCCATCAGCTCGGCCCGAACCACGTCGTCGACACCGGGGATTCCCTCGAACCAGCTGTCGTCCTCGTCGAGTCGGAACAGCGTTCCCGAATAGTCGAACAAAACCGCCTTAACCGATTGCACGGCCAACCCCTTCCCAGAACCGTGCCCGCACGGCCTTCTTGTCCGGTTTCCCCAGCGCCGTGACCGGCACCGAGTCCACCACGATCACCTGTTTGGGTGAGTGCACCGAGCCCTTCCGTTCTTTGACCGCCGCCTGGATCTCCGCAGTCACCGCCGCCACCGCCTCGGGGTCGGAGGGGTGATCGGGTCGCAACACGATCACCGCGGTCACCGCTTCGCCCCACTTCTCGTCGGGAGCGCCGATGACACACACTTGCGCGACGGCCGGGTGCTCGGCGACGACGTCCTCCACCTCGCGGGGGAACACGTTGAATCCGCCCGTGACGATCATGTCCTTGACCCGGTCAACGATGTACCAGAAACCGTCCTCGTCTTCCCGTGCCATGTCACCGGTGTGCATCCAGCCGTCCCGGAAGGTTTCCGCTGTGGCGTCGGGCAGTTTCCAGTACCCGCCACACAGCAGCGGCCCGGACACACAGATCTCACCCACCTCGCCCCGTGGAACCGGCTTGCCGTCACCGTCCAGCAACGCGGTGCGGGCGAAGAGGGTGGGTCGGCCGCAGGACGTCAGCCGCTTCGCGTCATGGTCGGTCTTGGCAAGGTAGGTGATCGCCATCGGCGCCTCGGACTGCCCGTAGTACTGCGCGAAGATCGGGCCGAACCTGTCGATCGCCTCAGCCAGCCGGACCGGGTTCATCGCCGATGCGCCGTAGTAGACAGTCTCCAGAGACGACAGGTCACGGGTGTGCGAGTCGGGATGATCCAGCAGTGCGTAAATCATCGACGGAACCAGCATGGTCGCCGTGATCTGCCGCGCTTCGATGGTGGCCAATACCTCGGCCGGGTCGAACTTGGGCAGCACGATCATTTGGCCGCCCTTCACGATCGTCGGAGTGAAGAACGCCGCCCCGGCGTGTGAGAGCGGCGTGCACATCAGGAACCGCGGCTGCTCCGGCCACTCCCACTCGGCCAGCTGGATCGTTGTCATCGCCAAGATCGAGCCGACCGTGCCGATGACACCCTTGGGTTTGCCGGTGGTTCCCCCGGTATAGGTCAAGCCCCCGATGTGTTCAGGGGGTAAGTCTTTGGCCGCCAACGGTTTCGGTTCGTATCTGGCTGCCTCGGCGACTAGATCGACGCCGACGTGCGCCAATTCGGCGGGCACCGGCCCCAGCGTCAGCACCTGCGCCAGCGACGGCACCTTCGCGAGGAGGCGCAGCGCTCGTTCGACGAACATCGGGTTCGGGTCGATGATCAACGACGTCGCCTCCGCGTCGGTCAGTACGTAGGCGTGGTCGTCCAGTGAGCCCAGCGGATGCAGTGCCGTTCGCCGGTAGCCCTGGGTCTGTCCGGCGCCGATGACCATCAGAACCTCGGGGCGGTTCAGCGACAGCAGGCCGACGCAACTGCCGGTACCTGCTCCGAGCGCCTCGAACGCCTGGATGTACTGGCTGATCCGGTCGGCGAGCTCACCTCCGGTAAGGGTGGTGTCGCCGAGAAACAGCACCGGCGAGTCCCGGTGCCTGCCGAGCGCCCCGACGGTGAGATGGCCGGCGTGCAAAGGATGGCGCAGGAGATCCTTGGGCATGACACCAGATTAGGAGGCTTCCCGGCGTTAACATCGCCTGATGGCTGAGCAGGAACACGTCACCGGTCTGGCCGCAACGATGACGATCCTGGCCATGGGGCTCGGGTACAGCATCACCGCCGCCGACCCGACCATCCTGTCGACCAACCTCGCCGCGGTGCAGAAGGGGCTCCACTTCACCCCCAGCATGGCCAGTTTTCTGGCCAGCCTGTGCACGCTGACCCTGGCTGCCGCGGTGCTCGGTGCCGGAGCGCTCGGCGACCTGGCCGGCATGAAGCGGATGTTCGTCATCGGGATCTACGGTTCGATTGCCTTCGGTCTGCTCGGCGCGGTCGCACAGCATGTGAGCGTGTTGCTCATCGCCCGTGCAGGTCTCGGGATCGCCTTCGCGTTCGTCCTCGGGCTCTCCCTGGCGATTATCAACGCGGTGTTCGCGCCGGCGGGTCGAGCCGCCGCCATCGCGGCCTACCTCGGTGCCGGACATGCTCTGACGGTCTTCCAGCCCGCGTTGGGAAGTTGGCTGGCGACTCACTACGGTTGGCGAACCTGCTTCCTGGTTACTCCGGTGCTGGCCGCGCTCACCCTGGTGATCACTCTGAAATTCGTGCCGGAAACTGTTCGGGACCAGCGCAAGCTGGACATCATCGGCATCCTGCTGATCGCTGCGGCGCTGGTAACCACCATCTACGGATTGACCGAACTGCAAGGCGGTCTCAACGTGGGAGCGCTGGGCCTGATTGGTTTGGGATTGGCACTGGGGGTGGCGTTCGTGCGGTGGGAACTGCACACCAGTACTCCCGCCCTGGATATGCGCATCTTCCGATCCGGCCGCTTCGACGCCGCGCTGATCGCCGGCGCGACCTTCAACTTCCTCGGCGGTGGCGGCACCATCCTGTTCGCTTACTACCTGGTGACGATAAGGGGTAAGTCGCCGGAGGTGCTCGGCGTGCTTCTCGTCCCGGCCATGCTCATCGCTTCGGTGGCCGCTGTCGCCGCCGGAAAGGCCACCGCTCGCTTCGGCGAGCGTGCGGTGCTGGTGACAGGGCTGGGGATCCTGGCGGTCAGCATGGCGATTCCGGTGCTGTTCGACGAACACACCGCGATCGCGGTGCTGGGCGCGGCGGTGGCGCTCAACGCGGTCGGGGGAGCGGTGGTCCAGACCCCGCAGTCGACGATCATGATGTCCAGCGCGCCACCCGAGCTCGGTGGGGTGGTGTCGGCGGTCAAGCCTGCCGTCGGGCAGGCCGCCTATTCGTTGGGACCGGCGTTGTTCGCACTCGTCGGCACCACGCTGTTTCTCCGTGACGGCCGACGCAAGCTCGAAGGCTCAGGCATCAGCGAGGAGCAGGCGCGCGAAGCGCTGCGCGTCGCCCACGGCGGCGCCCCCAACCCGGTGGCCGGCAGCGAGCTGCTCGATCCCGAACAGGCTCGCTGGGTGGTGTCCGAGGCTTCCCAGAGCTGGCTGGCGGCCATCCACGACGTCAGCCTCATCATGACGGCCGTGCCGGTGGCGGCGATTGTCGTCGCGATGGTGTTACTCCGCCCGAAGCGCAGTGCTGGAGCGACCTGACATGGCACCCTGTCGGGTATGCAGCAGACTTACGTACCCCGCTTTCTTGACGACCCGCTGACGCACTGGGCTGAGGTCAAGCCCGATGCCGAGGCAATGTCCTACCTGGGCCGCAGCTTCACCTGGGGGCAGTTGAACGATCGCGTCCGCCGACTGGCGGGTGCGCTGGTCGAGCGCGGCGTCGGCCGCGGTGACGTGGTGGCGTTCCTGGACAAGAATCACCCTGCCTGCATCGAGTTGACCATGGCCGCTGCGTCGTTGGGGGCAGCCACCGCGATCATCAACTTCCGGTTGGCCGGGGCTGAGATGGACTACGTCATCAACGACTGTGGCGCGAAGTTGCTCGTCGTCGGCGAGGACCTGCGCGGGTCGATCGACAAGATCCGTGGTGACCTGACCGGGGTCGAGCACATCATCAACGTCACGCCGGAGGGGGGAGAGGGCGACGAGTACGAGGCCATCCTGGCCGCGTCCGCCCCGCACGCCCAGGGACCTGAGGTCAGCCCCGACGACGTCTGCGTGATCATGTACTCCTCGGGCACCACCGGTAAGCCGAAGGGCATCGAACTCACCCAGGCGAACCTCATCGCCCACACCCTGAACTCCGCCACCTTCGAATTCGAGGAGGACGACAAGACTCTGGTGGCGATGCCGCTGTTCCATGTCGGCGGGACCTCGTTCGTGCAGTTCACCCTCTACGCCGGCGTGACCACGATCATGACCCGCGAGGCCGACGGGATGACGTTGATGGCCGGGATCATGCAAGGGGCCACCCGCACCTTCCTGGTGCCGGCCGTGCTGGGGAAGGTCCTGGAGTCGGGCCCGGACGCGGTCAAACTGTTCGGCCGCCTGCGAACCTTCGTCTACGGCGCCTCCCCGATGCCGCACGCACTGCTCAAGGATGCGTTGAAGGCGTTGCCGGACACCGACTTCGTCCAGGTGTACGGGCTGACCGAGGTCTGCGGCGCAGTCACCCAGCTCAGCCCCGAGGCGCACCGCGATGCGGCCCATCCGGAACGGCTGGTCAGCGCCGGTCAGCCGATGAACCAGGTGGAGGTGCGCGTAGTCGATCCCGGTTCGTTGGAGGACGTCGAGCCTGGAACCGCGGGAGAATTGTGGTTCCGCACGCCGCAATTGATGAGGGGCTACCACAACAAGCCGGAGGCCACCGCCGAGGCGATCACCGAGGATCGGTGGTTCCGGACCGGTGATATCGGCCGAGTCGACCCCGACGGGTTCGTCTTCGTCGAGGACCGGCTCAAGGACATGATCATCTCCGGCGGCGAGAACATCTACTCCGTCGAGGTCGAGCGGGCGTTGACCGACAATCCCGCGGTGCTCGACGCCGCCGTGTTCGGCATCCCCGACCCCAAGTGGGGCGAATCGGTCAAGGCCGTGGTCGAACTGAGCGCAGGGGCCAGCACCAGCGAGGCCGAATTGCTGGAGTGGTGCCGGGAGCGGCTGGCCCGCTACAAGTGCCCCAAGAGCATCGAGATCATGGACGCCCTGCCGCGCAACCCCACCGGCAAGCTGCTCAAGAAGGATCTGCGAAAGCCCTACTGGGAGAACCAAGACCGCGCGATCTGATGTTCCTGGACGACCTGCTCGATCGGCTGCACGTCGTTTCCCTGCCGATGCGGGTTCGGTTCCGCGGCATCACGGTGCGTGAGGTCGCGCTCCTCGACGGTCCGTCCGGCTGGGGTGAATTCTCCGCGTTCCCGGAATACGGGCCGGCTGAAGCTGCACACTGGCTGGCCGCGGGGATCGAGTCCGCTTACGGGACAGCGACTCCCGCACTGCGGAAGCGGATCCCGGTCAACGCCACCGTTCCCGCCGTGCCCGCCGGGCAGGTTCCGGAGGTGCTGGCCCGGTTTCCGGGGGCGAGGACGGCCAAAGTGAAGGTCGCCGAACCGGGGCAGACGCTGGCTGACGACGTCGCCCGGGTCGAGGCCGTCCGCCGCGCGGTCCCGACCGTGCGGGTGGACGCCAACGGCGGATGGACGGTGGACCAGGCGGTTGCAGCGGCCCATGCGCTGACCGTCGGCGGTCCGCTGGAGTACATCGAACAGCCCTGCCGCAGCGTGGCCGAACTGGCCGAGGTGCGTCGACGGGTGCAGGTCAAGGTGGCCGCCGACGAGAGCATCCGCAAGGCTTCCGACCCACTGGCCGTGGTGCGCGCGCATGCCGCCGATATCGCGGTGCTCAAAGTCGCGCCACTCGGCGGCGTACGTCCGATGCTCGACATCGCCGAACAGATCGACATCCCGGTGGTGGTCTCCAGTGCGTTGGATTCGGCTGTGGGCATCGGCACCGGCCTGGCCGCCGCGGCCGCCCTGCCCCGGTTGGAGCACGCCTGCGGTCTGGGCACCGGCGGGCTGTTCATCGAGGACGTAGCCGAACTGAACGTCGTCGACGGTCACCTGCCCGTCGTCGACGTCGTCCCCGACCCAGCCCGGCTGGCGGCCCTGGCTGCTGCCCCCGACCGCCGCGACTGGTGGATCACCCGCGTCCGGGAGTGCTTCCCCCTCCTCCCCCTCCTCGCCCAAACCGACAAACGGGCGAAGAAAGTCGAGTGAAACCCACCAAATCGTCGAACTCGGCGTCGGAAAGTGGGCAGTGTAGCCTCGCGCGAGTGACCAACCTGGCCTACGACGACAAGGGCTCCGGGGACCCAGTGCTCTTCATCGCCGGCACCGGCGGAGCTGGCCGCACCTGGCACATCTATCAGGTCCCGGCCTTCGTGGCAGCTGGGTACCGCTGCGTCACCTTCGACAACCGCGGTGTCGGCGCCACTGAGAACGCCGACGGGTTCACCACCGAGCAGGTGGTGGGCGACACCGCCGAACTGATCGAATCGGTGATTGGCGGCCCGACCCGCGTGGTGGCGATGTCGATGGGCGCGTTCATCGCCCAGGAACTCATGCTCGCCCGCCCCGACCTGGTGACCCAGGCCGTGCTGATGGGCACTCGCGGTCGAATCGACACCACCCGTATCGCGTTCCGCACAGCCGACCTCGAGCTGGACGACGCCGGCATCGAGTTACCGGCCGCTTACGCCGCGAAAGTCCGTATCCTGGAGAACTTTTCGCCCAGGACCATCAACTCCCCGGCGATCGAGGAGTGGTTGGAAATGTTCATGGCCTTCCCGATGAAGCGCACCCCGGGTTGGCGGGCGCAGATCGGCGTTGCCCCCCGGGAGAACCGGCTGCCCGCCTACCGCTCGATCCGCAGCGAGGTGCTGGTGATCGGTTTCGCCGACGATCTGATCACCCCGGCCGCCCTCGGCAAGGAGGTCGGTGACGCCATTCCCAAGGGTCGCTATGTCCAGATTGCTAACGCCGGCCACCTCGGGTTCTTGGAGCGTCCGGAGGCGGTCAACTCGGCCATGCTGCAGTTTTTCGCAGGCACGCTCATCTGACCCGCACGTCGAACTCGACGTTTTGGTGCGATCTACTCGCATTTCCGCGCCCGTTTGTCGGTTTGGGTGACGGATGCTCCACCCGAAGGCTGTGACACGCTGTAGGGGTGAATCCCTCGACGGCGCAGGCGCGAATAGTCGTCGACGAACTCATTCGCGGCGGGGTGCGCGACGTCGTGCTGTGCCCGGGCAGCCGCAACGCTCCACTGGCCTTCGCGCTGGCCGACGCCGACCGCACAGGACGGCTGAGACTGCACGTCCGCATCGACGAACGCACCGCCGGCTACCTGGCTATCGGCCTGGCGCTGGGTAGTGGCCGGCCGGTGCCCATCGCGATGACCTCCGGCACCGCCGTGGCCAACTTGGGCCCTGCCGTGGTCGAGGCGAACTACGCGCGCGTTCCGTTGATCCTCTTGAGCGCCAACCGGCCCTACGAACTGCTGGGGACCGGGGCCAATCAGACCATCGAGCAGCTCGGCTACTTCGGCACCCAGTTGCGCACCGCGGTCAGCCTGGGTCTGGCTGAAGACCAACCGGAGGTGCTCGATGCGCAAAATGCGCCGCTTCGATTCGATGCGCAAAATGCGCAGTGGCGCTCAGCCACCTGCCGGGTGCTTACGGCAGCCACCGGTGCGCGCACGGCCAACGCCGGACCCGTGCAATTCGACATCCCCTTGCGGGAACCTCTTGTGCCGGATCAGGATTCGGTTGATATTCCACACGGAAGGCCCGACGGGAAGTCCTGGACCTACACCCCGCCGGTGACATTCGACCAGCCCCTGCCCATCGACCTCACCCCCGACACCGTCGTCGTCGCCGGCCACGGGGCAGGTGCACACCCCAACCTGGCGCACCTGCCCACCGTCGCTGAGCCCACCGCACCGTACGCGGCTAACCCGCTGCATCCGCTGGCCCTCATCGCGATGCGGCCCAAGCAGGTGATCATGCTGGGCCGTCCGACCCTGCACCGGCCGGTGTCGGCACTGCTGGCCGACCCGGAAATCGCGGTGTTCGCGTTGACCACCGGACCGCGCTGGCCGGACGTTTCGGGCAACTCGACGGCGACCGGCACGCGTGCCGAAACCACCGGCACACCCGACCCGGAATGGCTGCGGCGATGCGCCGAGGCCAACGCCCACGCCAACAAAGTCGTGCGTCAGCAACTCAAGGCCCACCCGCTGGCCACCGGCCTGCACGTCGCTGCGGCCGTCGTCGACGCTCTCAAGCCGGGCGACCAGCTGGTGCTGGGCGCATCGAACCCGGTGCGCGACGCCGCGCTGGTCGGGCTGAATGCCAACGGAGTGGCGGTGCGGTCCAACCGTGGTGCGGCCGGGATCGACGGCACCGTGTCGACTGCTATTGGGGCGGCTCTCGCGTACGGCCAGCGGACCATCGCACTTCTGGGCGATCTGACCTTCGTCCACGACGCCTCCGGCCTGCTGATCGGCCCGACCGAGCCCAGTCCGCGAAACCTCACCATCGTGGTGTCCAACGACAACGGCGGTGGCATCTTCGAACTCCTCGAGCAGGGCGACCCCCGTTTCTCCGACGTGTCGTCGCGGATCTTCGGCACCCCGCACGACGTCGACGTCGGTGCGCTGTGCCGGGCCTACCACGTGGAAGCGCGGCAGGTCGAGCTCTCCAGCGATGTCGGTACGGGCTTGGCTGACGTGCTCGCCGAGCCGCACGACGGCATCCGGGTTCTGGAGGTCAAAGCGGACCGTTCGACACTGCGCCAGCTGCACGCCTCTATCCGAGCGGCCCTGTGATCAAGCGGCCGGGAGATTGGCTGGGCCCTGTCGTCGAGTCGGCGCTGCCCCGGCGGAATCCCGACCTGAAGGACACGGGGCAGCGAAAAGCGTTGCGCTGGGCCAAGACCGCGGTCTGGATTCTGATGGGAATCGTCACCCTGCAAGCGGTTTTGCTGGTGGCGGGGGCGTGGCGGAACGACAGGCAGATCGAGCGGAACATGGGCACCGCCGAGGCCGAAGTGCTCTCGGCCGGGCCGCGGCGCTCGACGATCGAGTTCGTCACGCCCGACCGGGTCACCTACCGGCCGGAGTTGGGGGTGTTGTATCCCTCGGAGCTTGCCAAGGGCATGAGAATCTATGTCGAATACGACAGGAACAGCCCCAACCTGGTCCGAGTCAAGGACCGCAACGCCTCGCTGGCGATCATCCCGGCCGGTTCGACCGCGGTGACGGCCTGGGCGATAGGTGCCCTGCTGCTGGCCGGGCTGGTGCGGCTGGAGCATCACCTGAATGGTGCCTGTGATGTCCCTGACACGGGGTTTCAGTCAGAGGAACCCGGGGCATCCTGGAAAGCATGAGCGATGAGTCGGTTCGCCGGGATCTGCACGGCTTCGCCATCGAGTTGCGCAAATTGGCATACACCATGCCGGCTGGGCATGAGGATCGGTTGATTCATCTCAGCGACAGAATGGTCGAACAGTCATTGCGGCGCTCACGGCGAGCCAGCACTGCATAACCGTGCACGTTTGAGCGACCCCCCTCGATTCACGGGGTGGTCGGGAAATCCGGCGCGATTGTGACCCCGGGAGGTGCCGCAGCCCTGCTGGCGCCGGTACCGTCATCCCCGTGAGCCGTGCGTCCCTGGAGAAGGATCCCCGCGACGTCGCGTCGATGTTCGACGGGGTGGCGCGGCGCTACGACATCACCAACACGGTGCTCTCCGGGGGGCAGGATCGGTACTGGCGACGGGCCACCCGGGAGGCGCTGCAACTCAACCCCGGCGATACCGTGCTCGACCTGGCCGCCGGGACCGCGGTGTCCACCGTCGAGCTCGCGAAATCCGGTGCGTGGTGCGTGGCCGCCGACTTCTCGGTCGGGATGCTGCACGCGGGTGCGCATCGGGCGGTGCCCAAGGTCGCCGCTGACGCCACCAGGCTCCCGTTCGCCGACTCGACCTTCGATGCGGTCACCATCAGCTTCGGCCTGCGCAACGTCGTCGACCACGTAGCGGGCTTGCGCGAAATGGCCCGGGTCACCCGATCGGGCGGTCGGCTCGTGGTGTGCGAGTTCTCCACCCCGACCGTGCCGGTGTTCTCGACCGTCTACAAGGAGTACCTCATGCGGGCGCTACCGCGAGTGGCCAGCGCCGTGTCGAGCAACCCCGAGGCCTACGTCTACCTTGCCGAGTCCATCCGGGCCTGGCCGGATCAGCGGGCGTTGGCCTGTCGCATCGAGGACGCCGGCTGGTCGCAGGTGCGGTGGCGCAACCTCACCGGCGGAATTGTCGCGTTACACGCCGCCGTCCGTGATTGACGTCCTGGCCACCGCCGCGCTGTCCATCCTGGCTCTGCTTGCTGCCGGTGCCGCAGTGTTCAGTTCGCCTTTTCTGCTGATGGCCACTGATTCGGCCGGCGAGAAGCCCCGGCTGTCTGCGCTGTGGTGGGCATACGCGGTCATCGGAACTGCCGTGGCACTCGGCCTCATCGGTGCCATCGTCGGCATCATCGAAGCAGCCCGGCACCATGCCACCATGTGGCCCTGGCCCGCGGCGGGACTCGCGGTGATCGCCCTCGGATACGGCCTGGGTGTGTTCCTCGCCACCAAGGTGGTTCGGAAAGCAACTAGCTGAACGGCTTTCGCCGGTCGAATAGCCGCGAAAACGCGCCGGAGAGCCGCCACGCCCGCGCCACCCAGTCGGCGTCATCGTCGGTCACCAGGTTGCCCATCACCCGTACCGCGATATCCATCACCCGGGTCGAGCGCATCCCCGGCGGACCTGCGATCGGCAAGAACCTCGGCAAGGTCAGCAGGAGCCCGAGGCGGCGGGCCACCGAGAATCCGCGTGCGTAGTGCGATTGCAGCAGTGCCGGCCAGGCCAGGGCCAACCCGGGAGTGCCCAGCATCGAGGCGGCCAGGCGCCCGGTTTCCAGGCCGTAGTCGATGCCCTCGCCGTTCAAGGGGTTGACGCATGCCGCGGCGTCGCCCACCAGCATCCAGTTCGGCCCGGCCACTCCGGAGACTGCCCCGCCCATCGGCAATAGTGCCGAAGCCATGGCCCGCGGTGGCCCGGAGAAACCCCACGAGTCAGCTTTGAGCGATGTGTAGTGGGCCATCAGCGGCCGCAGCGCAACGTTCGCAGGACGCTTGAGCGTGGCCAAGGCCCCGACTCCGATGTTCACCTCGCCGTTGCCCAACGGGAAGATCCAGCCGTACCCGGGCAGCACCTGCCCCTCCGCCGAGCGCAGTTCCAGGTCCGAGGAGATCCACGGCTCGTCAGCGCGCGGCGAGGCAAGGTAGCCCCGCGCTGCCACCCCGTACACCGTTTCCTGATGCCACTGTCGACCCAGTACCCGACCCAGCGTCGAACGGGCTCCGTCGGCGACCACCAGCCATCGGCAATCGATCGCCCGGCCGTCGGCCAGCACCACCGTGGTGACCCGACCGGCCGAATCCCGAATCACGTCAACGCACTTGCAGCCCAGCAGCATGCCTGCCCCGGCATCCCCGGCGGCTCTGCGCACCCTGTCGTCGAGTTCGGTGCGCGGCACCGCTGAACTCCACGCCGGGAACGAGGGGCCCGGCCAGGGCACCTCCATCGAGGAGCCGAATCCGGTCAGCCGAAGCCCGTGGTGGCGGATGTGCCCGTCGAGCCAGTCTCCGAGTCCTAAGCGCTGCAATTCGGAAACGGCGCGTGGGGTCAGCCCGTCGCCGCAGGGCTTGTCCCTAGGAAATTCGCGGGAGTCGACCAGCAGCACCTCTCGACCGGCGCGCGCCGCCCACGCGGCGGTCGACGCTCCCGCCGGTCCAGCCCCAACCACGACCAGTTCGGCCTTCAGGCGCTGCGCCCCTGTCCGCTGGTCCACCTCACCTGACAGCCCATCCACGCCTCCCAGTATGTTGGCAGGGTGAGGACACCAGCGAGCGTGGTCGCAGGGGTGGACTTCGGTGACCCGGACTTTGCGCAGAGTGTGCGTGACGGCGTGGCCCGCGTCGAGGATCTGATCGCCGCCGAGTTGAGTGGCGGCGACACCCTGATGACCGAGGTCGCGCTGCACTTGTTCGAGGCCGGCGGCAAACGCTTCCGCCCGTTGTTCACCGTGTTGTCCGCGCACTGCGGGCCCAACCCGGAGACCTGGGAGGTCACCGTTGCCGGCGCGGTGATCGAACTGGTCCACCTGGCCACGCTGTACCACGACGATGTCATGGACGAGGCACAGGTTCGCCGCGGTGCGCCGAGCGCCAACGCCCGATGGGGCAACAACATCGCGATCCTGGCGGGTGACTACCTGTTCGCAACGGCCTCGCGGCTGGTCGCGAGCCTGGGGCCGGATGCGGTGCGCATCGTGGCCGAGACCTTCGCCCTGTTGGTCACCGGCCAAATGCGCGAAACCAAGGGTCCCGCGCAAGGCGATGACGACGTCTCGCACTACCTCAGGGTCATCTCGGAGAAGACGGCCTGTTTGATTGCTGCATCGGGCCGTTTCGGCGGGACATTCTCCGGCGCCACCGACGACCAGATCGAGCGGCTGGGCCGGCTCGGCGGAATCGTCGGCACGGTGTTCCAAATCTCCGACGACATCATCGATATCGAGGCCGACCCCGACGAATCCGGAAAGCTGCCCGGCACCGACCTGCGCGAGGGGGTCCACACCCTTCCCGTTCTGTTCGCGCTGCAGGAGGCCGGCCCCCACGCCGACCGGCTGCGTGACCTGCTCAAAGCCCCGATCGCTGACGATGACACGCTGGCCGAGGCGCTGATGCTGCTGCGGGCCTCGGGTGGTATCGCCGCGGCGAAGAAGACCGTGCTGCAGTACGCGGAGCAGGCCCGCGACGAGCTTGATGGGCTTCCCGACGGCCCGGGACGCCAGGCCCTGGCTTCGTTGGTGGACTACACCGTCAACCGCCACGGTTAAGCGAATCCGGAACCCGCGAACCCCGTCCAGACGTTAGTCTGCCGAAGACCCGTTCTAGGAGGATCTCGATGACGTGGCATCCGACTGCGAACCGAATGAAGACGTTCTTTCTGCTTGTCGGCATGTCGGCGCTGATCGTCTTCATCGGTGGACTGTTCGGCCGCAACGTGTTGTACCTGTCGATCCTCATGGCGGTCGGCATGAACCTCTACGTCTACTTCAACAGCGACAAACTGGCGCTGCGAGCCATGAACGCCCAGCCGATCACCGAGGTGCAGGCGCCACAGATCTACGCGATCGTGAAAGAGTTGGCCACCACCGCTCACCAGCCGATGCCCAGGCTCTACATCGCGCAGACCAACAACCCCAATGCCTTTGCCACCGGCCGCAATCCCCGCAACGCCGCGGTGTGTTGCACCACCGGCATTCTCGACATCCTCAACGAGCGTGAGCTGCGGGCGGTGTTAGGCCATGAGCTATCGCACGTCTACAACCGCGACATCCTGATCTCGTGCGTGGCCGGCGCGATGGCGTCGATCATCACCGGCCTTGCCCAGATGGCGATGTTCGCCTCCTATTCCGGCGGTGGCAACCGGCAGGGCAACGGCCCGAATCCGATTGCTCTGCTTCTGGTTTCGTTGCTCGGGCCGTTCGCTGCCACCTTAATCAAGATGGCTGTCTCGCGGTCACGGGAGTATCAGGCCGATGAGTCCGGAGCTGAATTGTCCGGTGATCCGCTGGCATTGGCCTCCGCGCTGCGGAAGATCAGCGGCGGCGTTGAGATGGCTCCGCTGCCGGACCAGCCTCGGCTGGCCGACCAGGCGCACCTGATGATCGCGAACCCGTTCCGCTCCGGGGACCGCATGGGCAGGCTGTTCTCCACCCACCCTCCGATCGACGAACGGATCGCGCGTCTGGAGAAGATGGCCGGCGGCTAACCGGTTGGCCCAAGCGGTTCGGGTCGATCAGCCCGGGGTGTTGGTTCCGCGCTTGCTCCCGGTGGAGTTACCCGGGTTGCCCGCGGTGGAGTTACCCGGGTTGACCGCGGTGGAGTTACCCGGGTTGACCGCGGTGGAGTTACCCGGGTTGACCGCGGTGGAGGCGCCCGGATTGACCGCTTTTCCGACTGCGTCAACAACGGACTTCAAAGCCTCCCTGACAGTGTCGAGGGCGCTGGATCCGTTATATGAAGGCTGCCGCGGCCGCGGAGGGTTGTAGTCCTGCGGAGGCTTCGTGATGGTGACCCGTGGCCGGGTGGCGCTCGGGCCGGTTGCTACTGCCGGCGGTGAGGGCGAAACCGTGGCGGGTGGTCCTGGGTTGACTGCAGGAACTGAGTCGACGTCAGGGGGGTCGGCCGAGGCGTCGGTCGTTGCGGGAACCGACACTGACGCCAGCGGGGATGGCACCGGTTTGGCCGGGGAGGCGGCCACCGGCAGGGGAGCCGTATTGGTCGACGGCACCTGCGTCTTGGGCTGGTTCTTGTCGTTGACGTTCTGGTAGGTGACCAGCGTCATGCCGTTGATCATCTGAACCATTGCCATCGTGCCGTCGGCGTAGGTAACCGTCGTGATGTTGGTCCGTGGGTCAAGCAGGCAACTCACCGCGCCGGTGCAGTCCACTTTGCCGTCTGCGTCGACCACCGGGGTGGTCTCCATCGGAGCCGCCTGCTGCGCGACGGGGCCGGCGGCAACGGGCGCAGGCAGCGGGGCCGGGGGCAATTGGCTGATGGTCGGGGTCGAACTGGCGGCGAACGTATTGCCGGCCTTCGTGTTGGGGGACGCGACCTTCAGGAGCGAGGCCAGCGCGGCGGCATCGCTGGGACCGTTGCCGATCGCGAGGATGTCGGTCTCGTTCTCCAGGGCGCCCGGTCCGAACAAGCCCAAGGGGCCTGTCAAATCAGTGTGTACGAATCCGTCGGTGGACTGCACCGAGTAGCCCAGAACCATGAGGCCTGCGGCAGCACCAACCACCGTTGCGCTAGCGCGCAGCGTGTCTTTGAGGTGCCGGTTCACGCCAACAGCCTTTCCGAACTTCTCAGGGTCCATCTAAATCTCGTCTACGTGCCCTTAAGTTTAAAGCCTACCAGCGGGGTTGCAAGGGTTAGTTTGTTGCGGGCCGGCTTCGGTACGGTGAGATTCATGGTGAATCGGAGTCTGCTGGCCGTGATCGGAGTCGGTGTGGCCGCGCTGTTATCCGCGCCTCCGGCAGCTTGGGCCGATCCAACCCCGAGTGTCGACCCGCCGCCGGCCCAACCATTGCCCGATGTGAACGCCTACACGCCGATCAGTCCGGTGCCCTATTCGGTGATGGACGGCACCATGTACCTCTTCGCCGGACCGGCCGGAGTGACGTGCGCGATCAACCGGCAAACCGGTGGTTACGGCTGTAGCGGTACGCTTCCGGGCGCCCCCGGCGGGGCGAACCTGGTGAGCGGTGGACCTGCGGGGTCACCGGGATTCAGCACCACTGCCCGCCCCGTGTTCGGTGCCGACGGGGCCAAGGCGTTGCCACCCAATACCCGGTTGAGCTTCCGCGAGATCAGCTGCGGGGTGGACGGCACCGGGTCGATGGCGTGCGTAAACAGCCGCGACCAGGTCGGCTTCGTCGTCGGGCCGGCGGGCAGCTACATCAACGATGTCGTGCCGCTCCTGGACCGACCGCAGGGCACCAGTCCGTTCAACAACGGCATGCCCGGATAGGAGTCCGGGCTCTGAGGTGTAGTTCCGGGTCAGAACGGCGTGCCGTCGACCTCGTGCCCGGGCGTCCGCGCCATCAACCCGCGGTAGGCCTGCTCCACGGTTGAACCGTGGTTGACCACGGCGTCCACCTCGTGGGCGATCGGCATGGTGATGCCGTACTTGTCGGCGAACTCCATGATGACGCTGGCGGCCTTGACGCCTTCGGCCACCTGGTTCATGCCGGCGATGATCTCCTGGACGGTCTTGCCCGAACCCAACTCCTCGCCGACGTGGCGGTTACGGCTGCGCTTGGAAGTGCAGGTCACGATCAGGTCACCCATGCCGGCAAGTCCGGAGAAGGTGTCGCGCTGACCCCCCATGGCCTCGCCGAGCTTGGACATCTCGCGCACTGCGCGGCTCATGACCATGGCGCGGGTGTTCTCGCCGATGCCCAGCGCATAGCCCATGCCGACGGAGATGGCGTAGACGTTCTTCAGCGCGCCGGCGATCTCAACCCCTACGACGTCGTCACTGGTGTAAGTCCGGAACCGGCTGGTGCGGAACATGCTTGCCAGGTTTGCGGCAAGGTTGCGGTCCGGCATCGCCAATACTGCGGCGGCCGCGTAGCCTTCTGCGACCTCCTTGGCGATGTTCGGCCCGGCCAGAATGCCCGCCGGATGGCCAGGCAGCACCTCTTCGACGATCTGGCTCATCCGCATGTTGGTGCCCTGCTCGAGCCCCTTGACCAGGCTGACAACCGGTACCCAGGGGCGCAGTTCCTTGGCCAACTCGTTGAGGACGCTGCGAAACCCATGGGATGGGACACCCATCACGATCACATCGGCGCAGTTGGCGGCCTCATTGAAATCGTTTGTTGCTCTCAGGCTTTCGGGCAGCTTGACTTCGTCTCCGAGGTATTCGGAATTCCGGTGGTTCTTGTTGATGTCCTCCGCCGTCTCCACCGAGCGCACCCATTGCAAGGTCGGCCCCCGGCGCGCACAGATTGATGCGACGGTGGTGCCCCAGGACCCTCCGCCCAGTACGACGACCTGTGGTTGGCGACGATCAGCTGTCATGGCTGTCAACGTAGTACGGGGGGCTGGGGTTCATGGCTAGTTCCGTCACGTTGGCGGCCGGAGGCCACCCCGGCTACCCGACGAGCGCCGGCTGAGCCGTCCGTCCGAACACCATGTTCTCGTCGATCTTGTCCATGAACCGGTGGTCGATGGCGTCGGCGACAAAGTCCTGTCGCACCACCCACGGCCGCTTGGTGCCCGACCGCGGCAAGGCGTGCGCGTTGCGCATCACGTAGCCGGACTGCAGATCCCACGTCGGCTTCTCCGGCATCGGCCCGGCGGGCAAATGCGGGTAGGCGTGCGTGTAGCCGTGGGCCTTCATGTACTCGATGAGGCGGGCGGCGGAGCGCGCGGTCATGTCGGCGCGCAAGGTCCAGGAGGCGTTGGTGTAGCCGATGCACCAGATGAGATTGGGCACGTCCTCCAGCATGTGCGCCTTGTAGGAGAAGCGCTCCTGCGGCTTGACCTCGGTACCGTCGACACTGATCCGCACCCCGCCCAGGGCCAGCAGGTTCAACCCGGTGGCCTTGACGATGATGTCGGCCGCAAGATGTCGACCCGACTTCAACGCCACGCCGGTGGCGTCGACATGGTCGATGTGGTCGGTCACCACTTCCAGGCTGCCCTCCCTGATCGCGGTGAACACGTCACCGTCGGCCACCACGCAAAGGCGTTGGTCCCACGGGTTGTAGCGCGGCTTGAAGTCCCGCTCGACCGGATAGCCGGGCGGGAGCTCTCTTGTGTTCTGCCAGCGCACCAGTTTCTTCATCCTGGTCGGCGCGCGACGGGCGAACACCCAGATCAACTTCTCCAGCGACAGTGCGTAGGCGCGGATGATCCGGTAGGAGATGTTGCGCGGCAACCGCTTCCGGATGGGTTCCAGCACCGGGTTGATACGTGGAAAGGAGAACAGGTAGCCCGGTGAGCGCTGCAGCATGGTGACGTGGGCGGCCTTGCGGGCCAGCGCCGGCACCAGTGAGACGGCGGTGGCGCCCGAGCCGATCACCACGATCCTTTTGCCGGTGTAGTCCAGATCTTCGGGCCAGTGCTGGGCGTGCACGACGGTGCCCCCGAACGACTCGAGACCCGGGAAGTCCGGGTCGTAGGGCTGGTCGTAGTTGTAATAGCCGGATCCGAAGAACACGAAGCGGCCACGGTAGGTCTTTGGGCTGCCGTTCTCGGTGACGTGGATGGTCCATGTGTCGGTGGTCGAGTCCCAGTCAGCCGATACGACGGTGGTGCGGAACCGGATGTGTTGGTCGATACCGTGCTTGCGGGCGGTGTCCTCGATGTAATCGCGGATGATGTCACCGTCGGCCACGTACTCCTTACCCGTCCATGGCGCCCACGGCCAACTCAAAGTGAAGATGGAGGAGTCCGACCGCACTCCGGGATAGCGGAACAGGTCCCAGGTGCCGCCAACGCGCTCTCGTCGTTCCAGAATTACGTAGCGCGTGGAGTTGTCGGACTCGGCGAGGCGGTAGGCCGCGCCGATCCCGGAGATCCCGGCGCCGATGATGACGACGTCATAGGAGCCGCCGTCTTGCTCGGCAGGGATGTCGGCGGTCTGCGGCGTGATGGTCATCGCGGTCCTCCGGTGTGCGGGCTCACCACCAGATTAGGACGCTGCTGCCGAGAGAGTCACCGATAGTTGACGAACTGCAGCGCGACCTCCAGATCGGCACCCTTGAGCAGGGCGATGACGGACTGCAGGTCATTACGGCTCTTGGAGGTCACCCGGATCTCCTCGCCCTGGATCTGGGTCTTGACGCCCTTGGGGCCCTCGTCGCGGATCAGCTTGGTGACTTTTTTGGCGTTCTCGCTGCTGATGCCCTGCTTCAGGGTGCCACTCACCTTGTAGGTCTTGCCCGATGGCTGCGGCTCACCGGCATCGAACGCCTTCATCGAAATGTCGCGGCGGATCAGTTTTTCCTTGAATACATCGACGGCGGCCTTCGCGCGTTCCTCAGTGGAGGAAACGATCTCGATCACCTCGTCGCCCTTCCAGGTGATCGAGGTGTCGGTGCCGCGAAAATCGAATCGGGTGCTCAGCTCCTTGGCGGCCTGGTTCAGGGCGTTGTCGACCTCCTGGCGGTCGACCTTGCTGACGATGTCGAAGCTTGAATCAGCCACGGGCGCCTCCTCGGGTTGGGTTCTGCATCGGGCCGGTTTGTGTCCGGGGTACATCCTCGTTGTACCCTGCTAGTCGCACAGAGGCGGGGATGTTCCCTGGCTCTAGTGTCCCAGGCAGGTTGCCCGAGCGGCCAATGGGAGCGGACTGTAAATCCGTCGGCGGAAGCCTACACAGGTTCGAATCCTGTACCTGCCACCAGCGTTGTTGCGGTCCGCAGTTGGCGCCGCAGTCTTGCCCCGCCGCCGAACTCTGGCATGCTCAAGGCATGACCGAGCCGCAGTTCGGAGGCATCGAAGACGGCATGCCGCCGCCGTACTACCCGCCGCCGGGGCTCTATCCACCGCCTGGGCCGTACCCCCCGCCTGGCTACTACCTCGATTCCGCGGCACCTTACGGTCGGCATCCGCTGACCGGAGAGCCGCTGTCCGACAAGTCCAAGGTGATGGCCGGGTTGCTGCAACTGCTCGGTCTTCTCGGGATCACCGGAATAGGCCGAATTTATCTCGGCTACACCGGGTTGGGTGTCGCGCAGTTGATTGTCGGCTTAGCCACCTGCGGTATCGGCGCGGTCATCTGGGGCATCGTCGATGCGGTCCTGATTCTCACTGACAAGGTGCGCGACCCGGCGGGGCGCCCCCTGCGTGATGGAACCTGACCAGAAGGCGTCGACACCATTCAAGCCAAAGAGTTTGGAACAAGCCCCTGCCCGCCGACGCCGGCGGCTGACTACTTCGCTGTACGCCATCGGTGTAGCGACTTAAAGTACTGACTGGGCAGGTTCGGATGCTGGATCGCACTCGCAAGGGGAGGTAAGAACGTGCTTCGGGGAATCTTCCTCTCTGGCTTGTTTGCGGTCGGCGTGCTGATCGCGCCCATGGCCCATTTGGGGGCGGTGGCCTCCGCGGCGACGCCCGCGCCAACGGTGGCTGCGGATGTGGCAGCCCCGATTCCCCTGGCAGGCAATGGCTGCTACTGGAAAAACTGCACCCAGGCCCACCAGAACGGTGAAGGGAACATTCCCCAGGGCAGCGATCACTATTGCTCCAAGCAGGACAGGGACGGCGACGGGCTCGCCTGCGAGTACTACAACTGATCAGGCCTCAGGCACGTCGCCCCGATCCCGGCCTCACCGCCGGTGCGGAACCGTCTGGTCGGTCCGATTTGTAGGATCGTTCCCATGCCGTTGGCTGAGGGTACGACGTTCGCCGGGTACACCATCCTGCGGTTGCTCGGCGCGGGGGGCATGGGTGAGGTGTACCTCGCCCAGCATCCGCGGCTACCGCGCCGTGACGCACTGAAGATATTGCCGGCCTCTGTCAGTAACGACCCCGAGTACCGCGCCCGTTTCGAGCGTGAGGCCGACATTGCCGCCACTTTGTGGCATCCGAACATCGTCGCGGTGCACGACCGTGGCCAGGTCGATGGCCAGTTGTGGATCGCGATGGACTACGTCGACGGAACCGATGCCTCCAAGCTGTTGGGCAGTTACCCGAACGGTCTGCCGCAACGTGAGGTCCTCAACATCGTCACCGCCGTTGCCGAGGCGCTCGACTATGCACATCAACGGCAACTGCTGCACCGCGACGTCAAGCCGGCCAACATACTGCTCTCCCGGCTGGAGTCGGGAGAGCAGCGAATCATGTTGGCCGACTTCGGAATTGCCCGCTGGCAGAACGAATCCAGCGGTCTGACGCAGACAAACATGACGGTGGGCACGGTTCTGTACGCCGCTCCCGAGCAGTTGATGGGCCGCGACCTGGACGGGCGCGCCGACCAGTACGCCCTCGCGGCGACGGCCTATCACCTTTTGACAGGTTCCCCTCCGTTCCAGCACTCCAACCCTGCGGTGGTGATCAGCCAGCGCTTGACCACCGCACCGCCCAGCCTGGCCGACCGGCGCCCTGAGCTGGCGAACCTCGACCCAGCCCTGCGCAAGGCGATGGCGAAGGATCCCGCTGATCGATATGCGCGGTGCGTGGATTTCGCCCGCGCCCTGAGCCACCACATCACCAAGCCGCTGTCCGGTGAGTTTCCCGTCGGGCCCGACGAAACGCGGATGACCCCGGCCGCCGACACGGCTCCGATCGGCGGTGCGCCTGCATCGACCGCGAGCGGGTCATGGCTGCGGCCGAAAGTGGTGATCCCAGTGTTGGCGGTGCTGCTTCTCCTGGTTGCCGTCGCCTTCGTCGCGGGCCGCTTTCGGGGTGAGGACGTCATGAGCGCGAAGCAACATGACTCCACGACCGAAACAACGAGCAGGGCGGCCACCACGACGACGGCCACACCGACCACTACGTCGGTCACGACGACCAGCACGACAACCCCGACGGCCACCAGCACCGTCGCCGCCCAGACCGCCGCCGTACCCGTCGTGGTGGGAGCCCGGTGTAGCGACCCCGGTGCCACCGGCACCACCCCTGAAGGCACCACCGTGTATTGCACCCAGTTGCAGTACACCAATCGGTACTTGTGGTCGGCCCATCAGGACCTGATTCCCAACCCGGTACTGACCACTTCGCCGGCCACTCTTCCGCCGATGGAGGACGAGTCGCCGGTGCGGATCTGCATGCAGGAAACGGGGCACACCCGCTTGCGGTGCGCGGCGGAGATTCTTCGCGGCAACGGAGGCTAAGCGAGCGGGTCGAGGTTTCCTTCGGTGATCTGGTTCAGCACTGTTGCCAGCCGCTCATCGAGTGAGCCCTGGACCACCAGCAGCGGCAAAGAAGGGTGATCAGTAAAGACTCCAGCGAGGATCTCCTGCGAGGTGGTCCGGGCGTGTGCGCCGTCGCGTTGCGGGTCGGGCTGCCAAGGGAAGTCGTCCTGGCACCACACCACCGCCTGGCTGCTCACCGTCCATTCCAAAGCCAGCGGCAACAGACTGGCGTCGTCGTAGTACTGCAGGCTGTAGACGGCCGTCATGAGCGGACCACTGTCGGAGATGACCCAGGGGCATCCGTCGCGATCCGCCTGCTGTAGCGCAGCGAGTTCGGATTCGTGTTGAGTGGCCATTACCGACGCTTGTTCGTGTGGCAGCGGGACTCGTCCGTGGTGCTGGTCCACCCAGGTGCGGAGCACTTCGGCAACCACAACTGCTGGCAAGCGGGCTCCGAGTGCGGTGGCCAAGGTGGACTTCCCGGTCGATTCGCCGCCCACCACCGAGATCAAGCCCGAGCGCGCCGCTTCAGCCATGGGCAGCCGCCGGTGCCTCGGCCGGATGGCTTATGGCACGTGATTGCCATGCCCGCCAACCGGTCACCGCCATGATTATCAAGACCGCGTAGAACATGGACGTGAAATACAGGCCCTGGGTGGCGTAGAGCACGGTGCCGACGGTGTTCACCGCGACCCAAGTCGGCCAGGTCTCGACCTTCTGCCGCACCATCAGAAGCTGAGCCGCAAGCGACCCCACCACCATGAAGGCGTCACCCCAGCTGGCCGCCCCGCCAATGCTGCGGAGCAGGGGCGCCACCATTGCCCACAAGATCAGCACCCCGGCAGCGCCACCGGCACGCTGGGTGACGGTGAGCCGTCCGGGCACCCGGACTCCTTCATCACCCCAGGAGAACCAGCCCCAGATCGCCGCGACCATGAAGATCAGCTGCATGGCGGCCGAGGCGAAAAGATGGACCTGCAAGAACAGCCAGCCGTAGAGCAGGCTGGACAGGAAGTAGAAGGGCCAGGTCCAACGAGTCCCCCTAATACCCAGACCGATGGCGATGAAGGCCAAGATCACCGAGAGAAATTCGATCACCGTGACGTCGTAACCCCACAGTGTGAACAGCACGCTCATCAACGATTCGCTCCCTGCCCGGCATTACCCGGACGGTCATGCGGTCGGCGACGCCATATGTCACCTTCTCAGACCGGTTGCCCGGACTCCCGCAGCGGAAACCTGCATTCAGGATCAGGTTATCCGGTCAAGACTGTGCAATTACACCCTTAGCCGCCCTTAGCCGAGGGTGTTCTTGACCACCACACCGTCCTTGATGATCGTGACGATGCCCGAGTCGGCGTCAGACAGGACGCCAAGGTCCGCAGTGGGATCTCCGTCGATCACCAGCACGTCGGCCCACGCCCCGGCGGTGATCTGGCCCAGTCGGGCCGACCGGTAGGGATCGCGCTCGCCGGCCAGGCGCAACAGTTCGGCGTTGCCCGATGTGACCATTTTCAGGGCCTCGACGTTGCTGAAGTACTCGCCGAGCCTGGCCACCATCTCGCTCTGGAGTTCATTCTTGTCGGGCTGGAAGAGTAAATCGGTGCCCCAGCCCAGGTTGACCCCGTGCTGTTTGGCCCACCCATACACCCGCGCGGTGCCCTCGCACACTTCGTGGTTCTTCGCTGTGCTGTCCGCGTTGAGGAAAACGTGGTCGTGCTCGGCGAATGGCTGGGTCGACAGCCACACCCCGCGTTCGGCGAGCAGGGCAACCGTGGGCTCATCGGCGAGATGGCCGTGCTCGATGCACTTCACGCCCGCCTCGACGGCACGGCGGATTCCTATCACGTTGTACACGTGGGTGGCCACGTAAGTTCCGTAGTCGGCAGCCGCCTGCACCGCGGCCCGCAGTTCTTCAGGAGTGAACTGGATCGAGGAGAGAGGGTCGTAGAGCGACGCCACCCCGCCGCCGGCCATCAGTTTGATCTGAGAGGCGCCGAGTTTGAGTTGTTCGCGGACCGCAGCAGTGACGCGGTCGGGACCGTCGGCCACTCGCATGAAGCCGATGGCTTCGCCGCGAGATTCATTGCCGCCCAGAGCGGTTGGGCGTTCGTAGATGAACCCGAAATCGCCATGTCCGGCAGTTTGGGAGATCGCGGCCTGGCTGGGGTAGATGCGCGGGCCGAGGGCGGGTTCGGCGTCGATCACCTTTTTGATCCCCACGGTGTCTCCGGCCACGTCGCGGACGGTGGTGAACCCGCGCAACAGTGTGTCCTTGGCGCGAGCCAGGGTGGCTGCGGCGAGCTGGGTCTGGGAGGCCGTCATCAGATCCACCATCGTGTTGGCCATCCCGACCAAGTGGGCGTGGGCGTCGATCATGCCGGGCATCAAAACTCGCCCCGCGCCGTCGATGACGACCGCTGAATCGGATTCAGAGATGGGGGAGCTGTCGACGGCCGTGACCTTGGTCCCCTCGATGAGGACGTGCCCGGCTACGAGATGGTCGGTCAGACCGTCGAAGATTTGCACGTTCTTGATCAGCACGCGGCTGCTGTCGGTCACTGCTACTCCCACGGATCGACGTCGACGACAGTTGTGTCGGGCTGGGTCAGTTGGCCTTCGCATTGTCCCGCTCGATCGGGTGGTTTACCCGAAAATCAGCACCGGTGGTGGGCTGACGCCACAACCGTCACAGCATAAGGACGGGTAATAGCTTTGCCCACCCGGAGGCAGACGCCCATGGGCGGGCCACGTGCCTGGGTTCGCTGCGAATCTCCCTACACCACGGAGGAAACCGTGAACGGTTCTCAGTCCCTGATCCGAAGCCTACTTGCCGCTGGAGTGGACATCTGCCCCATGAACCCCGGCACCTCGGAAATGCACTTCGTCAGCGCTCTCGACGACGTTCCGGAGATGCGCGGGGTTGTGGGATTGTTCGAAGGTGGGGCGACCGGCGCAGCCGATGGCTACGCCCGAATCGCCGGCGAACCGGCTGCGGTGCCAGGCCGCCGAGCGGTGAGCACAGCAGACGGTCTGGCCGACGCACTGCGCCGCGCCTACCTCGAGCCAGGCCCGCACCTCATCGAGGCGATGATCGCCCCGATTCGGTGAACCGGCGGTAGGCGCGGGTCAATCACGCCCGACTGGCTGGCTGTCCTCCGGTCAGTACCAGCCCGGCGGTAGCTGCCCGCCCGGCCAGCATTCCCCACCCACTCCGCACGGTGGCCAAGGCTGGGGAGCCGGCGGAGGCGGCGGATACGGCGGTCCCGGTGGTAGCGGATCGGGTGCGGGGCAGGGTGCGAACCGGGTGCCGCCGAGCCCGAACGGCGGCCATGGGTCCGGGAAGGTCGGCTCGGGTTCTCCCGGCGCCGCCGGGGGAACCCAGGGGGGGTAGCACGGCGGTGAACACGCGCCCCCGAGCCCGCACGGCGGCCACTGCGGCGGGGGCGGCGGGGCATCGCTCTGGGCTGGGGGAGTCGGCTCCGGCGGTGGGTCGGCGTAGGCCCGAGCTGCGCTGCCGAGGATGGACATCCCCAGCACAGCGGCCCAAAGTAGCCTGGCGACAGACGCTCGTATGCTCACCGGCCACAGTGGACCACGGAATCCGACCGGGTGCAGGGTTTTGCTGCCCTGGCCAGCGGCGGAACGTGGTGAGACTCACTGGCCGGATGCCTCAGCGAGGCGTCATAATAAAGGTTATGTTCACCGCCGTTTGGTCTGGGCTTGGCAGGGTTCGGCTGACCCTGCTCTACAGCGCTGCCCTGGCGGTGATTGCGGAGTTGCTGCTCTACCTGGGTCCGCGGGTGCACGGCGAGGTGATCCGCGACGTGAGCACGAACCTGCACAACCTGGGCGACGGTCGCATCGGCACCCTGGTCGCCAGCGCGTTCGTCACCGCTGACGGACCCATCTACGTGTGGCTACCCGGTCTTGTCGCGATGTTGGCGCTGGGCGAGTTGTTATGGCGCAGTGGCCGGCTGGCCGTGGCGTTCGCGGTCGGCCACGTCGGCGCGACCTTGATCGTGGCGGCTGGCCTGGCGGCGGCAATTGCCGCCGGCTTGCTCTCGAAATCGATCGCCAATGCCGCCGACGTCGGCATGAGTTACGGCGCCGTCGGTGTCTTGGGTACCTTCACGGCCGCTATCCCACACCGCTGGCGGGCTGCCTGGATCGGGTGGTGGCTCTCTCTCGCGGTCGGTGCCGCCGTCGTCAGTGGGGGCTACTTCACTAACGCCGGGCATGCGATCGCGCTGATTCTCGGCATGCTGGTGGGCACCCGATTCGGTCAGCCCGAGGGTTGGACTGCCACTCGATGGGCACTCCTGGCCGTCGCCGGTGCCTTCGGATATCTGGTGGTTGCCTATAACGAAATGGCGCTTCCCACGATCTCCGCCTACGGCGTCCTGGGCGCGCTGATGGCGTGGGGCGGGGCGTCATTGGTCGGTCGCCTGCGCTCGGCCCGGCCAGCTCAGTCCTGACCGCAGAGCGGTGGATCTCGCTCTCTCATCCCGCGTCGCGGGAGGATCGACGATCCCCCGCGGGGATACTGGTGGATGTGCCCACCAACCACCGGTCACCGGTCGGCCCGGCAGTCAACGCCGCCGGTGTCCGTAACCGCGAGCGGGTGGTGCTCACTCTCACCTCGCGGCGGCTTCAGCGGCTTGCGGCGCTGACGTTCTTTGCGGGCCTGTGCTGGCTTGTTCTGCTGCTCTCCCAGGGACAGGGCCGCCTTCCGGGCCGCCTCGTTGACGGCCTGGCCGAATGGTCGATCACATTGACTTTGGTGCTTGTTCTGGTGACGCGCGGAATCTACCTGGGGCGCCCGATCACCGCCGCGCACGCGACGCTGGCTGCAGCTCTCCTCATCGTGGGGCTGGGGATGCGTTTGCTGTCGTGGTCATTGATCGGGGACGCACTGGTGATCGTCGCCGCGGCGGTTGTGGTGGCGCCGATGGCCTCGCGACCTGATCCGGCTTCCGTACCGCGTATCTGGCCGCTCGTGTGTCAGACCCATGACGACCCGCTGGCCCCGTTCGCGATGCATTCCCGTAAGAGCCACTACTTCAACGCGGACGGCTCCGCCGCGGTGGCCTATCGCACCCTGCTTGGCTTGGCGGTGGTGAGCGGTGACCCGGTGGGACGGTCGGATGCCTTCGCCGACCTGGCGGCCGATTTTCTGTTGATGTGCCGAAGCCGCGGCTGGCGCGTTGTGGTGCTTGGTTGTCGTGACGAACGAATCGCCTCGTGGCGCGCCGGCATGTCCTCACTGCGGGCGGTGCCGATCGGCTGTGATGTCGAGGTCGACGTGCCGGGCTTCGCCATGGTCGGTCGCCGTTTCCGCAACCTGCGGCAGGCGGTTTCGCGCTCCCACAATCGCGGGATCACCACGCAGTTGATCGGCGAGCAGGACCTGGGCGAAGCTCTGACCACCGAACTGGCCGAGGTGGTCTACTCCTCCCGCCACGGAGCGCGCCTGGAACGTGGGTTTTCGATGATCCTCGATGGGGCCCTGGAAGGTCGCTATCCCGGCGTCGCTCTCATGGTCGGACGCGACGCCGACGGCGTCGTTCAGGGTTTCCACCGTTATCTGGTCGCGGGGGAGGGCACCGATGTGACCCTCGATGTGCCGTGGCGCCGGCCAGGTGCGCCGAACGGTCTCGACGAACGGCTGGCCGTCGACATGATCGGCTGGTGCAAACTCAGCGGGACTCGACGGCTTTCCCTGGCGTTCGCCGCATTTCCTGACCTCTTCGACAACCCCGACCGGAACCGGGTCGAGCGTTTCTACTATCGCCTCATCACCTTGGGCGGCCCGTTGATTCGGCTCGAGTCGCTGTACCGGTATCTGCAGAAGTTTCACGCACTGGGAACGCGGCGCTACGTGCTGGTGTCGCTGCGGGACATTCCGCTGGCTCTGATCGTTCTTCTGACGCTGGAGTTTCTGCCGCGGCGCCGGACGTTGGAGCGTCCCCCGCGCCGATAGGGTGCACGGTTTCGCCATCGGCCGTGCTGGACTTTGTGCCCGCCCGGCCATCCTCCGACGGGTACATTCGGCAGGGTGCTTCGCTCCCGTGCCTCTGCCTTGTTGCTGGTGGCCGCTGCGCTGGTCAGCGCGCCCGGTCTTGCCTACGCGGAACTAGTCGGCGACCCGGAGGCCGCCGCGCAGTATTGGGGACGGCAGCACTACGACGACTGCACGATGATGGCGGTGGCCGACGTCGTCGGTCAGATCACCGGTGCCAAGCCCACTGAAGACGAGTTGATCGCCCTGGCGGCTGCGACTCCAAACGGGGAGGGTTCGGGGCCGATCTACTCCCTGCCGACAGACGAAGCGGAGGGGACTGCGGCCCGCAAGTTGCAACTGCCCAATATTCGCGATCTTCCGGTTCTGTTGGAGCGTTACGGCATCGGTTCGGTTTACACCAATGACGCTGTCGCCGCCGACGGTGGGCTGCCCACAGGAATCCCCGCTTTGGAAGAGGACCTCGCCGTGGGCAAGAAGGTGATTGCCTCGGTCAACGGCGAGACGATCTGGGATACCCCGGGGGACCGTAGCGTCCACAACCACGCCCTGGTTGTCACCGGCATCGACCCTGAAGCTGGGATAGTGCACCTCAACGACAGCGCCAGCCCGCACCCCGACTCGCAGGTCAGCATCGACACGTTCGAGGCGGCCTGGCTGACCAGCGATCACGCCATCGTGGTCGCTGGTTAGTGGAGCGGTGCCGCAGACGGAAGAGTGGTGGTCGTCGGCCCTTCGCCGGCGGTCTCTCCGAGCAGCATCTTGGGTGGCTTAGCCGGGGCCGTCGCGTTCCCGGTCGGGTTTCCGCGGCCGCCGGCCTGAACACTGTGCGTAATGCCCGGGGCCATGCCCTCGTGGATGGCCGTGGCGGACAGGACGATCAGTGCTCCAACGCCGAAAGCGCCAGCAAGTAACTTGGGTCGCTGACCTATGCCGCCGAGTCGCACGGTGTCGTCTGTGTTCACTCGTCCAGTCAAGCTGCTCCAGCTTGACTCCGGCTTGCGAGCCGCTGGCAGTCTGCTGGGGGAGGGCGCTACTCCTGGACCGAGTCCTTCACCAACAGCCACATCAGCGTGGCCAAACCAGTGGTCATCGATTGGGCGGTGAAGACGAACGCGATGTATTCGTGCCACACCGCTGCCATGCCGCATTTGGGCATGTCGGCCTTCACCATCATCGATAACGCGAACACCTCGCTGACGCCGAGCATCATGACGGTCAGAACCGGTGCCACCCGCATGCCGGCGTCTTGGGCTGCCGTGTTGCGGCGCAGATAGTTCAACTCCAGGCCCAAGGTCAGAAGTATCACCGGAGTGATGTGGGCCATGTCGGAGAAGTACCAGGAGGCCACGTCTGAGCAGCCTTCTTCGACGTCGATCGCCGGGTACCACAGTGCCGAGGCGAACTGCGCGGCAAGAGTTCCCAGCACGAGCGGAACCACCCAGCCCCGTGATGCCGTTGTGCTTCCCTCGCTGAGCGCGGATATCAACATCAACGCCATCGCGGTGACGAAGACCAGCGTGGAGAGCAGGCTCACCCACACCGAAGTCGACACCCCCAACCGTGCCCGGGGGGCCGCGGTGGCGATGAGAACCAGGTGGGACACCAGTACGAGTGCTGCGCCCAGACCCCACAGGCCAGTCAACTGGCGTCGCAGGAACGTGCCCGGGGGGCTGTCCTGGCCGGTGATCCGCCACTTCAACGCCAGGGTTCCGACCACCAGCAGGCTGTCCAGAGCGAAGACAAGCCACGGCCCGGCGTCGGCGAACGTCCGGCCGGAGAGATCCAAGGCGAACTCGACAATGTCGTCGCTGTAGGTGAAGCCGATCACCAGGAGCAGCACCGCCGTCATCGCCGGCCAGTTGGACTGCCGGCCGGTCGTGGGAGCCGTCGCCTGAGTCACGGCAGCAGCGTAAGCGGTGTGTTTGGATATTTGGCATGGAACGCCTGTTTAACGCCGTGCTTTCCCTGAAGGAGAGAGGTGTGCTGCCCGACGCGGTGCTGCGGCGGTTGGTGCGCTTCATGTGCGCTTCGTGGGTCACGACGTTCGAATGCGGCGGTGACACCGAGAAGCAGGACTTCCATAAGAAGAAGTACTTCGCGAAACTGCGCGCGAGCGCAGGAGCCACCCATCAGGACGACGCCAACATTCAGCACTACGAGGTGCCCACTCGGTTCTTTCACCTCATGCTGGGGCCGCATCTGAAGTACTCCTGCTGCCTGTTTGAGCGGCCCTCGGCGAATTTGGAAGAAGCTGAGACCGCCATGCTGCGCACCTTCCTGGAAGAGCGCCTCGACCTCGCCGCGTTGGTCGAGGAACGGGGGTCGGTCCGGCTGCTCGACCTCGGTTGCGGTTGGGGTTCACACGGAACCTATGTGCTGGACAATTACGACGACGTCCACGTCACGTTCCTGTCCAACAGCGCCACCCAGCAGGACTACATCAAGTCGCGAAACCAGAAGCATGACGGCAGATTCGCCAACGTCAAAGCCGATGCGAGCGTCTTCGATGACCCCGAGTTCCACGGAGCATTCGATGTGATCGTGTCCTGCGAAATGCTTGAGCACATGAAGAACTACGACATGGTGCTGGCGAAAGTGAGTTCATGGCTGAAGCCGGACGGTCGAATGATGGTGCAGATCCTGGGAAATCGACGCTTCGCATATGACTTCAAGACCACGGACTGGATGGGCAAGTACTTTTTCGCCGGAGGCACGATGCCCAGCCGCGATCTGTTCGAATACTTCCTGCCCCCCGACCTCGCACTGAAGCAGGTGTGGGACGTCAATGGGAAGCAGTACAGCCGGACGCTCGAAGCCTGGCTGGCGCGTCTGGACGCGAACTCTGCCGAATGCATGAACATCTTGTCGGATGGGCCGACTCCGCCGGCAATCGCCCTGGCGCGGTGGCGGATGTTCCTTCTGTTCTGCTCCGAGGTCTTCGCCTACGGCGGCGGAAACGAATGGATGGTGTTCCACTATTTGTTCGAAAAGACCCCTGCCTGAATCGCATTCGCGTCGCAGGAGAACTCCGCTGCCACGCACTGCCGTCTGCGGTGCCGGTCGATGTCCCCCGCGAATGCCGTCAGTGCGCTGCGGACCATCCGAGCGGTGCCGTCGGGATGCCGGCATGCTCCCCGGCCCTCGACCAGTCCGGTCATCCGCCGAATCTCCTTGATCAGATGATCATTGGCCCGTCCCTGGGCAAGCTTGCCGACCAACTCGGCAAGCTGGGGCAGTCCCCGCAGGCACGGTCCGCACTGGCGGGCGCTCTGCTCGGCGAGGTAGGCGGTGATCTCGGCGGTGGCCTCCAGGCCGCAATCACGGGTGCCCAGACCGTGGATGATTCCTGCGCCGGGTGTCGCCCCGAACCGTTTCAGTGCTGACCGGGACAAGTGCGCGCCACCGAATTCGGCTGCCGCAATCCAACTTCCGTGGTAGCCGCCAATGAGGACGGCTTGCAGGTTGCTGAGCTCGGTGCCACCCGCGCCGGCTAACAGATCGGTGAGGGGAATTCCGGTAGGGACTTCGACCACACCGTGGTGGTTCAACGCCCCGGAGAGTGTGACGAGCATCGTTCCCGGATCGTCGTCATCGCCCACCGAACGGAACCACTGCGGCCCGAATCGGGCGATCAATGCGATGTGGGCCAGGGTCTCGACGTTGTTGACCAGTGTCGGGCGACCACGAACTCCGGAGACCGCGGTGAGCACGGTGCGGTCCCGCGGCAAGGGAGGGCCGCCTTCAAGGTACCGGGTGACCGCGGACTCCTCACCGGCGACGAACCGGTCGGGGGCTTCGATGACGGCCACCCGGTGCCGATCCAAGCCCACCGACCTTCGTTCGGCGAGTGCCTTGTTCACGGTTGGGACGGCGTCCGCGTGCAGATACAGATAGACCGCGTCGGCGCCGATCGCCGCTGCTGCCGCGGCGAGGCCGTCGAGCACCAAATGCGGTGCCCGTTTCACGAGTTGAGTGTCCTTGCGGCTCAGCGGTTCGCCTTCGGCGCCGTTACCCGCCACGACCGGCTTGCGTCCGCGGACGGCTGCGAACTTGCGCGCGGAGGGAAAGCCGGCGCCGCCGCGCCCCGATAATCCGGCCTCAGTGAGCATGGGGATCAACTCAGCGCCGATGGAGGGAAGTGGGCCGTAGCTCTTCTGGTGTGCAGCGAGGGTGGTCCCGTGCGCAGCGAATAGGCGCGGAGTTGTTGGCGCCGCCGCTGGGGCGTTCACGCGGGGGAGTATTCGTCGAAGTCGGCGCGCAGTCGCCAGATCAGTGCGGCTGCCACCATCACAGTGCAGGTTCCGGCGAACGTCAGGAACCAGACCCTATTCGTGTCGGTGCCATTCCCCAGCGAATGCGCCAATGCAATCGGCCACAGCAGATATGTCATCCAGTGCACCGCACGAAAAGCCCGCAACCCGATCCGCTGACGCAGCAGGCTGGAGACGAGCACCACCAGGATTAGCTCGACGGCCACCGTACCCAGGCCTTGCCACACAGGCCGGTAGGCGCCAATGAAGGGCACGGCGAGGTCGATCAGCCGCAGTTTCGCGTAGGGGTCGAGGAACAGCAGGCCGATGTGCAGTGCGACGAGAATCGCTGCGGACAAGGCGACGAAGCGATGGATGTCGGCGATTCCGAACCGTGGCAATGCGAACAGCGGCCGCGCAGAGCGGCCCGCAATTCCCAACACGACCGACAGCGTCATGAAGGCCAGGGCGACAATGCCGTTGCCCCGCCCCAGAGCCCAGAGCGCTTCGCTGCTCAACGGAAGGTCCATTAGTCGCGACGTCCTCTACGAACCTTTGGCAACGGTATGGGGCACGGCCTTGTTGGGGCCGGAACCGCTACCCATCGGAATGTGTTTCGTGGAGCTTCCGAATGACGATCCGGAAGAACCGGAAGAACCGGAAGAAGAAGTGGACCTGCTTCCGCTCGACCCCGATGTTTGAGACCCGATGGTTCCCGGCCGTATCGGTGTCAATGGCGCCGTGTAGGCGGGCTGCGGCGCGTAGGTCTGGGTGTAGGTCGGTGGGGGAGCGGGAACAGGGGCGGCCGCCTGGGCTGGCGCCTGCTGGACCACCGGTGCGACCGGGTGTTCCGTCGGCAGGGAGGGGCCGGGGACCGGCGCTTGCGGGGAGACCGTCGCGGGATCGGGCAGGGCGGGATCGGGCAGGGCGGGATCGGCCAGGGGGGGACCGGGCAGGGCGGGATCGGGCAGTACGGCCTGCACCATCGACTCGTCGGAGGGCGCGGGCCCGAGGGTGCTGGCATAAGCCAATTCGGAAGCGCCCGCCACCCCGGCGATCCCGGCACCGGCCAGCGCCCAGGACGCGAGAGCAGTACGACGGAATCCCGAACGCGGCGAGTTCATAGCGCGATGGTTACAGCGGTTTATTGGAACGCTCAAAGAAGTGGGTGTGGCCTTGCGTGGTTACGCCGTTCCGCTGCTCGCTCTCGCCAGGTGCCACACTGGGCTGTTGCCGCCACTCGGCCGTCGCGCCTGTGATACATCACAGCCATGACCATCTTGCTGCCCGAGAGCCCGCGGCTGGCCAACGATACCGAGCGCAAGGTGTGGCGCGCCCTGATCGATCAACTCGGCGAGCGCGACCTCCTCGTGGCCGGTAAGCGTGTCACCGACCACCTCAAAGACCACGAAATCGACTTCCTGGTGGCCGTCGAAGGTGGGGGGATCGTCTGTCTCGAGGTCAAGGGCGGCGAGGTCTGGCACGACGGAGCCAACTGGCTGCAGCGGAGTCGTCGCGATGGCAACACTCGTGTGATCGAGCCGGTTCGCCAGGCCCGCGAAGCCTGTTACGCGCTGCGCAATTTCATCGAGGCCGATCCCCGCTGGACCCAGGGTCGGCTGCGCTGGGACTACGTCGTGGTCCTGCCCAACAGTCAACTGCCGCAGGATTTCGCGCTGCCCGACTGCCCACGCTGGAAGGTCGTGGACCGCGACGAAATGTCCGAGCTGGTGGCCCGACTGAAACGAGTTGTCAGCCAACAGGAGTTGGCCCGCCCCCTGCTCTCCGAGACCGGCGTCGAGCAGCTGCAGACCGCGCTCGGCGGCCGCGGTCTGCCGCAGCGCGACGTTGTCGCCCGGGCAATGGAGAACGAGGACGCCGCCGACATCCTCACCGACCGCCAGGCCATGATCCTCGATGCCATCCGGTTGCTCAGGCGCGTGGATGTGCGGGGCGGGGCCGGTAGCGGCAAGACGTTCATGGCCACCGAACAAGCACGTCGTCTGGCCGCGGACGGCCAGCGGGTGGCATTGGTTTGTTACTCCCACGGCCTGGCGTCCTACCTCAAACGGATCACCTCCACCTGGTCGCATCGCCAGCGACCCGACTACGTCGGGGAGTTCCACATGCTCGGGATCGAGTGGGGTGCCGGCAGTGGTCCAGAGGAGACGGAGCGCACCAAGGAGGCCGTCGAGTACTTCGAACACGAACTTCCCAAGCAGATGGAGGAGTTGGCCGCGAACCTTCCGGACGGAAAGCGCTTCGACGCCGTCGTCGTCGACGAGGCGCAGGACTTCGCGGACAGCTGGTGGGAACCCATCCTGATCGCGCTGCGCGACCCGGACGCCGGCGGGTTGTACGTGTTCAGCGACGAGGGGCAGCGGGTGTTCGACCGCCAGGGCACCCCACCAGTGCCCCTGGTGCCGCTGATCCTCGACCAGAACATCCGCAACACCCGCCAGATCGCGAGCACATTCCAGCCGTTGGTCGGTCACCAGATGCGGTTCCTGGGTGGTGACGGTCCGCAGGCTCGATTTGTGCCAGCGTCGGTAGAGGACGCCTTCGACGTCGGTGACGACGAGGTAGACCGGCTGCTCGACGAGGGCTGGCGGCCCGAGGATGTCGCACTGCTGACCACCGGTAGCCGCCATCCCGAACAAATCGCACGACAGGCAGAGGGAATCGACGCTTACTGGGACAGTTTCTGGGACGCCGACCAGGTCTTCTACGGCCACGTACTGGGCTTCAAAGGCCTTGAGCGGCGTGCAGTCGTCCTGGTGGTCAACGACCGTCGCTCCCTGGACCGCGCGCGGGAACGGCTGTATGTCGGTCTTTCCCGGGCCCGTGACCAATTGGTGGTATGCGGGGATCCGGCGTTCATCCGCGAATACGGCGGGCCGGAGGTGGCCCGGCGGCTGGGGATCGCCGTCAGCGGGGGATGACGGCGGGCCTACCTGCGGGGTCAGACCGTAGAGGCACCGACCGGACGCGAAGCACGGCGGCGCTGGGCCGATCGGGACCGCGAAGCCGATTGCTGTTGCCCGGTTGGGGTAGGCCGCCCGCGTCGTTGTGCCGCACCGCCGGAGCGGCGCGGACGGGCGCTGTTGGCCGGAGCGGCCTGCTGCGGTGGCGGCGGCGCTTGGTACGGCGCGACCTCGCCGACAAGGTCCTTGACCGATGCGGAGTCGGCGTCAACCTGCTGCGGGCTGACCCGGATGCCGGCCTTGCGTAGCAATGCCTGGGTGTCCTTGCGCTGCTCAGGCAGCACCACGGTCACCACATCCCCGGACCGACCGGCTCTGGCGGTGCGCCCGGATCGGTGTAGGTATGCCTTGTGCTCGGCGGGCGGGTCACAGTGAACCACCAGCTCGACGTCGTCGACGTGAACCCCGCGCGCGGCAATGTCGGTGGCCACCAGCACGCGTGCGGTGCCGTCGGTGAACGCGGCAAGATTGCGGTCACGGGCCGGCTGGGACAGGTTGCCGTGCAAGTCCACCGACGGAATGCCCGCAGCGGTCAGCTGTTTGGCCAGCTTGCGGGCCTGATGTTTGGTGCGCAGGAAAAGGATCCGCCTGCCGGTACCCGATGCCAGGGTGTGCACCAGTTGCTTCTTGGCCTCCATGCCGGCGACGTGGAAGACATGATGGGTCATGTCCGCCACCGGTGAGGTGTCGCTGTCGACCGAATGCGACACCTCATTACGCAGGAAGCGCTTGACGAGCGTGTCGACACCGTTGTCCAGCGTTGCCGAGAAGAGCAGCCGCTGCCCACCGGCCGGGGTGGCGGCCAGAATCCGGGTGACTCCGGGCAGGAACCCGAGGTCGGCCATGTGATCGGCCTCATCGATCACGGTCACCCTGACAGCGTCCAGGCTGACCACCTTCTGGCCCATCAAGTCCTCGAGCCGGCCGGGGCAGGCGACGACGATGTCGACGCCGGCCTGCAGAGCGCGTTCCTGACGCCCCTGAGGCACACCGCCGAAGATTGTGGTGATGCGCAGCCCATAGGCCTCGGCCAGAGGCTGCAGCGCCGCGGTGATCTGAGTAGCCAGTTCACGGGTCGGAGCCAGGACCAGGCCCGTCGGGCGGGAAGGTTGACGCTTGCTCTGCGCCAGACGTTCGACCAGCGGGATCGAGAAGGCGAGGGTTTTGCCACTGCCGGTCTTGCCGCGGCCGAGGACATCGCGTCCGGCCAGGGTGTCCGGCAGGGTTGCCGCTTGGATCGGGGTGGGGTGGGTCAGGCCGTCGGCATTGAGCGCCCGCACTAGGGGCGCGGGCACGCCGAGGTCCGCGAAGGTGTTCTGGTTGGTCATCTTGAGTGTGCCTTTCCGGCATCGGGTGTGCCGGTGCGGGCCACGTGGTGGTCAACGCACTTCTCAGCACAGGGGTGGCGAGATTGCCGGTGGGCAAAATCGAATCGCCGCGAGACAAAGGGCCCGGTTAGGGCGGTGGATTCACGATGTTCCACGACGCCGTCGGCAGCTCAGGGATGAGGCCGACGTTGGCATCAGTCTAACAGCGCAACGCCGATCTGCTCGAGAAATCTTCTGACCGGGGCTTCCGGAGGGCCGTCGCGGGCGCTGCCAGTGCTTACCCGGCGCGGCTGTGCCGAGGGTCACATTTGTTTGCTGCGCCCGGCCGCGCCGGGGTGCTGTCGTCTGGTTCCGGGTTGGCTGCCACTGTGATTATGATTTGACTCGTCAACGGTGACCCCCCGTTTCGCCCAACCTGCCTGGAGTAGTTCGCTGATGCCTTCCAGCCGTGCCCGCACCGCGAGCGCTGTCGTCGGCGCCTTGCTGCTCGGCGTCCTGGGCAGTGACGTCGCGGGACTTCCCGGGTGCAGGGACGGCTGCAAGACGGCCACCGCGACCGCTGCCGCTCCGTTGCCGCCCGCACCGCCAAAACCGCCGGTCGTGGGTGTTTCGCCATTTAACAATGACGAGGGCGTCAACCCGCTGGCACCGGTTGCCGTCGATGTCTTGGACGGCACGATTTCCAGTGTCTCGCTGGTGGACGACTGGGGCAACGAACTGCCGGGCACGCTGTCGCCGGATCGCCGGTCCTGGCATCCGGCCGATCGGCTGAACTTCGCCCGCAGCTACTCGATGACGGTGAACAGCAAAGGCGCCAGCGGCGTCCCCCTGACCCGCACCAGTTCCTTCTCGACCTTGGTGCCAAATAACTACGCCCACCCCTACCTCGAGGTTGCTGGCGGGTTGGCGATCCACGAGGAACAGCGGTACGGCATCGGTACGGTGATCACGGCTCACTTCGATGAGCCGATCGCCGACAAGGCACTGGCCGAAAAGCACATGGTCGTCAAGACCGAGCCGCCGGTGGCGGGCAGCTGGTTCTGGGTCAACGACCAGGTGGCCCACTGGCGGCCCCAGCATTACTACACCCCCGGCACCAGGGTGTCGGTCGATGTCAAGCTGTTCGGTCTGAAGTTGGGCGAGGGCCTCTACGGCCAGGCCGACGCCAAGGCCAACTTCACGATCGGCGATGCGCACGTCGCCGTCGCCAACGACATCACCAAACAGATCAGCGTTTTCAACAACGGCCGCCTGGTGCGCACCATGCCCACCTCGATGGGCCGCGGTGGGACCGCGTTCGTCGCCGGGCAGACGTTCTCGTGGTGGACGCCGCCTGGGGTCTACACGGTGATCGATAAGGGCGAGACCGTCACCATGGACTCGGCCAGCTACGGTCTGCCCAACAATTCCGCGTGGGGATACAAGCTCAAGATCCCTTATGCCACCCGGATCAGCCTGGACGGCATCTACATGCATCAGCTTGACGAAACCGTCTGGGCGCAGGGCAACACCAACCTCTCGCACGGCTGCCTGAACCTCAACGGCGAGAACGCCAAGTGGTTCTTCGATTTCGCCCAACCCGGCGACGTTGTCGAGGTGCGCTTCACGGGCGGCCCGCCATTGACGTTGGCACAGAACGGCGACTGGACCATCCCCTGGGAAGACTGGGTGAAGGGCAGTGCCCTCACGCCGAAGGCGCCCCCGCCGCCGGCATCGCCTGCCCCGGCGGCGCTGTCGGCGTCCGGCAACTGACCCTGCCGCATCACTTTCTTGACTGAGGATGGCTGCCGGAGTTGTCGGTGGCCATCGATAGCCTGATGGTGCAGGGCCTCCTGTGAGTTGTTCTGCCGCGTAGGGGATCTGGCCCAGCAGGGCCAAACGGGAATCCAGCAGGGAGGTGGGTATGTACGACATCATTGGTGACATTCACGGCTGCGCCCCGCAGTTGAAGGACCAGTTGAATCAGCTCGGCTACCGACACGACGAGGACGGGGTCTATCGCCACCCGGAGCGCACGGTGGTGTTCGTCGGTGACCTCATCGACCGCGGCGCCCACCAACTCGAGGTGCTGCAGATCGTCAAGGCGATGGTCGATGCCGGCAGCGCAAAGATCGTGATGGGCAATCACGAGTTCAACGCGATCGCCTACGCGAAGGGACTGCGTGAGCACAGTGCCAAGAACACCAAGCAGCACAAGGCTTTTCTGGACCAGTTGACGCCCGCAGAGCAGCGGTACTTCGTGGAGTGGTTCACCACGCTGCCGCTGTGGCTGGACCTGGGTGGCATCCGGGTGGTTCACGCCTGCTGGCACAAGGACTCGATGAAAGCTGTTGTCGAGGAATGCGGTTCGGACCGGCTGACGGATGAACAGCATTACGTTGATGCGACGACGGAAGGATCCCCGCTCTATGCCGCCGTCGAGACGCTGCTCAAAGGCCCGGAGATCAGCCTGACGAAGTACGGGGCGGATCCCTACTGGGACAAGGACCATCACATGCGCACCTACGCCCGCATTCGATGGTGGGACCACGACGCGTCGACCTTGCGTGACCTTGCCGAGACCCGCGGCGCGCTCACCGAAAACGGGCTGCCCTATCCTGAACTGGCTGACCGTGCGATTGATTCGCCCGTTGACCGCAGCTACGTCTACACCGACAAAGTTCCACTGTTCTACGGCCACTACTGGCGGCAGTGGGAACCGGTTCACCGCGATGACTGGACCACCTACACGGCGTGTGTCGACTTCAGTGCGGTCAAGGGCGGCACGCTGGTTGCGTACCGGTGGAACGGTGAGCCGGAAATCAAGTGGGAGAACTACATTCCGCACGATCCGTCGATCGTCTCGCCGACACCGGCGGATCGAACCGTCTGAGTCCGCCAGCCGGTGCATTAGGTTGGGACGATGTCTGCCCGTGCGTTCGTCCAGGTCGACGTCTTCACCGATGTCGCGTTGCGGGGCAACCCAGTGGCTGTCGTACTCGACGCCGAGGGGCTCAGCACTGCTCAGATGCAGGCCTTCTGCGACTGGACGAACCTCAGTGAAGTGACGTTCCTGGTGCCGGCCAGGGATCCGGCTGCCGACTATGGTGTGCGGATTTTCAGCCCGGGTCGGGAGTTGCCTTTCGCGGGCCACCCCACCCTCGGCACCTGTCATGCCTGGCTCGAAGCGGGGGGTAGTCCCATTGCCGACGACGTGATCATTCAGGAGTGCGGAGCCGGCCTGGTTCAGATTCGCCGTGACACCGACGCCCTGGCGTTTGCCGCACCCGAGCGGCGGCGCAGCGGACCGCTGTCGCCGGATCTCGTTGACCGGCTGGTCATGGCGCTCCAGATAGAGCCCGCGGCCGTCGTCGACCATCAGTGGTGCGATAACGGACCAGCCTGGTGTGCGGTGTTAATGGAGTCTGCGGACGCAGTGCTGAGGGTTCGTCCAAAGGCTGAGTTGATGGCCGGACTCGACGTCGGGATCGCCGGCCCGCATGGTGTTGACGGCCCGGCGGATCTTGAGGTGCGGGCTTTCTTCACCGGTAATGGCGGCGCGGTCGCCGAGGATCCGGTGACCGGCTCGCTGAACGCCGCGTTGGGTCAGTGGCTCATCCCGAACGGCCGGATGCCGCTGCGCTACGTCGCGCGACAAGGGACCGCGCTGGGCAGGGATGGCCGAGTGTCGGTCGAGTTGGACGGTGGTACCACCTGGGTTGGAGGCGGCACGCTGACCGTGCTCGCCGGTCAAGCTGATCTCTGAAGGGTGGGCCCGACTGACCGTGCCGGTAAGTGCGAAGATGCGCTGATCGCGAACGGGAGGTGAGCTATGGACTTCATTCAGGCCAACCGCGACGGCCTTCATCGTCCTGGTGTCCGGCCCGGAGGTCTACGATCCGCACGCCCCCGCCAAGGTGGCCGGTGCCTCGCTGACGCAGGCGGCAGTCTCGAGCACGTTGGGCTCTGGCTGCCCTTGACGACTATCACCGCCAGGCGGCCGATCGCCGCGACCCGACATTCGTCGCCCCGGAAGCCGGCCCGCCCAAAGCCTTGCCGGGCGATATCTGGAGCCGTCCGAGGCCGGGGACCGAGGGCACTGCTTGAATAACCGGCGTGGAGATAATGCGCACGCCGGATGCCCGATTCGCCGACCTCGAGGGCTATCCGTTCGCGCCGCACTACCTGGAGGTCACCGCGAGCGGGACGCCGCCGCTGCGCATGCATTACCTCGATGAGGGACCTCGCGACGGCATCCCGGTGGTGCTACTCCACGGCGAGCCGACCTGGAGTTATCTCTACCGCACGATGATCGGCCCGCTCGCCGACGCCGGGCACCGAGTTCTCGCGCCTGATCTGATCGGCTTCGGCCGCTCCGACAAACCCACCCGCGTCGAGGACTACACCTACCAGCGCCACGTCGAGTGGGTGACGTCGTGGCTGACGGCTTTGGACTTGCGCGACGTGACTGCCGTCGTTCAGGACTGGGGCTCGCTGATCGGGCTGCGAGTGGCTGCTGAGAACGGTGACCGTTTCGCAAAGCTGTTCATCGCCAACGGTTTTCTCCCCACCGCGCAGCAGCCGATGCCGGCCGCCTTCCGAATCTGGCGCGCCTTCGCCAAGTACAGCCCCTGGTTCAACGCAGGCCGACTGGTCGACCTGGGCACTGTCAAGAAGTTGTCGGCCGCGGTGCGCGCGGGCTACGACGCGCCGTTTCCCGACCGGCGCTATCAGGCTGGTGCTCGAATCTTTCCGCAACTGGTTCCCACCTCGCCGTCCGATCCAGCGGTACCGGCCAACCGGGCAGCCTGGGAGGTGTTGAGGAACTGGCACAAGCCAGTGTTGTGCGTCTTCGGCACTCGCGATCCGATCCTCGGCAAGGCGGACGCCCCCCTCATCAGGCATATTCCGGGAGCCGCGGGCCAACCTCACGCCCGGATCGAGGCCAGTCATTTCATTCAGGAGGACGCCGGGCCGGAATTGGCCCGCCGACTGGTGGAATGGGACGCCTAGGATGGAGGCGTGATCGATTTCAATCTGGATCCTAAGAGCGCAATACTCACCGTCCGACCCGAGTCCGCCCTGGACAAGGACGACTTCGTCGGGCTGGCCAAGGCGGTCGACCCCGAGATCGAGGCGCACGGCGACCTAGCCGGGCTGATTATCGACGCGCCGCACTTCCCGGGCTGGGACAGCTTCAGCGCGCTGGTGACCCACCTTCGATTCCTGCGCGACCACCACAAGCACATCAAGAAGGTTGCAGTGGTCACCGATTCGCCCTTCGGCGACGCCGCCGAACACATCGCCTCGCACTTTGTTGCTGCCGAGATCAAGCACTTCCCGGCTGGCGACACTGATGCTGCCCGGGCCTGGATCGAGGGCAAATCGGCCTAGTTCGGCCGTTCCCTTGGGGCTGATTTCCCAGGGGAACTAGGGCCGCGGCCAGGTTTCCGGCAGGCTATGCCCACCGTCGGCCACCAACAACGCGCCGGTGACGAATGACGCCGACTCGTGCGCCAGGAACGCCACGCAGGCGGCGATTTCGGCCGGGCTGCCACTGCGACCTATCGGGCCCGCTTGAGCCGCGGCTGCCTCGAAATCTAGCTGCGATCCGGTCGCTACGTAACCGGGCGCGACGACGTTGACCGTCACCCCTTGGCCGACGACCTCAAGAGCCAGCGCGCGGGACAGTCCCACCAGACCTGCCTTTGCCGTCGTGTAGGTGGACTGCCCCGGCATCGCGCTGACGGTTCCGGTCGTCGACCCGACCGAGACGATCCGTCCGTATCCGGCGGCCGTCATCACCGGAACTGCGGCCCTGCACATGAGAAACGCAGTGGTCAGGTTTCGGGCGATCGCGGTGTCCCACTCCGCAAGCGATAGCTGGGCAACGTCGGCATCGGCGTCCCAACCCGACGCCACAGACGTCATCCCGGCGTTGTTCACCAGGACGTCCAGTCGGCCCCACCGGTCCAACGCCGTGCGAACCAGGTGCTCGGCGGCACCGTCGACGGTCAGATCGGCCACGGCGCCCACCGCTGCGTCACCCAGTTCGGAGGCCCGCTCGTGCACGCGGTCAGAGGTTGCGCCGAGCACCACCCGGGCGCCTTCGTCGACAAGCGCGCGGGCCACGGCATTGCCGATACCGTGCGGTGCACCGGCCCCGGTGACGATCGCCACCCGGTCCGCGAAGCGGTTCAAAGGCCGAGTTCCTTGTGCATGTTGTCGATGCCGTGCCGCATGGCATCGAGCGTCTCCTGACGCGCACGTAACTTGCACGCACGGTGGGCGTTGGCGTTCAGGGTTGAGGCGAAATCCTTCGCGGCCTCAAGTGCACGCTCGAGAACGCGATCGGCCATGACGAGTTCGTCCACCCAGCCGCCGGCCAACGCGGTGTCACTGAGGAAAGTCTTCGCCAGTCCAGTCGCCTGCTGGTAGGCCGACCGGGTCAGCCGCAACTTCAGAACCTCCAATGCCGGCCACGGCAGCACCATGCCGATCGCGACCTCGTTGGCCTGAAAGTTGTAGCCCGGGGCGGCAATTCGATGATCTGTGCTGCAAGCCAGGAATGACCCCATGGCGATTGCATGGCCGGTGATGGCCGATACCACTGGTTTGGGAAACGACAGCAGGCGGTGGGACAGTTCGAAGCCGGCCTTGAGCATGTCGATGGACGCTTGCGCGTCACCGGAGCGGAACACCTTCAGGTCGAATCCGCCGCTGAACACCCGGTGGTTGCCCGCGATGACAACCGCCCCTGCGCCGTCGGCCTCGGCCTGGTCGAACGCCTGGCCGATCTCGGCCAGCATTCCCGGCCCGAGCGCGTTGACCTTGCCGTCGTCCATGATGATGACCGCGATCGACTCGTCCCGGTGGTAGCTGACCGGACCGCTCATGGCTGCTCCTTTAGGTGTTTCGTGTCCTAGGGCTTGTGGTGTCACCGATGACCGTACCGAGGCCTGCTCGGCGGTGGTCGACCGCCTCGGTGGGGATGCCAGCAAAGGCATCCGGCCGGCCTGGCTCCTCGGTTAGCATTTGCTGATCATGCGGGCTAGTGCTTGCGTCGGCCGAGTTGGAGTTCTGGCGGTCGCACTCGGAGTCGGGGCGGCGATCGCCACCGGCGGCACCGGATCGGCCAACGCCGATTCGGGTGACGGCTCGCCGGCAAACGTCGGCGCGGCAGCGCGGAATCCCTCGTCGGCCGGCCAACCCGTGTCGTCGAATCCGGGCCGCCGGGCTGGTATGCAGCCGCAGCGAACCCCAACTTCCAGGGTTCCCGCGGCCCGTAAAAGCGACCACGCCGTACCAGGGCAGGCGGCGGGCCGGGCAGCTGCGCTCGGGGCGACGCTTACGGCGGGCGCGCAAAGACCCGTTGCGCGGATCGCCGTGCCGTCGGCCGGTTCCGCCGCCACAGCTTCGGCTTCGGCGACCGCATCGCCGGGGATGGCCAACGCTGAACCGGCGGCTGGCATCGGGGCAGTCATCGGCATGGTCGCCGCGGTCCACGCCGGTCCCGCGGCGGTCGCTGCGCGCATGACGGCGGTACCCGGCGGGATCTTGTCGGGGTTGGCTCCCTCATCGGGGCCATCCGGCCGCGACTTCTCGGCGCAGTACGCGGGATGGATGGTGCTCGCGGCGGCGCGGCGACCGGCTCGCGCAGAACCGGCGGCGGCTTCCTCGATGACGGCGGGCCAATCCGTTTCCGCCAGAGCGGTGGCAGCGAAGGCGAGGGCAGGCAACCGGCTTGCGGCGTTGCTCAACAACCAGGCCCCGACCATGAGCCCGACCCTGGACGGTCAGAGCGCAGCGGGCGTCGTCACCGGGAATCTCAACGTCGTCGACCCAGATAGTTCGGTCTTCACCTTCGCCGTTTCAGCTGCGCCCACCAGCGGCTCGGTCACGGTGGATTCGACGGGCAAGTTCGTCTACACACCCGCAGCCGGCACTGCCCACAACGGCGTTACCGACACGTTCCAGGTGACCGTCAGCGATGCGGCCAGCGGCTTCCACGTACACGGCGGGTTGCTGAGCCTGTTGACCTTCGGCTTGATCGGGAAGAACGACCACACCAGCACCAGCACCGTGACGGTTCGTGTCACGCCCGTGAACCACGCGCCGACCGGGACTGCGACGGTCGGGGCCCCGGATGCGGTGACGGGGGTGGTGGTGGGTGGTGTTCTGGGTAGCGATGGTGATGGTGATTCGCTGAGTTATTCGGGTTCGGCGGCGACGTCCAAGGGTGCGGTGGTGGTGGCCGCTGAT
>JAGQTV010000045.1 GCA_020438845.1 Mycobacterium sp. | reverse complement strand
GTCACAACCACCGCGGCGTGTCGTACAGGTGGGTCCAAATCAGACCGTCACCACAGCACGCCACCGCCCACCCAGTGGGGCCAGAACAGACCGTCCTAGTGGGGCCAAGTCAGACTGTCACGGCCAGCTCGGAGTAACCAGCCAGATTCGCCAAACACGTGAATTTGCTCGGTACCTGACATACCCTTTGCGATCTGCAGACATTCCGATGTGGAAGCTTGGCGGAGCGTTCTCGGCTTCGGTGCCGAAGGGATGAATATGGGTGCCACCCCGGATCTGAAAAAAGCGCTGAACCAACGTCAGCTGCGGATGATCGCAATCGGGGGCACGATCGGTGCCGGCCTCTTCATCGGTTCGGGCATCGTCATCGGGCATACCGGTCCCGGGGCGTTCATCACCTATGCCCTCAGTGGCGTGATCATCATGCTGGTCATGCGCATGCTGGCCGAAATGGCAGTGGCCAAGCCGTCGACGGGATCCTTCGCCGATTATGCGCGCGACGCCTTAGGGAACTGGGCTGGATTCTCAGTCGGTTGGCTGTATTGGTACTTCTGGGTGATCGTCGTGGGTTTCGAAGCGATCGCGGGTGCAAAGATCATTCAGTACTGGGTCGATGTGCCGACTTGGTTGTGTGCGCTGGCTTTGATGATCCTGATGACCGCGACGAACCTCTTTTCTGTCTCATCCTTCGGAGAGTTCGAATACTGGTTCGCCGGAGTGAAGGTCGGCGCAATCGTCGTGTTCATCGTTCTGGGGACTTTGTTCGCTGTGGGATGGTGGCCCAACAAGTCAGCTGACTTCTCCAACCTCTGGGCGTATGGCGGATTCTTTCCGGTGGGTCCACTGGCGGTCACCGTCGGGGTGGTCACAGTGATCTTCTCGATGGTCGGTGCCGAGATCGCCACGATTGCCGCCGCTGAGTCAGAGGATCCCGAACGGGCTGTCGCGAAGGCGGCCAACTCGGTGATCGTCAGGATTCTGGTGTTCTTTGTGGCCTCGATATTCCTGTTGGCGGTGATTCAGCCGTGGAACGAGCACAAGCCCGGCGAATCCCCGTTTGTCTCCGCGCTGTCGATCATGGGAATTCCCTATGCCGACGACATCATGAACATCGTCGTGCTGACGGCGGTGCTTAGCTGCCTCAATTCGGGCATGTACACCGGATCGCGCATGCTGTTCGTGTTGGCGGCGCGCCGCGAAGCGCCCGCAATGCTGGTGACCGTGACTGCGCGAGGCGTGCCCGCCGCTGCGATTCTGGCGTCGTCAATCGTGGGTTTTCTCTGCGTGATCGCCGCGGCGTTGTCACCCAACACGATCTTCGCGTTCCTCCTGAATTCGAGTGGCGCGATCATCATTTTTGTATACATCCTCATCGCCGTGTCCCAGATCGTTCTCCGCTACCGGAACTCAGGCGAGCAGCGGAAGGTCAAGATGTGGCTGTTTCCCGGTTTGTCGATCCTGACTACGCTCGCGATGCTGGCGATCCTGGTGCAGATGTTCTTCAACGATGAACTTCGTTCCCAACTGGTGTTGAGCCTGCTGTCCTGGGCTGTGGTGATTCTGTTGTTCCTGGCCAGCAGATGGTTCGTCAACCGGCGTCCAGTCGTCGAGGACCTTCCCCCGTCGTCACCACCACACCGGGTCTTGCTGTGTGTGCTCCAGCCCGTTGGTGAGAGGGAACTCATCGACTCGCTCCGCGGGCTCAATCCAGACCGTAATTGCGAATATTTTGTCGTTGTCCCGGAAAGCGCCATTGAGACGGGTGCGGCAGCCGCCCATGGGCCACTTGACGTCACGGAAGCAACCACCACCGTCGCCGAGTCCTGGTTGGATGACACACTGACCCAACTTCGTCGTGCGAATCTTGTGGCCGAGGGCCAGCTGGGAGACCCTCGACCTCTGCACGCTCTGACCGAGGCGGTGAGCTCGTTCCATCCGGATCAGGTCGTCATTTCGACGGCGCCGCCCGAGGACTCGGTGTGGGACCGCGTCGAAATCGTCGATCGCGCTCGCGAAGAGATTGATACGCCGATCACTCACCTCGTCCCCAGCTTGAAGGATGCCGGCGCGCACGCGTAATGCCCTATCCAGCAAGGGATTCGACATCGATATCCCCACCGGAGGCGGCCCAGCACACTCGAACCTTCTTGTCGGCGTCCGGCAGCTGATAGATGTCGGTTGGCCCACGCCGCTGACGAGGAGCTCCGGGACGCCCTCGAATCGGCGATGGCAATGAGCGCAGCGACCGTGGCTTACCCCTGACTTGTGTTGAGCAAGCGAGCGATTCGCGCGGCGAGGCGTCGCCGGGTCCCGCAAATCAGCGGCGCGTGATGTCGCAACCGCGCTGCACACTACGAGAAGAACTGCCGCAACTGGTCGGCTATCACCGCCGGATTGCCACCCCTGTCCTGGGCTGCTCCGTGATTGAGCCCCATTAGTTCCACCGTGTGTGCGTGGGGGAGAACCTCCATCAATGCATCGCGGGTTCCGGTGAAGAGGCTGGGTGCGCCCGCTCCGCACATCAGCAGGCACTCGGCGGTCAAGCGCCGGTAGTAGTCGATGGTGCCATCGGTTTCTTTCACCAGTTGCAACTCGGGTATCAGCGCGGGGATCAGATCGCGCAAAGCAATGGTGTCGCCCCTGGCGGCCATCGCATCCAACGCCAGCAGCGACCCGCACATGGCCGGGTTCTCCATCAGCCGTTCCAGCATCCGGTACGGTGCCGCGACTGCTTGCGTTCTGGGGTCTTTGGTTGCATCGGTGGCCAGACTGGACATCGCCCCGGCGATGTCGCCTCTGGCCACGAATTCCTCCCCGCGGGCGATTGTTCGGCGAAACTCGGCAACGCCCGGTTGGTTGACGAAGAGAACGGGCTCGAAGACGGCGACCTTTCGCACCTGTGGGATTGACACCGAGCCGTGAAGGGCGAACAACCCGCCGTCAGCTGTGCCGAACACGCGCTGGGCACCGGTTTCGGCTACCACCGCGGCGAGGTCCTCGTCCTCGCGCTCGATGTTGTAGCGGGGGCCGCACGGTCCGCTCATCCCGCGCCCACGGCGATCGGGAATGCAGACTGTGAAGGAGTCGGCCAGGGCTGCCCCCAGCTTCATGTAGTGCTGCGAGGCCAGCGCGCCACCATGCAGGATCACGATCGCCGGGCCCTTGCCAAACCGGCGAAAGCCGATCGTAGTGCCGTCCTTGGACGTCACGACCCTCTTTTCATACTCCATGTACGTGACGTTACTTCGCATCGTGCGGAAGATGGCCTGTCTCAGTTAAATTGATGGCTCTCTGCTCGAGCGGAATCTGACTCCTCAGAACCTAGTCACGAATCATGTTGGGCTGGAGTTTATTTGGAGTGCATAGTGTTGCTGACGCGCTCCTCGTGCTGATGCGCAGCCAATTTCATCCTGGCCCTGTGACGAGTAATGCCGCCGCGAATCCTGGTGCGACCGTCCTGGCCGACCCGTACCATGACGGATGGCGTTGCCGGACAGGGGATCGCTTCAGCGCCCCGCAAAGAAGTGGGTAGTGAAATGGAAAATCTAGGAGCCAAGAGCATCCTGGTGGTGGCGGCACTGCTGCTGGCCGGTCTGGGATTCGCCCCGTCGGGTCACGCGGATGATTGCTTCATGGACCCGGATTCCTTCGATTGCGGATTCGGCTCGAGCAACTCCGGCTTCGGCGGAGCGCAGGACCCCATGGCTGGATGGACCCAGCCCGGAGATCTGGTGATCCCGGCGGGCGGTGGTCCGCCTGTGGTGGCGGCCGCACCGGCACCGCCCGGAGCGCCCGTCGTCTCCGCGGGCGGCGGTATGCCGGTGATCCCCGCCGCGCCTCCGATCGGGTGAGCACCGCGTCGTCTCGTTGGCGTTGGCCTGCTGATAGGTAGCCCTCGGGCGCACGCGATCCACGTCAAGAACCGGGTCGGCCGACTAGTCTCCACAGCAACGATGAACCGGGGATTTCTTGCTGTCAGGGAGGGTGCCCGTGAATAGGGCTCCTGTGGAGAGTGATCCTGTATATCCACTGTTGAGGTGGGGCGTACGTACGGCCGCCGGAGCGGTCCTCCTTATTTCCATATTGAACTGGGTGGGCTGGGCGACCGGTACCGATCTGTTGACCCGGGGCATTCCGTCCTCCCCGCAGATGCCGCCGTGGACGGCGGTGCTCCAGGGCATGCTGGGTCTGGCGATCCTCATTCTTTCGGCGCGACTGTCACCGATGTGGGTCATCGTCGGACGGGCTCTGGCTGTGGCAGCCGGCGCTGTTGCGGTGGTGTTCCTGGTATTGATCGCAACGAATAGGTCCTCTTCACTGGATCTGCTGTGGTTTCCGGACGCGGTGCGCTCTCTGCCGGATACCTGGCCGGGCCGTCGGCCAAGCCCGACGGCCTCCTCGTCGATCCTGGTGCTGGCGATCGCGGCTGCAGTGATGTGGCTTGAACGCACCTGGGTCCGGGTGTTCTGGCTGGTGGCCTTGCCGGCGGCACTGGTGATGCCGATGGTCGCGCTACTCGCCCAGGTGTTCAATGTCGTTCCCCTCAAGGGCCAGGCGATCCAGTCCGTCGTGAGCGTGGTGCTACTGGTTGCCGCAACGTTGCTTGCAAGACCTGACCGCAATCCCTTGGCCTGGTTACTGAAGCGGCCCGATCGCGTGACGTTGATTTGGATGGCTGGCATCTTGGCCGGTCTTCCCATCTTGGTGGGAATCTCGCGTTTGGTGTTCGTAGCCGTCGGGGCGAGTCCTGGAACGGAAAGAGTCCTTTCATTGGCAGTGGGCACCCTCGGGGTCGGGGCGGCCGCGTTCTATTTCTTCCAGCACGAGCAAAGCCTGCTGTTGGAGAAGGAACACCGCGCTGAGGTGGAGATGCGCTACGGCATTTTGGCCAACAACGTCGGCGACGTCATCAGCCATCTCAGGGGCAAGCAAGTGGTCTGGGTATCGCCGTCGGTGGAACTCGCCTTTGGCTGGCCAACCGGGCAGTGGATCGGTGCGGACCTGTTCCAGCGCATCCACACTGATGACCGCGACAGGCTGGCGGCGACGCTTGATGAGGCGGCCAGTGGCAGATCGGCTGTCGGCCGCTATCGGGTCTGCACCGCCGAGGGTAGTTTTCGTTGGGTCGAAGCCCGAGTCGGCCCCTACCTTGATGCTGAGGGCAACGTCGATGGGGCACTCGCGGCGGTGCGGATCATCGATGAGCAGGTCGAGGCTGAAAGACGAGTCAGGGCTGACCGGGAGCGGTTTGAGGCGGTCGTGGCAAACTCGCCGTCGGCGATCTCGGTCCGAGATCTCGAACACCGATACAGCCTCGTGAATGACGCCTTCTGTCAATTGTTCGGGCAAAAGTCGGTCGATGACGTGATTGGTCAGACCGAGGAGGGAATTCTGCCGCCCGATGTCCTGAAGCGATCGAGACTCCGGGTCGTCGGCCTGTTGGCGGGGGAGAGTTTCGTGGAGGAAGAAACGGTCAAGCTTGGTAAACAAGACATCTCGGTCATGACCCAGCGATTTCCGTTGCGCAACCCGGCTGGCGTGGTGACCGAACTGGTGACGATGCGGACGGATGTCACCCACCGGAAGAATTTCGAGCGAGAAGCAGCTGAACGCGTCCGCTGGGAGGAGCGCATCTGGTCAGCGATCGGTGACGGGAGGCTCTTGGTCTATTCCCAGCCGATAGTGGACATCGCGACCAGGGAAGCAGTCGCCGAGGAGCTGCTGGTGCGGCTCCAGGCCTCCGACAGGGACGTCATTCTGCGGCCCGCCGAATTCCTTCCGGAATGCGAGCGGTACGGGTTGATTCCCCTTATCGACCGCTACATGGTCGGGCGGGCCGTTGACCTGGCGCTCACCGGCAGGAAGGTTTCGGTGAACATCACCGGTCAGACCATCGGGGACCCGGCAGTAATGGGTGAGATTCTGCGAACGCTGGCTGAGGCGGGCCCTGACGCAACCGACAAGATCAGCTTTGAGATCACCGAAACGATCGCTCTCGCTTCGCTCGAGCTCGCCAAATCGTTTTCGCAAAGCGTCCACGACCTTGGATGCCGAGTCGCACTGGACGACTTCGGCACCGGGTACGGGGCCTTCACCGAACTGCGGAATCTCAACCTCGATGCACTGAAAATCGACCAGAGCTTCGTTCGGGACATGTTGGAGGACCGTGACGACGAACGCGTCGTCAAGACCATCGTCTTCGTCGCGCAGGAATACGGCCTGGCCACTGTGGCTGAGGGGGTGGTGTCGGAGGCTCTGCTGGAACGGCTGACGGAATTGGGCGTCGATCGCGCGCAAGGATTCTTCTTCGACGTACCTAAACCGGTCGAGTGGTAGCTACGATCGGCCCGCGAGTAGCGTCTGTCTCGCATAGAGGATTGGAGTAACCGTGGCCGATACCGTGTCGGAGTCCGTGAAGATCAACGCCACCCCTGAAGAGGTGATGGCCGTCATCGCCAATCTGGAGGACTATCCCAACTGGGGCGGTGGCTTTACCGGCGTGGAGATCGTCAGCACCCATGACGACGGTGCAGCGAAGGACGTGGCGTTCAGCATCGCCACCCCGATGGGCAAGGACACCTACGAGATCTCCTACATCTGGACTGGCAACGACGGTGTGAGCTGGACGCTCAACAACGACGAGGACGGCAAGCCGAAGTCCAGCATGATGAAGAAGCTCGCTGGCTCCTACACCCTTGAGGCGGAGGGTTCGGGCACCAAGGTCACCTACGAACTGGAGATCGACCCCAAGATCCCGATGATGGGCTTCATGAAGAAGAAGGCCGCCGCGACGATCGTCGACCAGGCACTCAACGGGCTGAAGAAGCGCGTCGAGAGCTGACTTTGCACGGTTCTTGTCAGACCTTCCTGGGAAGATCCGGGGCATGCCTGAAACGAGCCCGCCACCCTCACCTGTTCCTGACAGTTGCGACCTGACCGATCTTGCTGATCCGGTTGCGTCGGTTATCGCCGTCGAATTGGCCAGTTCTTTCATCCGGCTGTGCATGTGCCAGGCGGAGCCGATCGTGGTCCGGCTCGCCAGGAACGAACCGACATTGAGGCAGGGCGGCGGCATCGACCTGCATAAGCGGATCGTTTCCCAGCGTCTCTACCGGTTGATTGACCCCGACGTGTTCCGTGCTTTGGCTGCTGCGGTACCGCTGTCGCACGCGGAGTATGCGCTGTCCCGGATCGAGACGCTGCTCCGCGACCAGTTCGCCGACGTGGTGGGAACAGCGGCGGGCTATCTGCTCAGCGACGGGCACGACGCTGCGATCCAGATGGCCACCGTGGCGACGACGATGGCAGCCCGTGAGGTACGAGGTCGGGTGGTCGAGATCATCGCCCGGACCCGCCAGCCGATTGAGGAGGTGTAGTGGTCAGTTCGGGGCTAGGTAGCCAACCGGACCGGAGGCCAGGCACACCGCCAGAGCAGCCGTGGTGGGTCGTGCCGTGATGACGTTCCCGGCGCCGGAGAGCCGGACGTAGACCCGGTTGAGCCCCGGCTTGACCGCTAACTTCGTCTCCGGACCGACTGGAAGTGACAGCACCATGCTGCCCTCGCTGTTGGCCAGGTAGTTGATCTCGGCGGTCCACTCCGCCGGCAGCAACGGCCCGTCCAGGGGCATGTCCACCGCGGAGTCCGGTTGTGCGAAGTATCCGCACTGAGGCCGCGGTCCCGGTTCGGTGCTGCGTACCCACGTCACAACGGCATCGACCACCCGGCCGCCGCTGTCCAGCATCCGTAACCGCTCGGTGCTTCGGGCGAATCCCGGGCGGTCACGCACGAGGGCGAACATATGGCTGGCCAGGTTCTCCGGCCCGACCACCCGCTGCAGGATCAGCGGGTCCACCTCCTGGTCGAGCATCGGCGCAGGGGACTGCGCCTTGGCCTCGGCGAGGCTGCGAACGGCGTTCTGCAAGTAGGACTTCGTCGGGTTGTCCTGCCAACTGCGCAGGAAGGTCGCGGCTGAGACCAGACTGCTGGCGGCGAACGCCGTCGCAACGCTGATCACCACCGCGATCCGGGCCGGGGACGCGTCCAGCCACCGGTGCCCGACCCGGTTGGGAGCGCAGAACCCGACCGAGGCGAGGATCGCTATGACGACGACCAGATCGGCCAGGTAGCGCAGCGTCTGGGCCAGTTCCAGCGCGGTGAACGCCGACGAGCGCATGAGATAGATCGGCACCTGACATGCGATCGCGTACCCGGCCGCGGCCAGCCACACGAGTCCGAGGCGTCGTTTGCGCAGCATCGAGACCACGACGGCGGCGACCAATGCGGTCCAGCCGAGAACCATAGCCGCGGTCGGTGGCACCGCCCACGGAGAGGCGGGCGCCCAACGCTGCCACTGCCAGGGGCCGCCGACCAGTCCGGGCACTATCCCATGAGTTATGGAGCGGCGCAGCAGGTCCCACGTCATCGAGAGATCACCGCTCCAGCGCCGCTGGTTGACCACCTGGAGGTACAGCACCGTCCACAATGCGGTCAGGATCAATGCGGGCAGCCACAGTCGGCGGCCCCTTCGCCAGACCGTGGCCAACGGAGCGGACTCGCCCTGGACATAGGCCAACAGAGCGGTGACCGCGAACGCCGTGAACGGGATGACCGCGGACTTCTCGAAGAAAAGCAGCCCGCCCAGGTAGGCCAGCATTCCCGTTGCGGCGTAGCGCCGATTTCCGCTGCGAATCAACAGGATTGCATCACCGCATACCCAGGCCAATGCCGCCGTCATCGGCAGATAGTTCAGTGCCGCAGCCCACCAGGCGTAAGCCGGAACTCCCAACGGGGTGAAAAGCGCGAAGCACAGAGGTATCAGCATCACCGGCCGCCAGCCCAGGATCACGTGCAGTGTCCGTAGCAGAGCCAGGGAGGCCAGCAGTTGCATCACCACCAGGCTCACCGCCGGCCAGGTCCACACCAGCGGCGCCATTCGGGTGATCAGCCCACCGACCAGAAACGCCCCCGGCATTACGTGCCCATCGTGGTCGTCGAACAGATAACCGGTCGACCAGATCGGCTGCGTTCCGGCACGGCCCACCAGGATCAGGTCGTCCCAGTAAAAGTACCCGCCGAACGCCAGGACAGCGCGCACCGCCAACTGCACCCCGACCAATGCGAGCGCTGCCACTGCGACCGGCGATACGCGGGCAGAAGCAGCGGACATCGCCACGACTGTACGGGTGAGGGGCCCGGGTGCCGCGACGGTATGGTTAGCTTCATGCGGGCAGTGGTGACCGGGGCAGCCGGATTCATAGGATCGACGCTGGTGGACCGACTGCTGGCCGAGGGCCATACGGTGCTGGGTATCGACAACCTCAGCAACGGCCGCGAGTCAAACCTCCGCCACGCTCATGCGAGCGGTGGGTTTGAGCTTGCCCATGCCGACGTCGTCGACGCCGACCTGGTGGCACTGCTGTCCGAGGCCAAGCCAGAAGTGGTTTTCCACCTGGCCGCGCAGATCGACGTGCGGCGGTCGGTGCAGGACCCTGAGTTCGACTCGATGGTCAACGTCATCGGAACCGTCCGGTTGGCCGAGGCCGCGCGCCGGGCCGGTGTGCGCAAGGTGGTGCACACGTCCTCCGGCGGTGCGATTTACGGGGTGCCCCGCACGTACCCGACCTCGGAGTCCGAGCCCGCCGAGCCGGCCTCTCCCTATGCGGCGAGCAAGCTTTCCGGCGAGATCTACCTCAACAGCTTCCGGCGCCTGTACGGCCTGGACTGTTCGCACATTGCGCCGTCGAACGTCTACGGTCCACGCCAGGATCCGCACGGCGAAGCCGGTGTTGTCGCGATCTTCGTCAAGGCTCTACTGGCGCGCCAGCCGACCCACGTCTACGGCGACGGGTCCAATACCCGCGATTACGTCTACGTCGACGACGTCGTCGACGCATTCGTCCGGGCCTCCGGTGATGCCGGGGGAGGCCTGCGCTTCAACGTCGGCACCGGGGTGGAGACCAGCGACCGGGCACTGCACACCGCGGTCGCCGAGGTCATCGGAACACCGGACCAACCGGGCCGCGCACCGGCGCGGTTGGGCGACGTGGCCCGGTCCTGCTTGGATGCCGGACGGGCGGAGGCGGTACTCGGTTGGCGCCCACGAGTGAGCCTGATCGAGGGACTGGGTCGGACCGTCCAGTACTTCCGGGGCCTGCCGGACTAACTCTCCGGCGCCTTGGCGCTCTGCAGAGCCACCGCCCGTGCCAGTCGGGCATAGCGCAACTCGAGTTCCTTGAACCGCAGGTAGGTGCTCATCGTGGTGAATGCGAACGCGATGATCAGCGCGTAGGACAGCAGGTCGGTGCCACGGTCTACCCCGAGCCAGTTTGCCAGAACCGTGGTGTCGTCGGGTCGCAGGATGGCGTACACCGCCGCGATAACGAACAGTACGTATCCGACCTTGACGCCGGCTTTGGCTTTGGCATTGGTCCGCGATCCGAGCAGATACACCAGAAGCGCGATCACCGCTGCGATCAGCAGGACCTGGATCCACATCACCGCATCCTCCCGCGCAGGAATCCGTCGAAGACGATGTTCACCCCATTGAGCAGGGGCTGCCCTTTGGACATCGAGTAATCGGTGTACAGGATCTCGACAGGCTCTTCGGCTACGCGCCAATGGTTTTCGGCGATCAGACTGATGAACTCGCTGGCATGGCTCATGCCGCTCATCGTCAGATCGAGCTGATCGGCGACGGTGTGGTTGAACACCCGCAACCCGTTGTGCGCGTCGGTGAGGTGCAGTCGGCGACTGCTCGGGCTCAGCGTCGCCGCCAGCCGAAGGATCAATCGTTTCAGCGGCGGAGTGTGGCTGACCGTGGTGTCCGCGAAGCGGGTTCCGATGACGATGTCGAGGTCGTCGCGACGAAGCCGGTCGAGCATCCGGAGGACGTCCTGGACGCGGTGCTGGCCGTCGGCGTCGAACGTCGCGAAATGCGTGGCGCCGGGCTTGTTGCGGGCGTACTCGACGCCGGTCTGGATCGCCGCACCCTGGCCCAGGTTGACCGGGTGGCGCACCACGTGGGCACCGGCGCGCAGCGCGACGTCGGCGGTGTTGTCGCGGCTGCCGTCGTCCACGCACACGACGTTGGCGAACACCGAACGCAGGTCCCCGACGACGTCGCCGATGACCTTTGCTTCGTTGAAGGCCGGAACGATGATCCAGACGCCTGCAGTGTTGGGTCGAGTGCTGATGCCCACAACGTACCCGCCGGCCGCCGGGTCGGCGGTTATGCCCGGGCCAGCGCGGTCAGGTGGACGGCGATGCCGACGAGCGGGCCACACAACAGTGCCACCACGGTTCGGGTCTGGAGGTCGAGTGGCATCGTCAGCAGGAGTGCGGCGGCGACGGTGGCCCCGACCCAACCCAGGGAGTAAGGCCGGTGCAGGGCGGCGGCCACGGTTGCAGCACCGGTCACGGTCAGCAAGGCGATCGACACCGCTCCGGCGGTCAGCCAGGCCAGCAGTGGGCCGCCGGCCTGGTATTCCTCGCCGAAGGCGACCCGCAGCAGCCAAGGACCGAGCAGTCCGGCTGCCGCAACGCCGACCAGTCCGACCACCAGGACCACGCCGGCCGGGGCGGCCAGAGCGCGCAGACGCGCGGCCCGGTGGTCAACGAAGTGGGCGATCAGGTTGCCCTGCATGGCTGTCAGCGGGACCAGCAGAGGCGCTCGGGTCAGTGTCACCGCCAAGATCACCACGCCGCCAGTGGCACCGAGTTGTCCCGAGGTGGCCTTGAGAAGAACGGGAAAGCCCATCACCAGGATAGCGCTGGCTCCGGCCGCCGCGATCGAATGCGCGGTCCCGCTCAGAAACTCCTTGACGGTGCCGGCGGTTCGTAGTCCGGCCGCGCCCCGGGCCGGTGCGGAGACTGCGAGCAGGAGCAGCCAGGCGACCGCCCCGCCGACTGTCGCCCACAGGAACCCGGCCAAGCCCCAGCCCACCGCGAACGCCGCCCCCGCGATCACGACCCGGATCACCGCGTCGGTGACCATCAGGGAGCCGTACTCCGTCCAGCGTCCGACCCCGGCCAGCATGCCCAACAAGGTGGCATGCAGGCAGAACCCGGCAAGGCCAACCGAGAGCAGGGCAACCGACAGCGGCCGTTGTTCGGCGAACACCCTGGCTGCCCACAGGGGTGCGGTACCTGCGATGACGATGGCCGACGCCAATCCGACCCCCGCGGCGATCCAGATGGGGCGGGTGAAAGGGCCGTGCGGGTCGGCGCCCTGAGGTTCGGCCCCAGAAGGTTCGGCCCCAGGGGGTTCGGCCCCAGGGGGTTCGGCCCCAGGGGGTTCGGCGCGGTGATAGGAGCTGGTGCGAACCTCGCGGGTGGCCTCCTGTAGAAGCCCGTTCGCCGCGCCGGTCACCAAGCCGAAGGCCCCCCAGAACACGGCGAATACCGAGAAGCCGGCCGGATCGAGCGCGCGGGCCGCCAGGTAGAGCACGGCGTAGCCGCACACCGCGGTGATCGCCGTGGCCACTCCCACCCGTGCCACGCTGCTGCGCGCGACGGGGCCGGTCCGGGTGCCGGCAGAGTTCCCGGCTGGTGTCACCGTGGCGGGACTGCGGTCGAGTACAGCCAGGCGTCCCACAGTGGGCGCAGTGAAGTGTCGGCGTACTTCGCCGCCAGTCCGGTGAAGTCGTCGGTGACGACCGTGCCATGCCGGTGCCGGGCCGTCCAGTCTCGCAGCAGGGCGAAGAACCTGTCGTCGCCGATCACTCCGCGCAGGGCGTGCAGGGTCAGTGCGCCGCGTTTGTACACCCTGTCGTCGAACATGTCCTGGGGGCCGGGGTCGGCAAGCAACAGGTTCTGGGGGGTGGCGATCAACCGCTGACGGTAGAGCAGGGCGTGTTCGGCTGCGCTCGGTCCGCCGGAGTTCTCCGACCACAACCACTCTGCGTAACAGGCGAATCCCTCGTGTAACCACACGTCGCGCCAGCGGCGTGCGGTGACGCTGTTGCCGAACCACTGGTGGGCCAGTTCATGGGCGATCAGCCGCTCAGAGCCTCGTCGGCCGTCGCAGTGGTTGGCCCCGAAAATCGAAACACCTTGTGCCTCAAGGGGAATCTCTAGCTCATCGTCGGTCACCACCACGGTGTACCCGGCGGCCAGCGGGTAGGGCCCGAACAGCTTGATGAAGAGTTTCATCATCTGCTGCTGACGTGCGAAGTCGTGATTGAAGTTGGCGCGCAACCGATTGGGGAGGACGGCCTGCATCCGGACCGGAGTCTTTGTCAGTTGGTGGACTTCGTATCGACCGATCTGCAGGGTCGCGAGGTAGGTCGACGTCGGCTCGGGTTGCTCATAGATCCACTGGGTCTGACCTGCCCGCGCCCGCTTGGACACCAGTTCCCCGTTGGCCACCGCAAAGTAGGGGCTGTCGGTGCTGATCGCAATCCGGTAGCTGGCTTTCGCGCTGGGATGGTCATCGCAGGGGAACCACGACGGCGAACCATTTGGTTGACCGGCCACCAGGATTCCGTCGGTGAGTTCCTCGAAGCCGACTTCGCCCCACAGGCTGCGGATGGGCCGAGGCGCGCCCCCGTAGCGCACCACGATCGTCATCGCCGATCCGGCCGGCAGCGCATTCTGCAGCCGGATCCGAAGCTTTCCGGCGGAATTGCGGTACTGCGCCGGCCGTTGCCCGTTGACGGTGACCTTGATGACCGACATGTTGTCGGCGAGGTCGAGGGTGAAGGCTTGCAGTGAGGCAAGGGTAATGGCCGTGATGGTTGCGGTGCCGCTGAGTCGGTGGCCGGCCAGCTTGTATTCGAGTTCGAGGTCATAGCGCGACACCCGGTAGCCGAAGTTGCCGTTGTTCGGCAGGTAGGGGTCGATGACCGGCGGCTGCGAAGGACCGGGGCCACGCCTCTTGGCCGGTGACTTCACGTCGGAACTCGCTCAGCGGCAGGGGGTTCAGCGTTTCTGGACTTTCGGCGGGCAGCTGGCCACGGCGCAATCGGATTGCCCTGCCACCGGGTGTTGGGGGGAACCTCGTCACCTCGCATCACCAGCGAGCCTGGGCCGATCGTGGTGGACGACCCGATCCGCGAGGCGGGCAGTGCAACACAGTGCGGCCCCAGTGTCGCACCCTCTTCGAGGACGACGGTGTCCATGCGCATGATGCGGTCGTGGAACAGGTGGGTCTGCACCACGCAGCCACGGTTGACGGTGCTTCCCGTGCTCAAGCGAACCAGGTCGGCTTCAGGGAGCCAATAGGTCTCACACCAGACTCCATGCCCGATCTGGGCGCCTAGCGCCCGCAGCCAGAGATTCATGATCGGCGTGCCGGTGGCAGCGCGGGCGAACCACGGGGCTGCCACCGTCTCGACGAAGGCGTCGGCGACTTCGTTCGTCCACACGAACGCAGACCACAGCGGCCGTTCACCAGCCTTGATGCGGCCCACCATAAGCCATTTCGCGGCGACGGACACTGTTCCCGCGACAACACCAGCCGCCAGGTAGGCCAGCCCGCTGGCCAGAGCCGCCAACCCGTACCCCCACCTGGAGACCAGTGCCTGAAGCACGACCAAGAACCCTGCTGCTATTGCAAAGCTCACCGCCACCGCGACCAGTCGGCAGGTTTCGAACACGCCGCGCATGATCCTCAGCCGGAACGGCGGGCGGAAGGTCAGGGCGGCGTCCGCCTGATCGGCGTGGCGTCGCAGCCGGATGGGCGGGCTACCCAGCCACGATGAACCTTTCTTGGCCTTGGTCGGGGTGGCGGACAGCACCGCCACCAGTCCGTCGTCGGGCACTCGCCGACCCGGCTGGGTGATACCCGAGTTGCCGAGGAACGCGCGCTTTCCCACCGCAGCTTTGGCGACATAAATCCAACCGCCGCCCAACTCGTAGGAGGCGACCATGGTGTCGTCGGCGAGAAACGCTCCGTCTTCGACGACGGCGAACTTGGGCGTCAGCAGTGCGGTGGAAATCTCGGTGTTGCGGCCGATTTTGGCGCCCAGAAGCCGCATCCAACCCGGGGTCAGCATGCTGGCGTAAAGGGGGAACAGGTAATTGCGGGCGGCGTCCACCAGGCGTTCGGTCGCCCATAGCTGCCAGCCGACCCGGCTTCGGACCGGGTGGTAGCCCTCCCGCAGGCCGACTGCCAGCACTCGGACCGTGATCACCGTGATGGCCGCGTAGACGGCCAGCGCTACCAGGGTGCCCACGGGAATCCACGGCGCCGCGGCGGCCACTGCCTCGCCCAGCGTCGAGGTGTTCCGGACCGCCCACGCGAGGACTGCCAGACCCGCACCCAGCGCCAGCAGTGGAAGCCCCCCGAGCAGCATCGACGACAGCCCGTAAATGACAACCCACTGCGCAGCCCGCGGCGGTCGGTGATCCGGCCACGGATGGCGCGCCTTGCCGGATTTCACCGCCGGTGAGCCCTTCCAGTACTGCCCGCGCTTGACCTTGTCCATGACCGTCGAACCGGCCGCCACGTCGGCGTCCTTGCCGACGACGGCGCCGGGCGCCAGCGTGCTGCGCCCGCCGACGGTGGCATCGTTCTCGATGGTGATCGGCCCGACGTGGAACAGGTCGCCGTCGATCCAGTGGCCGCACAGGTCAACCTCGGGCTCAACCGAACTGCGGTGACCCAGCGTGAGCATGCCCGTGACCGGCGGGGCGGAGTGCAGGTCCACCCCCTTGCCGACCTTGTTACCCAATGCGCGGGCGTAGTAGACGAGCCACGGCGCGCCAGCCTGGTTCTCCGCGCCGCTGGCCTCGGCGATCCGTTCGGCCAGCCACACCCGCATGTGCTGCGATCCGCCGCGGGGATAGGTGCCCGGCTGCAGGCCGGAGAGCAAGATTCGCGCGCAGGCTGCGGCAACACCCATCCGGCCCGGCGGGGTGATGAACACCAGGAATGCCGCGGCGAGCAACCACCAGTTGACCGTGACCAGCCACGGCAGCGGATGCCATCGTGCCGCGATGTTGTTGGCCAGGGCCAGCCAAGTCAGCCATTGCAGGGCGGTCAACGTCGCCAGGGGCACCGACGCCAGCAGTTGGAAAGCCCGCGTACCGTGCGGCACGGGTGCGACCTCTCGGGGGACGGCCGCAGGTGCTGCCGACTCATCCTCGGAGAGTTCCTTGAGGAATCCCGCCAGCGAACCGAGCCTGGGATGGTCGTAGAGGTGTGCGACGGTCATCTTCGGATACTTCGGGCGCAGGGCCACCACGAGTTGCGCAGCAGACAACGACCCGCCGCCGAGGGCGAAGAAATCGGCTTCGGGGCCGTCGACGACAGTGCCCAGAACGTCGGTCCACAGTCCGGCCAGCCACCCCATCGTTCCGCCGAGTTGGGCTCCGACGTCCGGGACGTCGCCCGGAGGCGGCCAGGGCAGGGCGTCGCGATCCACCTTCCCCGAGGTGCGGGTGGGAAGTTCGTCGACCAGCACCAGGCGCGGTACCAGGGCCGCCGGCAGCGAATCGGCAAGGTGTGCGCGCGCGTCGGCCAGATCGAACGACGGGTCGGCCGAAGCGATGTAGCCCACCAGAACGGGTGTCCCGCTAGCGGTCTTGCGCACGGCCGCCGCACCTCCGCTGACTCCTGGGATGTGCACGAGTGCGGAGTCCACTTCGCCGAGTTCGATTCGGCGCCCGCCGACCTTCACCTGATCGTCGGCACGGCCCTGGAAATACAGGCCGTCCGGTTCCAGTCGCACCAGGTCACCGCTGCGGTAAGCCCGCTCCCAACCCAATGAGGGCAGAGGGGCGTACTTCTCGGCGTCCTTTTCGGGGTCGAGGTAGCGGGCCAATCCGACCCCGCCGATCACCAGCTCCCCGATTTGGCCCTGTTCGACCGGCGTGCCGTCGCCGTCGACGACCACCAGATCCCAACCCGCCAGCGGCAAGCCGATGCTGACCGGTCCGGAACCCGAAAGCTTTGAACCGCATGCGATGACGGTGGCTTCGGTTGGACCGTAGGTGTTCCACACCTCGCGCACCGCGCCGTCTTCGCCGCTGGCGAGTCGCTCTGCCAGATCGGGCGGGCAGGCCTCTCCGCCGAAGATCAGCAGCCGGACTGCCTCCAGCGCCTCGGCCGGCCAGAGAGCCGCAAGTGTCGGCACCGTCGAGACGATCGTGACGTCCCGGGTGACCAACCACGGGCCCAGATCCATGCCGCTGCGGACCAGGGCGCGTGGTGCGGGCACCAGGCAGGCACCGTTGCGCCAGGCCAGCCACATCTCCTCGCAGGAGGCGTCGAAGGCCACTGAAAGCCCGGCCAGCACTCGGTCGTCCGGTCCGATCGGGTTGTGCTGCAGAAACATTCGAGCCTCAGCATCGACCAGCGCTGCGGCATTGCGGTGGGTGACGGCTACCCCCTTCGGGGTTCCGGTCGATCCCGACGTGAAGATGATCCAGGCGTCATCGTCCACTGTCGGAGCGCTCGCGCTCCGGCCGTTCGACGCCCCCGGCCCACGTTGTAGGCCGGATTCGGTGATAACGCCGGCCACTCCCGCTTCGCCGAACACCAGTTGGGCGCGCTCCTCGGGGTCGTCGGCGTCGACTGGGACATAGGCTGCACCCGCCGCGAGGGTGGACAGGATGGCCATGTACAGCGAGTACTTGCCCGACGGCATCCGGATTCCGACTCGGTCCCCGCGGCCGATGCCGCGGGAGGCCAGCCATTTCACCCCCTCCTCGATGTCGGCGATCATCTCGGCGTAGGTGAGCTGAACTTCACCGTCGTCGATTCCGGTGGCCTCGGGAAAACGGGCGGCCGTGTCGTAGAGGATGTCGATGAGCGTCCGTGGTTCCGGAGCCTCATTCGATCGCAGGTATTGCGGGAGAAGCTCCGGGTTTGTCACGGGTGTGAATCCTAAGCGTAATCAGGTTTGCGGGAGACTTCCCCAACCCTGGCTGGCCCTGGTCGTCCAATACTGACAGACTGCACGTGCAGAGGGGAGTATTCCTGCGTCGCGATGCCGTCACCACGTCGACCCAACGGTCGTCCGGTACCGCGGGCCGCAGCAGCGGCGGAAGAGACCTCGGCACGTCGGGAACGGCCGGAGGTCTGCTCAGATGAACGTATCCGCCCTTGAGTGGGGCATCACATTGGCGGCCACGCTGGCCGTGCTCCTGTTCGACGTTCTGGTTTTCGCCAGGCGGCCCCATGAGCCCAGCACACGGGAGTGTGTGGTCGCACTCGCGGTCTACGTCGGCCTGGCGTTGGCATTCGGTGTCTGGGTGTGGAACGTCCACGGCGGCCAGTTCGGGCTGGAGTTTGTCGCAGGCTGGCTGACCGAATACAGCCTGTCGGTGGACAACCTGTTCATCTTCATCATCATCATGGCCAGCTTCAAAGTTCCAAGGCAGTACCAGCAGCAGGCGCTGCTGATCGGCATCGTCATCGCGCTGGTGTTCCGCGGCATATTCATCGCGCTGGGAGCTGTTGCGATCCAACAATTCTCATGGAGCTTCTATCTCTTCGGAGCGTTCCTGGTGGTCACCGCCGTCAAGCTCGCCCGCGACACCGAACACAGCGACGATGCCGACAACGCCGTGGTCCGCCTGGCCAAGACCTACCTCAACACCACCGACCAATGGCGCGGCATGAGGCTCTACGTCAAAGCCGGCCGCAAGCGGCTGGTAACCCCGATGTTCCTGGTCGTGCTCGCGCTGGGAACCACCGACCTGCTGTTCGCGCTGGACTCCATCCCGGCGATCTATGGCCTGACCAGAGAGCCCTACCTGGTGTTCACCGCCAACGTCTTCGCTCTGATGGGACTGCGCCAGCTGTACTTCCTGCTGGGCGACCTCCTCAACCGACTCGTGTACCTGTCCCAGGGCTTGGCAGTCATCCTGTTCTTCATCGGGGTCAAGCTGCTGCTACACGCCCTGCATGAGAATCAGGTGCCGTTCATCAACGGCGGCGAACCGGTCGCGGTGCCGGAGATCCCGACCCTGTTGAGCCTTGCAGTGATCGCGCTGACCCTGTTTTTGACCTTGGTTGCCAGCCTGATCAAGACGAGGTGGGATTCGCGGTGAGACCCTGACGGGCCCGGTTGTCAGGCCCAGTTGTCATAGCCGCCGACTGGGCCGAGCATGCGTTCAAGCCGGCTGCGGTTGAGTTTGGCGATCTCGTTGCGCAGCACTTTGCGCTCGGTCTCCACGTCGTGGTGCATGCGGTCGCCGATGGCAGCAATCACCGCCGAGAACGGACAGTCACCCTCGTATGATCCGAGGTACATGACGAAGTCGAAGCCGAATTGGGTGGCGTAGGCGCGCGCCGCGGCATCCAGTTCAGCCATCAATTCTGGGTGGGGATCCCAGACCGATGACTGTTCGGCGTGCGACCAGGTGCTACCCGGACGGCTGCCCAACTTAGGGTAGGCCTGCAGAATCTCGTCGACCGAGTCTTCCGACAGCGAGAACAGCACCGCATCGGCGTTGCGGAACAACGCGGTCCGGTCTGGGTAGGGTCGACCGTCGGCGAGATCGCTGGCCATCGTCACGCTGTTGCAGCACTCGTAGAGCGCATGCACGGCCTTACGCTTCGGCATCTCGTTGAAGGCCTCGAGCCCGATGCCCTGGTGCATCAACACCCATTGATCATCGGAAACTTAAAGCACAGCCGCGTTACCGAGCGTTACAACCAGGAAAAATCCTCGCCGAAGTGCCGGCCGGCGTTCGGGGCCGATTCTGGGTGGCCGGGCTCTTAGTGCCCGTGCTCCACAAATCGCCTCAGCGAGCGCTCCACCTCGGCCTCGGCTTCGGCGCGGCCCACCCAATCGGCGGCCTCGACGTGCTTGCCCGGCTCGAGGGCCTTGTAGTTGACGAAGAAGTGCTTGATCGCATCGAGTTCGTAGGCCGGGACGTCATCGACGTCGTTGACGTGGTCCCAGCGGTGGTCGCCCGAGGGAACGCACAGGACCTTGTCATCGCCCCCGGCTTCGTCGACCATCTTGAACATCGCCACCGGCCGCACCTCGATCAGCACACCGGGGAACACCGACTGCGGCAACAGCACCATCGCATCCAGCGGGTCGCCGTCCTCGCCGAGGGTGTCCTCGATGAAGCCGTAGTCGGTGGGGTATCCCATCGGGGTGTACAGGTAACGGTCGAGGCGCAGCCGGCCGGTCTTGTGGTCCACCTCGTACTTGTTGCGCTGGCCCTTCGGGATCTCGATCGTGACATCGAACTGCACCGCGGGACTCCTTACTCGATATCGGCGTCGCCCGGTGGCGACGCGACACAACCCTAACGAGCGATTCGCATCGCTATCGACTCGTTGGGCACAATAGACGCCAGATTCCATCTGGACAGGTCGGAGGAACATGCTTCGCACGCCTCGGCGTCGCACCAACGTGGTGCTCGCAGCGGCAGTGATCGCAGTGGTCGCCGCGGTAGTCGCCGCGGCGGGTTTCCTGACCGGCGGAAAGGACAGTTCCCAGTCCCCACCGCCGCGGCCGCCCGTGGTCGCCAAGCCGGCAGTGGTGCCAGTTCCCGACGCCGCAGTCCCGACCACGAGCGGCCTGACCGCCGCGTTGGCCAAGGTTGTGGCCGATCCCAATCTCGGAACCCTCACCGGCCGTATCAGCGACGCCAACACCGGTCAGCAGATCTGGGAACAGCGCGCAGGCATGCCGATGCAGCCGGCGTCGACCACCAAGACCCTCACCTCAGCCGGGGCACTGCTTACGCTGGACCGCGGCGCCCGGGTGACCACGACGGTGCACGCGGCCGATCAGACCCGGATGCCCGGGGTGGTGGTGCTGGTCGGCGGCGGAGACCCCACCCTGTCTGCGGCCCCACCGGACGTCCCAACCTGGTACCGCGGAGCAGCCCGGATCTCAGACCTGGCCGACCAGGTCCGGGCGAGTGGGCTCAAACCGACGGCCGTCCAGGTGGACACCTCGCTGTTCACCGGTCCGGACATGGCGCCTGGCTGGGATCCCAACGACATCGCAGGCGGCGATATCGCTCCGATTCAGTCGGTGATGCTCGACGCCGGCCGGATCCAGCCGACCACCGACGAATCCCGCCGTTCACCCACCCCCGCTCTGGACGCGGGCCGCGCACTGGCTGTTGCGCTCGGCGTCGATCCCGCCAAGGTGACTTTCGCGCCCGGCCCGCCGGGAGGCCGGCAACTGGCTTCGGTGCAGTCCGCCCCGCTGATGGAACGGCTGACCCAGATGATGAACGCCTCCGACAACGTGATGGCCGAGACCATCGGTCGCGAAGTCGCCAAGGCGACCGGCCGGCCGGTGAGTTTCGCCGGCGCCGTTGACGCGATCCTCAACCAGCTCTCGGCCGCCAAGATCGATACAACGGGTGCCGCACTGGTGGATTGCAGCGGGCTTTCCATCGCCGATTTGCTGACGGCCAAGACCCTCGACGAGGTGGTCAATGCCGCGGCTGGCCCGAACCACCCGGCTTTGCGCCCCTTGGTGGATCTGTTCCCCGTCGCCGGCGGCAGCGGCACCCTCTCCAATCGTTTCGTGGACCCCGACGCGACCACGTCCCCGGCCGGTTGGCTGCGGGCCAAGACCGGGTCGTTGACCAAGACCAACACACTGGTCGGCATGGTCACCGACAACAGCGGCCGGGTGCTCACCTTCGCCTTCCTCTCCAACAACGCGGGCGACGAAGGCCGGACCGCCCTCGACAGACTTGCCGCGATCCTGCGCACGTGTGGTTGCAGCTAGCTGATGGCGGGCTCCTCTCCGCCGGCGATCGGCCGGGCCGTCGACTGGACGTTTGCGGGGACTGTCGGGGCCCGGCTGGCCAGGCCGGGCCCGCCCGCCACCGACTACACGCGTCGGCAAGTCGTCGACGCGCTTGCTGATGCCGCGCGCGCCGCTGAAGGGCCGGTGCGTGACGTCACCGGGCTATCCAGCGATGCTCCGGTGCCCGATGCGAGCGTCGTCGACCGCGAGCAATGGGTCCGCGCCGCATCGGATTCCATGCGGACCATGACCGGAGGTGCGCTGACTCCGGCCAACGCCATCACCGGGCGGATTGCCGGTGCTCAGACCGGAGCCGTGCTGGCCTTCGTGGCCTCGGGAATCCTCGGCCAATACGACCCGTTCGGCGCTGCATCGACAGGCCCCGATGGCGGGGGGCGCCTTCTGCTCGTCTACCCGAACGTGATCGCCGTCGAGCGGCAACTGCGCCTGGATCCGCGTGACTTCCGGATGTGGGTATGCCTGCATGAAGTGACTCACCGGGTTCAATTCACGGCAAATCCATGGTTGGCGCCATACATGTCGGAGGCTCTCGGTTTGTTGACGGCCGAGCGTGGCGATGACGTCGGCAAGGTGGTCGGCCGGCTCGCGGACTTCGTACGGGACCGGCGCAACACATCCGACGACCCGGCCGGCGGCGGGGTGCTGGGGATCTTGCGCGCGATCCAATCCGATCGGCAACGGGAGGCTTTGGACCAACTCCTGGTCCTGGGCACGCTATTGGAGGGCCACGCCGACTACGTGATGGACGCCGTCGGCCCCGCCGTCGTTCCCTCGGTGCACCAGATCCGACGCCGCTTCGATTGCCGCCGCCAGCGCAAACATCCGCCGCTGCAGCGGCTTTTACGCGCTCTGCTTGGCGTGGACGCGAAGCTGAGCCAGTACACGCGCGGGCGAGCGTTCGTCGACCACGTGGTGGACCGCGTCGGTATGGAGCGGTTCAACGTCGTCTGGTCCGGTCCGGACAGCCTGCCCAAGCCCGAGGAGATCGCGAAACCGGAGCAGTGGATCGACCGGGTGCTCTAGACCCGCCCCTGAAGCAACTCCGGGGTGCGGTGGTCGGCCTAGCGCAGGAGTGGCTTCCTGCGGCCCAGTCGTGGTGTGTAGCGCTGTCTGGCGGCCCGGACTCGTTGGCCTTGACTGCCGCGGCCGCTGGCGTGCTTCCCACGACGGCGTTGATCATCGACCACGGGTTGCAGTCCGGATCCGACCAGGTCGCCGCCACCGCCCGCAGACAGGCCCTGGATCTCGGCTGCACCGAGGCCAGGGTTCTTCGGGTCGATGTCGGAACCGCAGGAGGGCCGGAGGCCGCGGCGCGAACCGCCCGCTACGCAGCCCTGGACACCGCCCGCAACGGCGCACCTGTGCTGCTTGCCCACACTCTCGACGACCAGGCTGAAACGGTGCTGCTCGGCCTCGGCCGCGGGTCGGGCCCCCGGTCGATCGCCGGTATGCGGATCTGCGACCCGCCGTGGTACCGCCCGTTACTGGGAGTTCGGCGGAGGGCGACCCACGCGGTGTGTGCGGAGCTGGGGTTGGCCGCCTGGGACGACCCGCACAACAGTGACCCGCGCTTCACCCGTGTTCGCCTGCGTACCGAGGTCCTGCCTCTGCTGGAGGAGGTCCTCGGCGGCGGAGTGGCCGAGGCGCTGGCCCGCACCGCAGCGGCACTGCGCGAGGACAACGACCTCCTGGACGCCATGGCGGAGCAGGCGCTGGCCCGCTTGGGTGAACGACTGGAGGTGGGTGCCCTCAGGGACCTGGCTGCCCCTGTTCGGCGGCGGGTCCTCCGGCGCTGGCTGCTGGTCGGCGGCGCGCAGGGGTTGAGCGACCTGCAGATTAGGGCGGTCGATGCGCTGGTCACCGACTGGCGCGGACAGGGTGGCGTGGCAGTGGGTTGCGCCGTTCCGCGCATCCGGCTGTTCGCCGAGCGTCGGGACGCGATCCTGGCGTTGCGGATTGAACCGGTTTGAGTGGTCGGGACGCCGTTGGCGTGGCACGCTGTGGGGCGTGTCAGCGCATGAGCTGTATCCCGGAGACATCGAGTCCGTTCTGGTGTCCGAAGAGGAAATTCAGGCTCGCACTGCTGAATTGGCCGCGGACCTGGGCCGAGATTACGCCCACAGCCTCGACGGCCAGGATCTGCTGCTGGTGACGGTGCTGAAAGGTGCCGTCATGTTCGTCAGCGACCTGGCCCGAGCCATTCCGGTGCCGACCCAGCTGGAGTTCATGGCCGTCAGTTCCTACGGTTCGTCGACGTCATCCTCGGGCGTGGTGCGGATTCTGAAAGATCTCGACCGCGATATCGCCGGCCGCGACGTGCTGATCGTGGAGGACATCGTCGACTCGGGTCTGACGCTCTCTTGGCTATTGCGCAATCTGGCTTCGCGGCAGCCGCGCTCGCTGCGTGTGGTTGCCTTGTTGCGTAAGCCCGACGCGGTGCGCGCCGACGTCGACATCGCTTACGTCGGTTTCGATATCCCTAACGAGTTCGTCGTCGGCTACGGCCTGGACTACGCCGAACGTTATCGGGATCTTCCCTACATCGGCACGCTGCACCCGAAGGTCTACGAGCACTAGACGGGCAGCAGTTCGATACCGGCCGATCAGGCCCACCCCGTTGAGGTGCCGGTCGCACCGCGTGCCGGCGCCCGCATTCGCCCGGTCTATCGACCGGCCCGGGCGCCGCGCCGCTGCCCGGCGTTGCGTCGCACCCAGTTGGTGGCGCGGCGGGCCGCTCGTACCGATGCCCAACCCGCGGTTAGCAACCGATCGCGGCGGAAGGGTTGATCGGTGGGGCCGTCCATGACCTCGGCGAACGTAGCTAGGTCGGTGTTGCGACGGACGGTCAATCGCGGAATCCGAAACGGGTCGTCATATGGTGTGGCCAGCACATTTCGAACTGACGCCGCGTACCGGTAGCCCGCGGATCGGACGGCGAGGCGCACCCGCTTGTTGGAATAGCCGAACGGATAGGCCAGCGTACGGATAGCAACCCCCGTGCACTCCTCCAATTGTGTTCGGCTGTCGCTGAGTTCGCGGCTCAGTTCGGCCTCGGGCAGCTGATCGAGTTGAGCGTGGCTGTGGCTGTGCGCCCCGATCTCGACGCCGGCTGCGGCAAGGTCACGGATCTGCGACCAGGTCAGCATCTCGTCCAGCGCCATCCCCGCCGAGCGGGGGCCGGCATCAGCGACCCACCCGGTCGTCACGAAGACCGTCGCAGGGAACCCGTACCGGTCAAGAAGGGGCCAGGCCTCACGTGCGAAGTCGGCGTATCCGTCATCGAACGTGAAGACCACCGGCCGCTTCGGCAGGGGTGCGCCGGTCGCGAACGCTTCAGCGACAGCGGAAAACGTAAGCCCGGTGAACCCGCGCTCGACGAGGAAGGTCAGCTGACCCTCGAGTGCTTCAGGACTGACCGATAACCGAAACGTGGCCGCCGCCGGGTTCTCCGCGACCGCGTGATACATCAGGATTGGAACCGTTTCTTTCGGCATCGGACCTCACTGTTTGGTTCTCGCGTCCTATTGGCCACGAGGTACGGCGAATAGCACCGACCACGAAGCCCAGAATCGTGGCCAACAGCCCGAACAGAATTGCACAGGATCGCTGCGGCCCGCCCGGGTCACCCCGCAGCCCCTGACCTATACCCCGCAGCACTCCACGGGGCAGAGTGTTGATGGTGTAATTGCGCTCCGTCGACAACCCGTCGGTAATCCCGACGCTACGAGTCACGGCGGCCTTGGAGAGGCCCTCGGCGTAACACCGGGACCGGAAGTAGGACAGTCGCTCCCGCGCTGCGGGCACGCGATGCCAGATCACGGCCTCCGGCACGAACAGGTATTCCCAGTCCGGGCGCAGCTGGCTAGCCCGGATACACAACTCCGTCTCTTCCGCCCCCAGTGGCCGCTGATCGTCCGATGTGCGGCCGATATCGGTTGGAAAGCCGCCAGTCGCGGTGAACACCTCGCGGCGAAACGATGCGTTGCCACCGAGCAGGTTACGAACTCGGCCGGGTTCCCTGCCACGATAAGTGCAGCCCACAACCCAGTCGAATTCCTCCGGGAACCAACGCGGCCGAGCAGTCTCCCAGGCCGGCAACGTGGTGCCCCCAACCCCTGCGATCGTATCGGAGACATACCCGTTGCGGAGTTCCTCCAGCCAGTCGCTCCGGGCCAGGGCATCGTCGTCCAGGAAGGCGATGATCTCGCCCGAACTCACCTCGAAGCCGGTGTTCCGCGCGCCGGAAAGCCCCTTCGCGTTGCGGTTCTCCACCACCATCACGTCTGGCAACGCGGCCGTCAGTTCCTCGTAGAGTCCCGGGTTGTAGTCGATCACGACAATGATGTCCTCGGCAGCGACGCTCTGGTTGCGCACCGACGACACGGCAGCCATGATGTCGTGCCACCGGTCCTTGGTGTGGGCGCAGAGCACCACACTTATCGTCAACGAATCGCTGAGAACCGGGGGTCCATCAGATTTCATGGCGCCTCATCTCCAGCATGATTCTCGTCACGCTAATCGAGCTCACCCTAATCGAGCTCACTATATTGGTAGTCAGGCGAATCCACACATCGGAAAGTTCCCCCGGTTCGGTGGATCTATCCAAAACAGTCGAATCCCTGCGGCGCCGTCTAACAGCGGCGCCGCGTGTTAGGCAGGGTCCACGGGCGCCGGCAAACGCCGCTGGACAGTTCCAGCAGTCGGGATCAGGTGAGCTCCCACACCGCAGTCACCGAGAATCCGACGGTCTGTTGCCCCGGCTGCAAGGGAACAGCCTCGGCCATCGCATCGCGGGGCATCGGCACCGGCGGGGGCGGGCCGCCGCCGGGGGCCTCCGAGATCGAGATGATCTTGCCCAGTGACAGCCCGGAGAGCTTCGCATACTGCTCAGCCCGGTTCTTGGCGTCCTCGAACGCCCGTGCCCGCGCATCGCTGACCAGCTTCGAGTCGTCCTGGATCGAGTAGCTCACCGAGTTGATCCGGGTCGCGTTCCCGCCGGCGTCCACGATCGCGGTCAGCGCTCCCGATGCGGCGTCTAGCTTGCGGATCGTGACGCCGATCGAATTACCGGCCCGGTAGCCGGTGATCGCCGAATTGTCACCGTACTGGGGCTGGAGCGTCACCCCGGTGGTGCTGATGTCCTTGTTGTCGATCCCGCTGCCGGCCAACGCGTCGATCACGGCCTGCTGGCGTTCATTGGTCTGGTTCATCGCTGCGGTGACGTCCGGGGCCACCACCTCGATCTCGACGTTTGCGGTCAATGTGTCGGGCACCCCCTGGACCTGACCCGAGCCGACCACGGTGACTTGTCGTGGATTCGCCTGGACGGACGGCCCTGAGCCACACCCTGACAGGGTCAAGGCCGTCAGTCCGGCCGCCGCCATCACCAGAATTCGTCTCATCGGCATTCCCCACGGTAGCCCCGAGCAACCAGGTCGAACTCAAGACCAGTTCAGCTGGGAGAGGAAGGCCAACAGTTCGGCGTTGACGTCCTGCGGGCGTTCCTGCTGGATCCAGTGGCCGGCGCCGTCGAGCATCACCTGCCGGTAGGGCCCCGTTGCCACCTCGCGGGCACGGTCCATCGAGGTGAAGTTGAGCACCGGATCCTGCTTGCCGCCAGCGAACAGCGCGGGCACCGTGACGATTCCGGCCACCGGCGATGTCCCGAGGATGTGCCAGTTCCGGTCGAAGTTCCGGTACCAGTTCAACGCCCGTGCGGGTGAACTCCTCGACGTAGGCGGCCAGATCCTCGGGGGAGAGCCAGGCAGGCAGCCCTTCGGGTTCCGGCAGCCGCTCGATGAAGCCGGGCTGCAGCACTCGCAGAAATTATCCCCGAAGATCCGGGGGAACGTCGCTGTCGGCGGCGTGCGCGGGCGTGGCACCGGGGGGACGCTGAGCCCGGCCACCGCTGCGACCCTGTCCGGATGAAGCAGTGCCGTACTCCAGGCCACGACCGCGCCCAGGTCGTGTCCGACCACCGCCGCGCGCTTGGCTCCGGCGAAGTCGATCAGCCGACAAGGTCGGCCCGCCCAGCCAAGCACAGCGGGGAGGAAACCGTCGGGCACCGCCCGACGTTGTACTACCGGTAACCTGAGAGACGGCAGGCAGCACATATCGGAAGGACTGGGCCCGGTCGGGCCGATATTTGATGAATCGGAAATCCGTAATCCGCACGCTCACGGTGATCGCCGTCGTCTTGCTGCTGGGCTGGATGTTCTTTTACTTCAATGACGACACCCGTGGCTTCAAGCCGGTCGACACGTCGGTGGCGGTCGCCCAGATCAAGGCCGACAACGTCAAGGAAGCCCAGATCGACGACCGCGAGCAGCAGCTGCGGATGGAACTGAAGAGCGGCAACGGCGACACCGGCAACGCCGACAAGGTCATCGCGAAATATCCCACCGGATACGCGGTTCCGCTGTTCGACTCTCTGAACGACAAGGGCATCAAGACCAATACCGCGGTCAACCAGCCCAGCGTGCTGGGCTCCCTGCTGGTCTACATGCTGCCGCTCCTGCTGCTGGTCGGCCTTTTCGTGTTGTTCTCCCGCATGCAGACCGGTGGCCGGATGGGCTTCGGCTTCGGTAAGTCGCGGGCCAAACAGCTCTCCAAAGACATGCCCAAGACCACCTTCGCCGACGTCGCGGGCGCTGACGAGGCTGTCGAGGAGCTTTACGAGATCAAAGACTTCCTGCAGAACCCGGGCCGTTATCAGGCGCTGGGCGCCAAGATTCCCAAGGGCGTGTTGCTCTACGGTCCGCCTGGTACCGGCAAGACGCTGCTGGCCCGGGCGGTCGCGGGCGAGGCCGGCGTTCCGTTCTTCACCATCTCGGGTTCGGACTTCGTCGAGATGTTCGTCGGTGTGGGTGCCTCCCGGGTGCGCGATCTGTTCGAGCAGGCCAAACAGAACTCGCCGTGCATCATTTTCGTCGACGAGATCGACGCCGTCGGCCGCCAGCGCGGCGCGGGCCTGGGCGGCGGGCACGACGAGCGCGAGCAGACCCTCAACCAGTTGCTGGTGGAGATGGACGGTTTCGGCGAGCGTCAGGGCGTCATCATGATCGCGGCCACCAACCGGCCGGACATCCTCGACCCGGCGCTGCTCCGACCTGGCCGATTCGACCGCCAGATTCCGGTGTCCAGCCCCGACCTGGCCGGCCGCAAAGCTGTGCTCCGCGTGCACTCCCAGGGCAAGCCGCTCGCACCGGACGCCGACCTGGACGGCCTGGCCAAGCGCACGGTGGGGATGTCCGGTGCCGACCTGGCCAACGTCATCAACGAGGCCGCCCTGTTGACCGCTCGGGAGAACGGCACGATCATCACCGGCGCCGCCCTTGAGGAAGCCGTCGACCGGGTGATCGGCGGCCCGCGGCGCAAGGGCCGGGTGATCAGCGAACTGGAGAAGAAGATCACCGCCTATCACGAGGGTGGTCACACCCTGGCGGCCTGGGCCATGCCCGACATCGAGCCTATCTACAAGGTCACAATCCTGGCCCGCGGTCGAACCGGCGGCCACGCAGTCTCGGTGCCTGAGGACGACAAGGGCATGATGACCCGCTCGGAGATGATCGCTCGGTTGGTGTTCGCGATGGGTGGACGCGCTGCTGAGGAATTGGTGTTCCGCGAGCCCACGACGGGTGCGGTCTCCGACATCGAGCAGGCCACCAAGATCGCGCGGTCGATGGTGACCGAGTACGGCATGAGCGCCAAACTCGGTGCGGTGCGATACGGCACCGAGCATGGCGACCCGTTCCTGGGGCGCACCATGGGCACCCAGGCCGATTACAGCCACGAAGTCGCCCGCGACATCGACGACGAGGTCCGCAAGCTCATCGAGGCTGCTCACACGGAGGCCTGGTCGATCCTCACCGAGTACCGGGACGTCCTCGACGTACTGGCCGGCGAACTCCTCGAGAAGGAGACACTGCATCGCGCCGAACTCCAGGCGATTTTCGCCAACGTTCGCAAGCGTCCGCGACTGACGGTGTTCGACGACTTCGGTGGTCGCATCCCGTCGGACAAGCCACCGATCAAGACCCCGGGCGAACTGGCTATCGAACGGGGCGAGCCGTGGCCGCAACCCATGCCCGAACCGGCTTTCAAGAAGGCGATTGCACAGGCATCCGCGGCGGCGGCCGCCGCCCAGCCTCCGCAGGGCGGGAATGGCAACGGTGCCAACGGAGGCTCCCCGCAGGGATCCCACGTGCCCCAACACCAAGCCCAGAGCGGTCCGGATTACGGAGCCCCTGCCGGCTGGCGCGCACCCGGGTGGCCGCCCCCGCCACACCAACAGGGCTACTGGTACCCGCCGCCGCAGGGCTGGGGCCCGCCGCCGCAGCAGCACGGCCAGCCCCCCCAGGGTCGCCACGGCGCGCCGGCGCCGAAGGACGACTCGGGTGAGGAAGGCCTGTCGGCTCCGCCGCGACTCGGCTGACGCAGCCATATTTCGGGGATTGGAATTTCGACGGAGTTAGGTATGGGCATGCGCGAAAACCGCGACGGGATCGAACTGAACACTCCTGTCTTCGATCAGGCCCGCGCCGAGGCAGCGGTTCGGGAACTGCTGTTAGCCGTCGGGGAGAACCCCGAACGCGACGGATTGCGAGACACCCCGGCGCGGGTGGCGCGGGCTTTCCGGGAGATGTTCGGGGGCCTCTACACCGACCCGGATGCGGTGCTGGACACCGTTTTCGAAGAGGGTCACGATGAAATGGTTCTGGTCAAGCAGATCCCGATGTACTCCACCTGTGAACACCATCTCGTGTCATTCCACGGTGTGGCGCACGTGGGATACATCCCGGGTGTGGATGGCCGGGTCACCGGGTTGTCCAAATTGGCGCGGGTGGTCGACCTGTACGCCAAGCGCCCCCAGGTTCAAGAACGCCTGACGGCTCAGATCGCCGACGCGGTGATGCGCAAACTCAAGCCCCGGGGCGTCATCGTGGTCATCGAGGCTGAACACCTGTGCATGGCCATGCGTGGTGTGCGCAAGCCCGGGGCCATCACCACTACCTCGGCAGTTCGCGGCCAGTTCAAATCCAGTAGCGCATCGCGATCCGAGGCGCTGGAACTCATCCTGCGCAAGTGACCGGCCCCCGCGTCCGGGTGATGGGGGTAGTCAACGTCACCGACGACTCCTTCTCCGACGGCGGGCGATACCTCGATCCGGACCGCGCGGTGCGGCGCGGCCTGGCCCTGGCCGCCGAAGGGGCGGCGATCATCGACGTCGGTGGCGAATCCACCCGCCCCGGAGCGGTCCGCATCGATCCGGCCGTGGAGAGTGCACGGATCGTCCCGGTGGTGAGGGAACTCGCTTGTCACGGTGTCACGGTCAGTATCGACACCATGCACGCCGCGGTGGCCAGAGCAGCGCTGGAGAACGGTGCGAGCATCGTCAACGACGTCAGTGGCGGCCGTGCAGACCCGTCGATGGCGCCGTTGGTCGCCGAGGCGGGTGTTCCGTGGGTACTGATGCACTGGCGTTGGGTGCACAGCGATTCGGTGCACGACCCACACGCCATCCCGAACTACCGCGACGTGGTGACCGATGTCCGGGACGAGCTTATGGCCTGCGTTGATGCCGCCGTAGCCGCAGGAGTCGAAGAACGCAATCTGATCATCGACCCCGGGCTGGGGTTCGCCAAGACAGCACAAGACAATTGGGCTCTGTTGCACGCTCTGCCGACTCTGGTCCAGACCGGTGTTTCGGTGTTGGTGGGCGCGTCACGAAAGCGTTTCCTGGGCTCCCTGCTTGCCGGAGGCGATGGCACGCCGAGGCCGCCGGATGGCCGCGAGATCGCTACGGCAGTGATTTCGGCGCTGGCGGCGATGTCCGGCGCATGGGGGGTTCGGGTGCACGAGGTCGAAGCGAGTGTGGACGCCCTCAAGGTCGTACAGGCCTGGCAGTCCGCTGGCGGCGAGGTGATGTGCGATGGCTGACCGGATCGAATTGCGCGGTCTGCGAGTGCGCGGAAATCACGGCGTCTTCGAACACGAACGACGCGATGGCCAGGATTTCGTCGTCGATGTCACGGTGTGGATCGACCTGCGCGACGCCGCCGCGAGCGATTGCCTCGAGGACACCTATGACTACGGCGTGCTGGCCCAGCGCGCCGCCGACATCGTTGCGGGGCCGGCGCGCAATCTCATCGAGACAGTGGCCGCAGAGATCGCCGAAGACGTCATGACCGACCATCGCGTGCACGCCGTCGAGGTCGTCGTGCACAAGCCCCAGGCGCCGATTCCGCTGACTTTCAGCGACGTCGCCGTCGTCGCCCGCAGGTCGCGCCGTGGCGGGCGGGGCCAGCTTCTCCCGGCGGGATCGGCATGAGCCGCGTCGTGCTGTCGATCGGGTCGAACCTCGGGGACCGTCTGGGACGGCTGCAGGCTGTTCTCGACGGGCTCGGGGATTCGGTTCGCGCGGTATCACCGGTCTACGAGACCGACGCTTGGGGAGGAGTCGAGCAGGACCGCTTCCTCAACGCTGTCGTCATCGCCGAGGATCCATGTCTGGACGCCCGGGGGTGGTTGCGGCGCGCACAGGAATTTGAGCACGACAACCAACGGGTGCGCACCCTGAAGTGGGGGTCGCGCACACTCGACGTCGATCTGGTCTGCTGCGATGAAGATGGGGCCGAGGTGTTCTCCGAGACAGCGGATCTCACCCTTCCGCATCCTTTCGCTCACCAGCGGGCCTTCGTCCTTGTTCCCTGGCTGGCGGCCGATCCCTCCGCAGAACTAACGATCGCCGGGCGACGGGTGCCCGTACAGGAATTGCTCGACGAACTGCCTACCGCTGAGCGCGAAGGAGTGCGGCCGACTGTCCTCGTGCTCGCCGGCACCGATAAGGCGCCGGGATGATGGGCCCCACCAGCAGACGCGAACTGGCTGGCGCGGTGGCGGTCGTCACTGTGATCAGCTACCTGGTGCTGCACGTCCTCTATCGGTACTTCCCTCCGGTCACGCTGTGGACCGGGCTGTCGCTCCTGGCGGTGGCAATCGCCGAGGCGGTGTGGGCGCTGTCGGTTCGGGCGCGTATCCGGGACGGAGAAATCGGCGTGGGCGCGGGACGGCTCAATCCGCTGGTCGTGGCACGCGGCGTTGCGATCGCCAAGGCTTCGGCATGGGTTGGTGCTCTGGCACTGGGGTGGTGGCTGGGTGTGCTGGCCTATCTGTTGCCGAAGCGCTCCGAGCTGCGGGTGGCCACCGCTGACACCCCGGGAGCGGTGGTGGCGGCCTTGAGTGCATTTGCGCTGATCGTCGCCGCCTTGTGGCTGCAGTATTGCTGCAGGTCTCCCAACGACCCGAATGCAGACCGCGAGCCGAGCCCGGAATAGCCCGGCCGTTGCCGCTTTTGGCTCAACGTGTCTGGTTCGCGTCGAGGGCGTTGGCCGCATCGGAGGCGGTACAGTCAGCCCCATGACCCCTCCGAACCGCGGCGTCCGTAACCGGCGCGGCGGCCGCAGGCCGGGGTGGCAGCTGTTGACCGCGCTGTTGGTATTGGCGATCCTCGCAAGTGCCACATTGGTTTTCACCAGTCGAGTCGAACTGCTGCGCTTGGCGGTCATCCTTTCGCTGTGGGCTGCGGTGCTGGCTGCCTTCGTCTCGGTGATCTACCGTCGCCAAAGCGAATTGGACCAGGCCCGAGCCCGAGACATGAGGCACATCTACGACCTGCAACTGGACCGGGAGATCACCGCCCGTCGCGAGTACGAACTCAATGTTGAAGCGCAACTGCGCCGACAGCTGTCCGTAGAGGTGCGGGCTGAAGCCGCCGACGAGCTGGCCGCCCTGCGCGCGGAGGTTGCGGCGCTGCGATCCAACCTCGAGATCATGCTCGGAACCGACCTCGGAATCCGGCCCGCGCTGGAAGCCGAAACAGTTGCGATGGCGATGCCCTCCCCGCCGGGACGGGTGCAGAGCAGCCGGGTGGTTGAAGCTGTCGCCGCCAAAGTCACTGTCGCCGAGGCCGTCGCCGTCGAGAGCCCCATCATCGATGTTCCCGAAGAGCCGCTGACTCCGCCGCCCCCGGCACCGGGACCCCCCAAACCGAGGCGCTTCCGGGACGATCGGGGCCCGCAGATGCGGACCGACGGCGGTGGTCATCGGACCACGGTCCATCAGCCGGCTCCTTCGCCCGTACCGGCCCCCAGGCTTGCGCCGCCAACTCCACCGCCAACTCCGCCCCCACCTCCTGCGCCCCCGCCGCCTCCTGCGGCGCCCTGGCGTCCACCCGAGACGGGACGTGGTCGTCACCGGACCGCTGAGGCCGGAGCCCCCGCGCCGGAACCGGACGCTTTACACGGCCGACATCGGGTGGAGAGCCCGGTCCCGGAGCCGGCAGGCCGGCACCGCACCGGGAGCGAAGCAGTCCCCGATGGTGCCCGACCCGACCAACCCGGGGAACCAGAGGCACCTCAGGGTCAGCATGCCGACGGACAGTCGTTCACCGACCTGATGGCCAAGTTGCAGGCGCAGGGACCGGTGGGCGGCGGCGGTCGCCGTCGGCGAGAGGACTGAACGCTAGAATCTAGCTGACCGACCGGTACCCGCTGAGCGGGACCGGAACGAAAGTTTCCTTACGAAAGTCAGCGCAAATGGGGAATCTCAACGGCTTGCGTCCTGCCAGACTCAAGGTGGGGATCATCTCCGGTGGTCGCGTCGGAACCGCGCTGGGTGCAGCGCTGGAGCGCGCCGACCACGTGGTCGTTGCCTGTAGTGCAATCTCCTCGGCCTCACGCCGACTCACCGAGCGGCGGTTACCTGACACCCTTGTGCTGCCGGTGCCAGACGTCGCCGACAGCGCGGAGTTGCTGCTATTGGCGGTGCCCGACTCGGAATTACCCGGCCTGGTCAGCGGACTCGCGGCGACTGGATCGGTGCGGCGCGGCACAATCGTCGCCCACACCTCGGGAGCCAACGGACTGGCGGTACTGGCTCCGCTTGCCGGGCAGGGGTGTGTTCCCCTCGCCATTCACCCGGCGATGACATTCACCGGTGCCGACGAGGACGTCACCCGGCTGTCCGATACCTGCTTCGGGATCACCGCTGCCGACGAGACCGGTCACGCGATAGCCCAGTCGTTGGTGTTGGAGATGGGCGGCGAGCCGTTTGGTGTCCCGGAGGAGGCTCGCACTCTCTACCATGCTGCGCTGGCGCATGGCAGCAACCACATCGTCACGCTGGTCGCCGATGCCGTCGATGCGTTGCGCGCCGCTTTGTCCGGGCAGGAACTGCTCGGGCAGGAACTGGTTGACGACGCCCCTGGCGGGCTGGCCGAACGGGTCATCGGGCCGCTGGCCCGGGCGGCTTTGGAGAACACCTTGCGCCGCGGGCAAGCAGCGTTGACGGGGCCGGTGGCCCGTGGGGACGCCGCCGCCGTGGCCGCGCACCTGGATGCTCTGAACGATCTGGATCCGCCGTTGGCGCGGGCGTATTGTGCCGACTCGCTGCGAACCGCGCAGAGAGCCCACGCCCCTGAGGAGGTTTTCGCGGTGTTGGCCGATTGGTCCGAGTCTGCAGGGCCCCACCGATGATCAGCCAGGGGCCGCAGTTCAGTGCCGGGCAACTGAACGTGTATCCCACCCCGCACGGGGTTTCGGACGTCAGTAAGGCGTTGCGCCACACCGGTCGGCGGGTGATGTTGGTGCCGACGATGGGTGCATTGCACCAGGGGCATCTGGCTCTGGTCCGCGCGGCCAAACGGGTGCCAGGCGCTGTGGTGGTGGTCTCGATCTTCGTCAATCCACTGCAATTCGGCGCAAACGAGGATCTCAACGCATATCCCCGCACGCTCGACGCCGACCTGGAACTGCTTGCCGCAGAGGGCGTTGAGGTGGTTTTCACTCCCACCGGCGCCGTGATGTATCCGGCGGGACCGCGCACCACCGTCCATCCCGGTCCGCTCGGGTCGGAACTGGAAGGTTCCGTTCGCCCAACGCATTTCGCGGGCATGCTGACGGTGGTACTGAAACTGCTGCAGATCGTTCGACCGGACCGCGCGTTCTTCGGCGAGAAGGACTACCAGCAACTCGTGCTGATCCGGCAGATGGTCGACGACTTGGACGTCGGGGTAAAGATTGTCGGGGTGCCCACGGTCCGGGAGCCCGACGGTCTGGCGATGTCGTCGCGTAACCGCTACCTCAATCCCGAGGAGCGTGAGCAGGCAACTGCGCTGTCGTCAGCACTGCTGGCCGGAATGTACGCCGCCGGAGGCGGCTACGCCGCCGTGTTGGATGCCGCCCGAGCGGTTCTCGACGAGGTTCCCGCAATACGCACAGACTATCTGGAACTCCGCGGGCCGTCGCTGGAACCGGCGCCCGATGCCGGGCCGGCTCGATTGCTCGTGGCCGCTCGGCTCGGCGGAACCCGGCTTTTGGACAATATCGGCATCGAGCTTCCCGGCAGGGGTGTCGAGTCGGCGTTACCGGGTGTCGAGCATCAAGAAATCGGTTGGAGGAACTGATGTTTCGGACCATGCTCAAGTCCAAGATCCACCGGGCCACGGTGACTCATGCCGACCTGCACTACGTGGGATCGGTGACTATCGATGCTGACCTTATGGACGCCGCCGACCTGCTGGAGGGCGAACAGGTGACCATCGTCGACATCGACAACGGGGCCCGGCTGGTGACTTATGCCATCACTGGCCGACGGGGCAGTGGGGTGATCGGGATCAATGGGGCGGCCGCCCATCTGGTGCATCCCGGCGATCTGGTGATCCTCATCGCCTACGCCACTCTGGAAGACGCCGAGGCCCGCAGATTCCGGCCGAGGGTGGTGTTCGTCGACGGCGACAACCGCCAGATCGACGTCGGCGACGACGCGGCACGAATACCCGACGACGCCGAGGGGCTGCTATCGCCGCGGGTGGTGGGCTGAAGGTGCTGCTCGCCATCGACGTCCGCAACACCCACACCGTGGTCGGTCTGATCTCGGGTGTCGGTGACCATGCGAAAGTGGTTCAGAATTGGCGGATTCGCACCGAGCCCGAGGTCACCGCCGACGAGCTCGCACTCACCATCGACGGGCTCATCGGTGACGATTCTGAACGGCTCACCGGTGCCACCGGTTTGTCGACCGTGCCGTCGGTTCTGCACGAGGTTCGGATCATGCTCGGCCAGTATTGGCCATCGATACCCAGCGTCCTCATCGAGCCTGGCGTACGAACCGGGATTCCGCTTCTGGTCGACAACCCCAAAGAGGTCGGCGCCGACCGCATCGTCAACTGTCTGGCCGCCTTTGCGAAATTCTCTTCGCCTGCGATCGTTGTGGACTTCGGTTCGTCGATCTGCGTCGACGTGGTATCCGCCAAAGGCGAGTTTCTGGGCGGCGCGATAGCTCCTGGTGTGCAGGTGTCCTCCGATGCCGCCGCAGCCCGATCGGCTGGGCTGCGCCGGGTTGAACTGACACGGCCGCGGTCGGTGGTCGGCAAGAACACGGTGGAATGCATGCAGGCGGGGGCGGTGTTCGGATTCGCCGGTTTGGTCGATGGTCTGGTGTCGCGAATCCGCGAAGACATCGATGGATTCGCCGGCAGCGACGTTGCGGTTGTCGCCACCGGACATACCGCACCGCTGCTGCTGCCCGACCTGCGCACCGTTGACCACTACGACAAACACCTGACCCTCGATGGCCTGCGTATGGTGTTCGAGCGAAATCAGGAGAGCCACCGCAGCCGCCTCAAGCCAGCGCGCTGAACAGCGCCCCTTAAGCTGGCACGTCGTGAGTGATGCTGATGCCCAGGACCTTCCCGAGCAGTTCCGGATCAGGCAGGGCAAGCGCGAGCGACTGTTAGCCGAAGGCCGTGAGGCCTATCCGGTTGCAGTCGCGCGCACACACTCCCTCGCCGAGATCCGGACCGCCTATCCGAACCTTCCTGCCGACACCACGACCGGCGAGATAGTCGGAGTCACCGGGCGGGTGGTGTTCGCCCGAAACGCGGGCAAACTCTGCTTCGCGACCCTCCAAGAAGGGGATGGCTCCCAACTCCAGGCCATGATCAGCCTGGCCGGTGTCGGAGCCGAGGCGCTGGAGGAGTGGAAGGCCGACGTCGACCTCGGCGACATCGTGTTCGTCAGGGGTGAGGTGATCAGCTCCCGGAGGGGCGAGCTGTCGGTGTTGGCCGATTCCTGGCAGATGGCCGCCAAGGCACTGCGTCCGCTGCCAGTGGCGCACAAGGAGATGAGCGAGGAGGCTCGGGTCCGCCAGCGCTACGTCGATCTGATCGTGCGCCCGCAGGCCCGGTTGGTGGCCCGGCAGCGCATCGCTGTGGTCCGTGCCGTCCGAAACGCGCTTGAACGCCGGGGATTCCTCGAAGTCGAGACCCCGATGCTGCAGACGCTGGCCGGCGGTGCGGCGGCCCGGCCATTCGTCACCCATTCCAACGCCCTGGATTCGGACCTCTACCTGCGGATCGCCCCCGAATTGTTTCTGAAGCGATGCGTCGTCGGCGGACTCGAGAGAGTTTTCGAACTCAATCGAGTTTTTCGCAATGAAGGTGCTGATTCCACGCACTCGCCGGAATTTGCAATGCTGGAGACGTATCAGGCGTGGGGCACCTACGATGATTCGGCGCTGATGATCAGGGAGCTCATTCAGGAGGTTGCCGACGAAGCGATCGGCACCCGCCAGGTTGAATTGCCGGACGGGACCATCTACGACCTGGACGGGGAATGGCCGTCAATTCAGATGTACCCGTCGCTATCGGCGGCTATTGGTGACGATATCACTCCCGAGACTCCCGTCGATTACTTGTTCGCAATTGCCGACCGGTTGGGTGCCGAGATTCCGCGCGACCGCGGTTACGGTCACGGCAAGCTCGTCGAGGAACTGTGGGAACACACCGTCGGCAACACGTTGTGGGCCCCTACATTCGTCAGGGATTTTCCAGTCGAAACAGCTCCGCTTACCCGGCAACACCGCAGCATTCCGGGGGTGACCGAAAAATGGGATCTCTACGTCCGCGGAATCGAGCTTTCCACCGGATACTCGGAGTTGGTCGATCCGATCATCCAGCGGGAACGTTTCGCCGCGCAGGCACTGGCCGCCGCCGCAGGCGATGACGAAGCGATGGCCCTGGATGAGGATTTCCTGGCTGCGATGGAGTATGCGATGCCACCGACCACCGGGACGGGAATGGGGATTGACCGGTTGTTGATGGTACTGACCGGCCTGTCAATTCGGGAGACAGTTTTGTTTCCGATTGTTCGCCGCCACGTCAACTGAACTCGTTGCAACTGAACACTTACTGATTCATGTCAATGTTGTAATTCGGTGGGTAGTTATGGCACATTATCTGTCAGACGTAATTCCGGCATGTATACCGAAGGACATGAAAAACGATGGCGAAGAAAGTGACCGTCACCCTCGTCGATGATTTCGACGGTGATGGCGCTGCTGATGAAACAGTCGAATTCTCGCTCGATGGCGTGAGCTACGAGATCGACCTCTCTGCAAAGAATGCGCAGAAACTTCGGGACGAGTTGAAACGTTGGATGGATGCCGGACGCCGTGTGGGTGGTCGGCGTCGCGGTCGCCCCGGGGCACCGACCGGCCGCGCTCGGGGTTCGATCGATCGCGAGCAGAGCGCGTCGATCCGGGAATGGGCTCGCAGCAACGGCCACAAGGTGTCTACCCGGGGACGGATTCCGGCAGACATCATCGAGGCCTACCACGCCGCCACTTCTTAAAGTAGCGCTCTCCTGAGCGGATTTTCGCTGAGCGCGAAGGGCTCCTCGACGCCACCGGGAAACGTTTGGGCCGTCCCCGGCGTTGCAATGCTGTGTGCAGGATCCGGTTGGGGTTCAGCACTGGGACGGGTAGGTCTCACTGGGGAGAGCACCTTCCTGGCCCGCCCACTAGAGTGGACTTTCAGGTGCGCGGCGACGGTCGCGATACCGAGGTGAGGGAGAGCAGGTAAGAAGCCGATGTTCGAAAGATTTACCGACCGCGCTCGCAGGGTCGTCGTCCTGGCTCAGGAAGAAGCCCGGATGCTCAACCACAACTACATCGGCACCGAACACATCCTGTTGGGTCTGATTCACGAGGGCGAGGGTGTTGCCGCCAAGTCGCTGGAATCGTTGGGGATCTCCCTCGAAGGTGTCCGGTCCCAGGTCGAGGAAATCATCGGTCAGGGCCAGCAGGCGCCGTCCGGGCACATCCCGTTCACCCCGCGCGCCAAGAAGGTGCTCGAGCTGAGCCTCCGTGAGGCGCTGCAACTGGGGCACAACTACATCGGAACCGAGCACATCCTGCTCGGCCTCATCCGTGAGGGCGAGGGTGTTGCCGCACAGGTGTTGGTCAAGCTGGGCGCCGAACTGACCCGCGTGCGCCAGCAGGTGATCCAGCTGCTCAGCGGCTACCAGGGCAAGGAAGCGGCTGAGGCCGGCACCGGCGGTCGCGGCGGCGAGTCCGGTAGCCCGTCGACCTCACTGGTGCTTGACCAGTTCGGTCGCAACCTCACTGCGGCGGCCATGGAAGGCAAACTCGATCCGGTCATCGGCCGCGAGAAGGAAATCGAGCGGGTCATGCAGGTGCTGTCGCGCCGCACCAAGAACAACCCGGTCCTGATCGGCGAGCCGGGAGTCGGGAAGACCGCCGTCGTCGAGGGCCTCGCACAGGCCATCGTCGCGGGCGAGGTGCCCGAGACCCTGAAGGAGAAGCAGCTCTACACCCTCGACCTGGGGTCGTTGGTGGCCGGCAGCCGCTACCGGGGCGACTTCGAGGAACGCCTCAAGAAGGTGCTCAAGGAGATCAACAGCCGCGGCGACATCATCCTGTTCATCGACGAACTGCACACCCTCGTCGGTGCCGGTGCCGCAGAGGGCGCAATCGACGCGGCCTCGATCCTCAAGCCCAAGCTGGCCCGAGGCGAGTTGCAGACCATCGGCGCAACCACCCTCGACGAGTACCGCAAATACATCGAGAAGGACGCCGCCCTGGAGCGGCGTTTCCAGCCGGTCCAGGTCGGCGAGCCGTCGGTGGCGCACACCATTGAGATCCTCAAGGGTCTGCGCGACCGCTACGAGGCACACCACCGGGTGTCTATCACCGATGCGGCTGTGGTTGCCGCAGCTACCCTTGCCGATCGCTACATCAACGACCGGTTCCTGCCGGACAAGGCGATTGACCTGATCGACGAGGCGGGCGCCCGGATGCGGATCCGCCGGATGACGGCTCCGCCGGACCTACGTGAGTTCGACGAGAAGATCGCCGACGCACGCCGCGAAAAGGAGTCCGCCATCGACGCGCAGGACTTCGAGAAGGCGGCTTCGCTGCGCGACCGGGAGAAGCAACTGGTGGCCCAGCGCGCCGAGCGAGAGAAGCAGTGGCGTTCGGGGGACATGGACGTCGTGGCCGAGGTCGACGACGAGCAGATCGCCGAGGTCCTGGGCAACTGGACCGGTATTCCGGTGTTCAAGCTGACCGAGGAGGAGACGACCCGGCTGCTGCGCATGGAGGACGAACTCCACAAGCGGATCATCGGGCAGGAAGACGCCGTCAGGGCCGTCTCCAAAGCAATTCGCCGTACACGGGCGGGCCTGAAGGACCCCAAGCGCCCCTCTGGTTCATTCATCTTCGCCGGGCCGTCCGGCGTCGGCAAGACGGAGCTGTCCAAAGCGCTGGCGGAGTTCCTGTTCGGCGACGACGATGCGCTGATTCAGATCGACATGGGCGAGTTCCATGACCGCTTCACCGCTTCGCGGCTGTTCGGCGCGCCCCCGGGATATGTCGGGTACGAGGAGGGTGGTCAGCTCACCGAGAAGGTCCGCCGCAAGCCGTTCTCGGTGGTGCTGTTCGACGAGATCGAGAAGGCTCACAACGAGATCTACAACACCCTGTTGCAGGTTCTCGAGGATGGCCGCCTCACCGACGGTCAAGGTCGCACGGTGGACTTCAAGAACACCGTGCTGATCTTCACCTCGAACCTGGGCACCTCCGACATCTCGAAGGCGGTCGGCCTGGGCTTCACCTCCGGCGGTGGCGAGAACAACTACGAACGCATGAAGCAGAAGGTCAACGACGAGCTCAAGAAGCACTTCCGGCCCGAGTTCCTCAACCGGATCGACGACATCATCGTCTTCCACCAGCTGACTCGCGACGAGATCATTCAGATGGTCGACCTGATGGTGGGCCGGGTGTCCAAGCAGCTGAAATCCAAGGACATGGATATGGAGCTCACGGACAACGCCAAGGCGTTGCTGGCCAAGCGGGGCTTTGACCCGGTCCTGGGTGCCCGTCCACTTCGGCGCACCATCCAGCGTGAGATCGAAGACGCGCTATCCGAGAAGATCCTCTTCGAGGAGGTCGGTCCGGGCCAACTGGTCACCGTCGACGTGGAGAACTGGGACGGGGAAGGCCCCGGGGAGAACGCGAAGTTCACCTTCGTTGGTGGGCCCAGGCGCGAGACGGTCGAGCCGGATCTGGCGGCCGCGGCGACTGAGTAGTTGCCGCGGCCCGGCCATCAGCGGTAGTCGGGCAGCATTCCGAACACCTGCTTGATGATGGTCATCACCCATCCGCCGGCGTTGGGACTGTGGTAGCGAGGCCAGTTGAGCTGAAAGCTGACCACCCAGGCTTGCCCGGTGCGGTCCACCGCGTACCAGCTGAAGGTGAAGTCGCCGGGCAGGTTTCCGGCCTTGGCGCCGATGTAGGGCCATTCGCGGCGGTCGAGGTCGATGCCCGCGACGTCGGACATGATGTCGCGGACCGGGGCTGCCGGGCCTACGGCGTCACGCTGTAAGCGGGAGTGAATCCGGCAGATGTCCTCAGCGCTGCCGTACCACTCTGCGCCGTAGGCCGAACCGGGAGAGTGGGTCCGCTTCGGATCGGGTTCGTAGGGGCGGGAGTCGGCCTCGCGCAGCATCGTGGCCCGTTGTGCGGGCGAGGCTGTCTTCCATTGCTCGCGGACGTCGGGATTGCCCCAGCCGATTGCGAACATCTCCCGCATGGTCGGGAAGGGCGTCATGCTGGCCGGGTCGTGGTGGCCGGCCCGGACCAACGCCTGCTCGACGGCGTGGGTGCCGACCCGTGCGATCAGCAGATCGGTGGCCATGTTGTCGCTGGTGGCGATCATCTTGCCGGCAGCCTCACGGACCGTGATTCGCGTTCCCGGGGCGGCCTTGTCGAAGCCGGACGAACCGAGTTTCTTGGCTTCGGCGGTGATGGTCAATTGGTCATCCCAGCGCAACGTGCCGGCGTCGACGGCGTCCGCGACGGCGTAGAGCACGTAGGTCTTGAAAATCGACGCCAGCGGCAGTGATTCGCCGGTGTTTGTCCCGGCGATCTTTGTGCAGTCGCCGCTCTTCGAGACCTTCGAAACCTGCCATGAGTACCGAGCCCCGGTCTGACTCAACGCGGCATCGACGTCCCGCCACGACTTGATCGCGGGTTTCTGCGTCGTCGCCGCCAATCGGCTCACCATGGTCTGGTCGTTGGTGTGCAAAGCGATGTCCTGGCGTGCACCGAAGGAGCTGATCAGGTGCAGGGTGGCCGATCCGGCGCCCACTTCTGCGCCGGTCAGCGTGTACGGGCGATCCCACCACAACCAGTCCAAGGTGGTGGTTACCGACTGCACCTCGGCGGGGGCCGCCAGCGTCTTCACGCTCTCGGCGCCGATGGGCCAATCCGAATTGAGCATGTCCAAGACCTGCTGAGCGCGCACCCCCTGGGGGGTGTTCAGGCCGATTCTGGCTTCGCCGACTGGTGCTCTCGCGGGTGCCTGGGCACAACCGGCCGCCACTGCGGCGACGAGACCCGTCGCAGCGGCCAGTCTCGCTGCCCGGCGGCTAGCTATCCGCGCCGGATCCAACGTCCAACACAACCTCGAATTCGAGCAACTGCGAGCCGGTCGCCACCGGGTTGGCCCGTTCGCCGGCGTGAGCGTGGATAGCCGGACCGCTGACCCAGGCTTGGAAAGCCTCCTCCGACTCCCACTGGGTGACCACGAAATAGCGTTCGTCACCCTTGACCGGGCGAAGCAATTGGAACCCGAGAAATCCCGGTTGCTTGTCAACAGCGTGCGCCCGGTGGGCGAAGCGCTTCTCGAGTTCAGGGCCGGCGCCGGGAGGTACCTCGATTGCATTGATCTTCACCACGGTCATGGGCCCAAGGCTACCGCCGCCCCGGGACAATGAACCGGTGGCCTCCTCGGAATCCTCGGCAGCAGCGCTGACGCACCGCGGCGGGACCGGGCGCCCGCTGGTGCTCGTGCATGGGCTGATGGGACGCGGCACCACGTGGTCGCGTCAGCTGCCCTGGCTGGCCCGCCGTGGCGCCGTGTACACCTATGACGCTCCCTGGCACCGGGGCGTCGACATCGAGGACGCCGAATCGATCAGCACCGAGCGCTTCCTCGCCGAACTAGGGGCGGCGGTCGAGGAGTTGGGCCGCCCGGCCGTGCTGGTCGGACATTCGATGGGCGCTCTGCACTCGTGGTGCCTGGCGGCCGAGCGCCCCGATCTGGTAGATGCGGTCGTGGTCGAGGACATGGCGCCGGACTTCGTCGGCCGGACGACAGGTCCCTGGGAGCCGTGGGTGCACGCCCTGCCCGCCGAATACGAATCAGCGGAAGCTGTTTGCGCAGAATTCGGACCCGCGGCGGGCCGGTACTTTCTGGAGGCCTTCGACCGGACGGAAACCGGGTGGCGATTACACGGAAGGCCACAGAGGTGGTTAGCGATAGCTGCTGAATGGGGTACTCGGGACTACTGGCGGCAGTGGCGGGCGGTGCGGGCGCCGGTTCTGTTGATCGAGGCGGAGAATTCGGTTGCACCACCCGGACAGATGCAGCGAATGCTGGAGATTGCCGGCGATCGCGCGACCTACGTCAGGGTCCCCGGGGCAGGCCACCTGGTGCACGACGAAGCCCCGGAGATCTACCGGGAAGCCGTTGAAGCCTTCTTAGATGCCTTGTGGTTCAGGTCCGATTGACCGCAGGATGGCTTCAGATCAGGTCAGCTGTCCGGATTCGAGCGCCTTGATATCGGCGTCCACCATTATCGAAACCAACTCGGGTAGCTCAACCCGTGGCTTCCAGCCCAGTATGTCCTTCGCCCGCGATGCGTCCCCTATCAAGGCATCGACTTCAGCGGGTCGGCGATATCGGTCGTCGAAGCGAACGTACTTCTCCCAGTCCAGGCCGACCCGGTCGAAGGCCAGCACAAGGAAATCCCGGACCGACCTGCCCACTCCCGTGGCCAGCACGTAGTCCATCGGGTCGTCGTGCTGCAGCATCCGCCAGATGCCCTCGACATAGTCCGGCGCGTAGCCCCAGTCCCGGACTGCGTCGATGTTTCCGAGCCACAGGGTGTCATCCAAGCCCGCCTGGATGCGGGCTACCGCGCGAGTGATCTTCCGCGTCACGAATGTCTCGCCCCGTCGGGGCGACTCGTGGTTGAAAAGGATCCCGTTGACCGCGTGAATTCCGTAAGCATCGCGGTAGTTGCAGGCCGACCAGTACCCAAACAGCTTCGCCACACCATATGGAGAACGCGGGTGGAACGGGGTGTCTTCGTTCTGCGGAGGTGGTGAGGATCCGAACATCTCAGAACTGGACGCCTGGTAGAAGCGGGCGTCCAGTCCGAGTTGCCGGATCGCCTCCAGGAGCCGAAGTGTTCCGACGCCAGTCGTCGAAGAGGTGAATTCAGGCTCCTCGAAGCTGACCCGGACATGGGATTGAGCCGCAAGATGGTAGATCTCATCCGGCTGCACTTCAGCTAACAGCGAGGTCAGGCGAGGGCCATCCATCATCTCGCCGTAGTGCAGAAAAAACCGTGCCGCTTTGGTGTGGGGATCGACGTAGATGCCGTTCAACCTTTGGGTGTTGAAGCTCGATGCGCGGCGGATTACGCCGTGCACCTCGTATCCTTTGGCCAGCAGGAGCTCCGCAAGGTATGAGCCATCCTGGCCGGTCACACCCGTGATTAACGCACGTTTGGAAGTCACGATTCAGCTCTGCCCCGCTCGCCTGATTTGACTTATGAGGATACCAACTAAGTTATTGGGGCTATCCGAAGTGCGCGTTGCTGTAGCTAATAACGATCAACCTGCGGTTATTACTGCTCGGCTTCTCCTCGGGCCTGGGGGCCCGCATCGTCGCCTTCGGTTTTTACGGCTCGGCTTCTCCTCGGGCCTGGGGGCCCGCATCGTCGCCTTCGGTTTTTACGGCTCGGCTTCTCCTCGGGCCTGGCGGCCCGCATCGTCGCCTTCGCCTGCTAGGGCGAATCGGCCGTCGATCGTCTGCTCCACGAGCCCGTCGACGAGAAGCGAGCCCAATGCGCGGTCGCGTTGTGCGGTGTCGGTCAGCCAGGCAACATCCAGTTCGGCTCGTGAAACGGGCCCGGTGTTGGTGCGCAGGACGTCGAGCAACTTCCCACGGACCTGTCGGTCGGTGCCGGCGTAGGGCTGGGCCCGTCGAGTCGGAGCCTCCCCGGCCGGCCAGCCGGAATCACGCCATGCGCACACGGTGAGCGGGCAGGCCCCGCATCTGGGGGCGCGGGCAGTGCACACCGTTGCGCCCAATTCCATCAGTGCCGCAGAAAACGCCGGCGCCAGAGCATCTTCCGGTAGTAGGGCGGTCACTTCGGCGTGGTCGCGCACCGTGGCGGGATTACCGGCGTCAGCAAGGCCGTGGACTGCTCGGGCGACGACCCGCCGGACGTTGGTGTCGACAACCGGTACCGACTTGCCGTAGGCGAAGCACGCCACCGCCCGGGCGGTGTAGGCCCCGACCCCCGGCAGGCCCAGCAAGGTGTCGACATCATCGGGCACGGTGTCGTCGTACTGGGTGGCCACCACCGTCGCGCACTCATGCAGCCGTTTGGCCCGTCGTGGGTAGCCGAGCTTGCCCCAAGCCCGCAACACGTCGGCAGGGCTAGCCGCCGCCGTCGCAGACGGTGTCGGCCAACGGGCTACCCAGTCCAGCCAGATCGGCACTACCCGCGCCACCGGCGTCTGCTGCAACATGAACTCGCTGACCAGAATCTGCCACGCGCTCACGCCGACAGCCCGCCAGGGCAGGTCCCGCTTGGACCGGCCGTACCAACCGAGGAGTTCATCGGCGGCGATGCTCATCCGGCGCTCATTTGGCCTCTAGGCTGCACTTCTCGCCAGCCCGGCGATAGCAGTGCACAATGTTGGCCATGTCGAAAAGCACCCCGGCCCAAGCATGGATGGCACTCAAAGAGGGTAACGAGCGGTTCGTCGCCGGTTCTCCGGAGCATCCCAGTCAGAGCATCGAGCACCGAGCAGGTCTTGCCGTCGCGCAGCAGCCAACGGCGGTGGTGTTCGGCTGTGCCGACAGCCGGGTGGCGGCCGAGATCATCTTCGACCAGGGTTTGGGCGACATGTTCGTGGTCCGCACCGCGGGCCACGTCATCGACTCTGCGGTCCTGGGCTCCATTGAATATGCGGTGAGCGTTCTCGAGGTCCCACTCATCGTGGTGCTGGGCCATGACAGCTGTGGGGCGGTCGGGGCGACACTTGCGGCGCTCGACTGCGGGGAGGTGCCAAGCGGCTTCATCCGCGATGTCGTCGAGCGGGTGACGCCGTCGATCATGCTGGCTCGCCGGGACGGGCTCACTCGGGTCGACGAGTTCGAGGCCCGTCACGTCATCGAGACCGGCATCCTGCTGTTGTCGAGGTCGGTCGAGATCGCCGACCGCGTCAAGCGCGGCGAATTGGCCATCGTCGGTGTCACCTATCACCTCGCCGACGGCCGGATCGTATTGCGCGAGTACCTCGGTGACATCGGTGAGCCCCAACGGGACGAAGTCGCCGTGCACTAGCGCCGGCAGCAAACAAGGCGACACGCCGGGCGCGGTCGGACAAGTTACCGTGACCTGGGATTACCTTGAGAACGTGCTGGATCTCGAACCGCATGGACCGCTGCCGTCCCAAATTTATTGGCGACGCCGAGGATTGGCGCTTGGCATTGCGGCGCTGGTCGTCGCCATAGTGGTCGGGGTTGCGATCGCTGTCTTCAGCAACTCGGACTCCGCCACCACCGCGAAGACGGACACCAGTCAGGCCCCGCAGCCGGAGGACAAGACGCCGGTGCTTCCCCCCGCCGCTTCAAGTCCTGCGCCCACCCCGACTCCAACTTCGGCCGTGGAGCCGCCGCCGGTACTGCAAGCCGGCGCTGACTGCCCGGACTCGAACCTGGCGGTGAAGGGCGTGACCAACGCACCGCAATACGTCGTCGGCGACCAGCCGAAGTTCACCATGGTCGTCACCAACATCGGCCTCGTCGCCTGCAAGCGCGACGTCGGCGCCGCTGTCCTGGCCGCCTACGTCTACTCCCTGGACAACAATCGGCTCTGGTCCAACCTGGATTGTGCGCCTTCCAACGAAACCCTGGTCAAGACCTTCGAGCCGGGCGAGCAGGTGACCACAGAGGTCACCTGGACCGGTATGGGGTCTGCTCCGCAATGCCCGTTGCCTCGCGAGCCGATCGGACCCGGCACCTACAACCTGGTCGTCCAATTGGGCAATCTGAGGTCGGCCGCGGTGCCGTTCACCCTCGCCGATGGCCCGCCGCCAGCGTCGGAGGAATCTGCACCCACTGAGTCGGCCCCGGGACCCGCCACCGAGGAAAACACGAATAACGAGCCCGCCCCCGCCGCTGCAGGCTGAGCGCCTTACCGGACGCCTTTGCCGGCTGGAATGCTCGGCGACGTCCCGGCCAGCGCAAGGACGGCTCGTAGAGCATCGTTGACGGTGGCCGACTCCAGCGCGCGGATTCCTTCGGGCGGCTTCCCACAACCTGCGGGGACGACCGCCTCGGAGAATCCCATCCGGGCGGCCTCAGCCAGTCTGCGGTCCATCCCGGCGACGCGCCGCAGGTCGCCGGCCAGTCCCACCTCGCCGAACACCACCAGAGTCGGGGGCAATGCTCGGTCGATGACAGCGGAGGCCATCGCCGCAGCTATCGCCAGGTCTGAGGACGGATCGGTGAGCCGCATCCCGCCAACTGTCGACAGGTAGAGATCGAGCATGCCGAGTGGTACCCCGGCGCGCTTCTCCAACACCGCGGTGATCATGGCGACGCGGGACTGGTCCATACCGCTTACGACGATGCGGCGCGGCGCTTTGTCATACGGCGGTGGGGTCAGCAGGGCCTGAATCTCGCCGAGCAGGGGACGCTTGCCATCGAGGGTTACCGTGACGGCTGTCCCGGGAACGGGATTCTCCCGCTGGTCGAGGAACAGACCGGATGGATCGGCTACGCCCGCGATGCCGTTCTCGTGCAGCAGAAAGCAGCCGACCTCATCGGCTGGGCCGAAGCGATTCTTGACTCCGCGGACCATTCTGATCGGGGTGTTCCGGTCCCCTTCGAACTGCAGAACGACATCGACCAGATGTTCCAAAGTCCTCGGGCCGGCGATGGACCCGTCTTTGGTGACGTGCCCGACCATCACCATCGCCACCCCGGTGGATTTCGCGGCGGCCGTCAGTGCCGCCGTCACCGCGCGCACCTGGGTGACACCGCCCGCAACTCCGTCAGCATCGGCTGCGGTCATGGTCTGGATCGAGTCGACGACCACCAGAGTGGGCTTGACGGCGTCGATGTGCCCCAGCACGGTCTGCGCGTCCGACTCTGCAGCCAGGAACACTTCGTCGTGCCGGCATCCTGTGCGTTCGGCACGCATGCGGATCTGACCGGCAGATTCCTCACCCGAGACGTACAGCGACCGCCGGCCCGATTCGGCCCAATGCTGAGCCACCTCGAGCAGGAGGGTGGATTTGCCGATGCCGGGATCCCCGGCCAGCAGAGTCACGGACCCAGGAACGATCCCGCCACCGAGCACCCGATCGAGTTCGCCGACACCGGTAGGGAAGTGGCGGGTATGTTCCGGATCGATCGCGCTGATTCGCACGGCGGGCGTCAATGGTGCCGCAGCCCGCTGTGTGAGACCTGAAGCGGCAGCAGCGAAGATGTTCTCCTCGATGGTGCCCCAGGTGCCGCAGTCCGGGCAGCGCCCGACCCACTTCGTCATCACATGACGGCATTCCGAGCACCGAAACTGGGAGCGAACCTTGGCCACCCGGCTGACGCTAGCCGTTGGGTCCGACATCGATTCCGTTCTAGCGGCTCCGACACGGTTCGAAGCACGAGACGCCCGCGGATTCTCAAGTCGTGCAGTGCGGGAGAAAGGGCGATTTCTGCGACAGCGCCGGCGGGGATGACGCCGTATGTTTCAGATGGGAAGGATTTCCCACGTCACCCAACCGGTACCGGGTCGGCGACGGCCCCACAAGATTGAGGAATGCCATGAGCTGGTCGACGAAGGATATCCCGGATCTGCACGGAAAGGTTGCCGTTGTCACCGGCGCCAACGGCGGGCTCGGGCTCGCGTCCGCCAAGGAACTGGCCGGTCACGGCGCTCATGTGGTGATGGCGGTCCGCAACCAGGCCAAGGCCGCCGATGCGCGTCAGGAGATCCTCGCCGCTCACCCGCAGGCATCGCTGGAGATCGTGGAACTCGATCTCGGCTCGCTGGCTTCAGTCAAGGCCGCCGCCGAGGCGATCGCGGCCACGCATGACCGCATCGACATCCTGATGTGCAACGCCGGCGTGATGGCCATGCCGCAGGGCACGACAGTGGACGGTTTCGATACCCAGATGGGCATCAACGTGCTCGGTCACTGGGCTCTGATCGCACATCTGCTGCCCATCGTGGTCGCGACGCCTGGTGCGCGAGTGGTGACCCTGTCGAGCACCGCCCAGCACATGGGTCGTGCGATCAACCCTGCTGACCCGCACATGCGCGAGAACTTCGAGGAGTGGCGCATGTACGGCCAAACCAAGTTGGCGATGCGCCACCTCGCCGTCGGCCTGCAAGCCCAATTCGATCAGGCCGGAGTGAATGCCAAGGCTCTGTCCGCCCAGCCGGGAATGACGAACTCCGATCTGCAGACCACCACGGCCCAAGCACACGGCGGGGCCGCTCGTCTCAGTAACTTTTTCGAGAGGTGGACCAAGGCGGCGGGAATGTCGACCGATTATGGAGCGCTCAGCCAGTTGCGTGCTGCAGTCGATCCGAAGGCGCCCGGCGGCGGGTTTTACGGGCCACTGTTTGTGACCAACGGTCCCCCGGTCCTCAAGCCGCTGATCCGGCCCGGTAGCAATGCCGCTGTTGCGGCCCTGTGGCAGGTCGCCGAACGGGAGACCGGCCTACGGGTGGACGTCAAGGAAGCCTTGGCTGCGCCGTGAACGAGGCGATGGCCCCGGGCCACTGCTGCCCGGCTGAATGACGTGTCGGGATGAGACGTTAGCTCTTCGTGGGCTCGCCGGCCGCGATCGGAACCGCGACGGTGGTCTTCCCGGCCTTCTCGAAGTCGAAGGTGAAGTTGTACGCCAAACCGTTGGTGACCTCGTCGGTCAACGTCACCAACGCCGTCACGGGCGTCGCGGCCCCCATCGCCTGGGCGGCTCCCTCACCGGCTCCGGCAACCAGCGCGCCACCGGCCGGGATGCTCGTGTCACCGGTCAGGGCCACCTTGCCGAACTCAGAGGTGATGCCGACCAGTTTGTCGTTCACGTCGGCGGAATCGTTGGCAGCCACGAAGAGCAGCGGCACGATCCGGCCCGGCTGCAGGAAGTCACTGGTCTGGGTCGCCTGCAGGTGGACGTTGCGCAGTGCGATGGACTTGACGTTCGCCGACATCCCGTTCACAGCCGATTCCTGATCGGCGGTCTGGGAGATCTGCCCCGATCCGCAACCGGTGATCAGCAACCCGCACGCTGCCAGTCCGGCGGTCGCAGCGACGAGGCGGTTCGTCAAGCGGTTCACAGTAGCCTCCTGAGGGCCTTGCGGTCGGAACGGTGAAGCCACCGCGGTTCGACTATGCCTTCCGCGGTTCAACTATGCACAGTAGTAGGTAGGCGCGTCGCGTGGTAGCCAACTGCCCCGATCGGTGTCAACTGGCCGCTGGCGCCCCGACAGAAATCCGATAGAAAGACAGTCACTGCACGGAATCACCGCGCTGTCAACCCCCATTCTTCCCGATGATGCCCCTGACCTGCACCGTTGGTCTGCGTGCAGTTACCCCCCCGTGCTAACATTGGGTAGTGAAAGGGGCTCGCATCTGATGATTTTCAAGGTCGGAGACACCGTTGTCTATCCACACCACGGTGCTGCATTGATCGAAGCGATCGAAACCCGGACCATCAAAGGCGAACAGAAGGAATACCTCGTCTTGAAGGTTGCCCAGGGCGATCTGACCGTTCGAGTGCCCGCGGACAACGCCGAGTACGTCGGCGTCCGTGACGTGGTCGGCCAGGAGGGCCTGGACAAGGTGTTCCAGGTGTTGCGTGCGCCGCACACCGAAGAGCCCACCAACTGGTCGCGCCGGTACAAGGCGAATCTGGAGAAGCTGGCGTCGGGCGACGTGAACAAGGTCGCCGAGGTCGTTCGAGACCTGTGGCGTCGTGATCAGGAGCGTGGTTTGTCGGCAGGCGAGAAGCGGATGCTGGCCAAGGCTCGGCAGATCCTCGTCGGCGAGTTGGCCCTGGCGGAGAACACCGATGATGCCAAGGCCGAGACCATCCTCGATGAGGTTCTCGCCGCCGCATCCTGACCTCGGTGTCAGACACAGTTGCGGTAGTCACCGCAGCAGGTAGTGGTGAGCGCCTTGGTGCTGGTATTCCGAAAGCATTCGTGATGCTCGGCGGTCGCACCATCCTTGAGCATGCAGTCGACGGCCTGCTCTCCTCCGGCGTTATCGACCGCGTCGTTGTTGCTGCACCGGCAGATCGTCTCGGCGAGACCTCGGCACTGCTCGACGGGCGCGCCCGCGTCGTCGAGGGCGGCGCCGAGCGTTATGACAGCGTCCGCGCTGCTCTCAATGCTGCCGGCGATTCGGAATTCGTCCTGGTCCACGACGCCGCCCGCCCCTTGACGCCCGCCGATCAGATTCGACGGGTCGTCACGGCGCTGCGCCAGGGCCTCCGCGCCGTCATCCCGGTGTTGCCGGTCGCCGACACCATCAAAGCCGTCGACTCCAATGGAACGGTGCTCGGGACACCGGACCGGGCCGGACTTCGCGCGGTCCAGACACCGCAGGGCTTCGACACCGATCTGCTGCTGCAGGCCTACCAGCGAGCCGGGACTGCCTCGGTGACCGACGACGCCTCCCTTGTGGAGAACCTTGGCACCCCGGTGCACACCGTGCCCGGCGACCCGTTGGCCTTCAAGATCACGACGCCGCTGGACCTGCGGCTGGCGCAGACAGTGCTGACGGCGTGAGCCTGCCCCGCGTCGGCGTCGGCACCGACGTCCATCCGATCGAGCGCGGCCGTCCGTGCTGGCTGTTGGGGTTGCTGTTCGACGACGCCGACGGCTGCTCGGGGCATTCCGACGGCGACGTGGCCGTGCATGCCCTGTGTGACGCGCTGCTCTCAGCGGCCGGATTGGGAGATTTGGGCTCGGTTTTCGGCGTGGACCAACCGCAGTGGCGCGGGGTCACCGGTGCGCAGATGCTCGCGCATGTGCGGGACCTGCTCGGTCGAAGCGGATTCTCCCCGGGCAACGCAGCGGTTCAGGTGATCGCCAACCGTCCGAAGGTCGGTCCCCATCGCGACGAGGCCCAACGGGTGCTGTCCGAGATACTGGGAGCGCCCGTCTCGGTGTCGGCGACGACGACGGACGGGCTGGGCCTGACCGGACGAGGCGAGGGGATGGCCGCCGTCGCCACCGCGTTGGTCGTTGAGTTTTCCCGGTAAACTGCCTCGTCGTGACCGAGCTGCGCCTGCACGACACCTATAGCGGTGGAATGCGTGACTTCGTGCCGCTGCGTCCCGGCCACGTGTCGATCTATCTTTGTGGCGCCACCGTGCAGAGCGTGCCGCACATCGGGCACATCCGCAGCGGCGTTGCTTTCGACGTCCTGCGCCGCTGGCTCATGGCCAAAGGCCTGGACGTGGCCTTCATCCGCAACGTCACCGACATCGACGACAAGATTCTGATCAAGGCCGCTGAGGCCGGTCGGCCCTGGTGGGAATGGGCCGCCACCCATGAACGGGCATTTTCGGCCGCCTACGACGCTCTGGGGGTGCTACCTCCGTCGGCGGAGCCACGCGCCACCGGGCACATCACTCAAATCGTCGAACTGATAGAGCGCCTGGTTGACACCGGTCACGCCTATACCGGCGGCGGCGACGTCTACTTCGACGTCGTGAGCTTCCCTGCGTACGGAAAGCTGTCCGGCCACCGGATTGACGACGTCCACCAGGGTGAGGGCGTCGGGGCGGGGAAACGTGACCAGCGTGACTTCACCCTGTGGAAGGGCGCCAAACCCGGCGAGCCATCGTGGCCGACGCCGTGGGGCCGGGGCCGCCCGGGATGGCACTCCGAGTGTGTGGCGATGGCCCACGAATATCTCGGTTCGGAATTCGATATCCACTGCGGTGGAATGGATTTGGTTTTCCCGCACCACGAGAATGAAATCGCCCAGGCGCAGGCCGCCGGCGACGGCTTCGCCCGGCTCTGGCTGCACAACGGCTGGGTCACGATGGGCGGCGAGAAGATGAGCAAGTCATTGGGCAACGTGCTGGCGATTCCCGCTGTCTTACAACGGGTCCGGCCGGCAGAGTTGCGCTACTACCTTGGCAGCGCCCACTATCGGTCAATGCTGGAGTTCACCGAGACCGCTCTGCAGGACGCGGCCAGGGCGTACACCGGCATCGAGGAGTTCCTGCACCGAGTGCGCACCCGGGTGGGGGCGGTGGTTCCCACGACATGGACTCCGAAGTTCGCCGCGGCACTGGATGACGATCTGGCAGTGCCGGCGGCCTTGGCGGAGATTCACGCCACGCGAGCGGAGGGCAACCGCGCGCTCGAGGCCGGCGACCACGACACTGCGCTGGCGAAGGCTGGTGAGATACGGTCGATGACAGCGATTCTCGGTTGTGATCCGCTCAATGAACGTTGGGAGACCCGTGACGAGACCGCATCGGCGCTGGCTGCACTCGATGTGCTTGCGGGAGCCGAACTGGAGCGCCGCAGTGAAGCCCGCCGCAGTCGTGACTGGGCCGCGGCCGACGCGATCCGCGATCGCCTCAAAGCGGCCGGCATCGAGGTGACCGACACCGCCGACGGGCCGCAGTGGACGCTACTTGGCCAGGGTGCCCCCTGATGGCCGGTAATTCACGTCGACGGGGCGCGATCCGCAAGGAAGGTTCTAAGAAGGGGCCGACGGTCGGGTCGGGGGGCGTGCGGCGGCGGGGGCTCGAAGGTCGTGGGGCTACCCCGCCAGCGCACATGCGCCCCGGGCACCCGGCCGCACGACAGGCCGCAGCGAAGGCCCGCAAGGCCGCGGGCAGACCCGCTGGAAAGCCCAGCGACGAGACCGAGGTGGTCTTGGGCCGTAACCCGGTCCTGGAGTGTCTGCGGGCCCACGCTCCGGCCTCCGCGCTCTACGTCGCTTTGGGAGCAGAGGCTGACGAGCGATTCACCGAGTCGGTGACGTTGGCCGCCGACCGCGGTATCCCGATCCTGGAAGTTCCACGCAGTGATCTGGATCGGATGAGCGCCAACGGCCTGCACCAGGGGATCGCTCTGCAGGTGCCGCCGTACGCCTACGCCCATCCCGACGACCTGTTGGCGGAAGCAACCTCTGATGCTGTGCAGCCGGCACTGCTGGTGGCGCTGGACAATATCTCCGACCCGCGCAATCTCGGGGCAATCGTGCGGTCGGTGGCGGCCTTCGCCGGCCACGGTGTGCTTATCCCGCAACGCCGCTCCGCTTCGGTGACGGCAGTGGCCTGGCGTACCAGCGCGGGTGCCGCGGCGCGGGTGCCGATTGCGCGTGCCACCAATCTCAACCGGACACTGAAGGAGTGGGCCGACGCCGGGGTCCAGGTTGTCGGGCTCGACGCCGACGGTGACACCACCATCGATGAGTTCGACGGAACCGGGCCGGTGGTGGTCGTCGTCGGATCTGAGGGCAAGGGCTTGTCGCGACTTGTACGTCAGAATTGCGACGCGGTGATTTCGATCCCGATGGCCGGGCCCGCGGAGTCGCTGAACGCGTCCGTGGCGGCGGGAGTGGTGCTCGCCGAGATCGCACGCCAGCGCCGACGTTAACGTTTGGGCTCCGGCCTGGCAATGCTGTGAGAGAATGGAAATTCGGCAATAACCGAGTTCAAACAGGTGCTGAAGGCCTACCATCAGAACTCCAGCAAAGGAGTTCCAAAGGTGTTGAGCAGTCGGCTGGGACGTGTGGGCGGTCTGGCAATCCTGGTCGGAGCCGGCGCGGCGGTGGTTGCGGGCGGCTCCGGAATCGCCACGGCTGAGCCCTCAGACGGCTCGGCAACTCGCTCACACTCGGCCTCAGCCGCCACCGCTGCACACCCCCGTGACGGCAGCCGGCCGAGTTCTCGGCCGGACCGACCGCAGACCTCCTCGGGCGCCGCATCGGTGCCCCAACCACGGAGGATCGCCGGCTCCGTCACTGCGTCGGCAGGGTCGCGGCTTGGGAGGCTGGTCGAGTTGCCGGCGTCGTGGACGGTGTTGGGTGCCTCCGCCCGCGTGCTCGGTCAGTCGCGGACCGCCACGCGACCAGCTGCAATGTTGTCGACCGGTCAGGTGCTGGATCCAGTCGCCAGCGCACAGGCGGCTGGAGCTCCGGTCGCCGGGTTCCTGTCCGGCCTGGCGGCCGTGTTCTCGAACCAGCGACCCGCGCTGCACCCTGGCCAGACCGGGCAGGGCGCGAACGGTGTCGTCACCGGCATTCTGGGCGCCACCGACCCCGACAGCGCTGTCCTCAGTTACACCCTCACCGGAACCCCTGAACACGGAACGGTATCCGTCGGGACCGACGGAAGCTACACCTACCTGCCGGATCCATCGACTGCCACCGCCGGAACCAGTGACTCATTCAGGGTGACGGTTAGTGATGCCGCAAGCGGAGTGCATTTCCATGGACTGGCCGGCTTGATCAATTCGCTTACTTTCGGTCTCGTCGGCCAGGCCGGGCACACCAGCATCACAACCGTGGCCGTCAACGTCGCTCCGTTCAACAATCTGCCCACCGGATATGCGGTCGTCGGCGACCCGGACCCAGAAACCGGTGCGGTCAGTGGATCGGTTGTGGGCACTGACCCCGACGGCGACCCGTTGACGTTCACCGGATCGACCAACACGGCCAAAGGGGTCGTCAGTGTCGCCGCCGGTGGAAATTTCACCTACTTGCCGACCGAGGAGGCGCGGCTGGGTGCTACGGCTCCCAATGCCACCGCCGCTGACAAGCTGGACGTCTTCACCGTCAGTATCGACGACGGCCGAGGCGGTGCCGTGATGGTTCCGGTGACAGTGCGGCTCGTTGTCAGCGCGGAACTGTCGACGTTCTGCAGGTGCACGCTGATGCCGGAAGACACGATTTTCCATGCCGACGTGCGCAATCTCCCGACCTTGGCGCAATCGTCGACCTGGATCGATCTACTCGGGGGTGAGCGCAGCGCTACCCTGCGGGCGACGTGGGGCGGCGAACCGTGGATGGGCAGTACCGGCGGCATGCCGGTGAACACCGTGAGCGCAACCCAACCCACCGAGATCGTGATCTTCAACCGCGGTTACTCGACCTCCGGGCCCAGCATCGACGACAGCCCCTACGCCATTCCGGACCGTCCGCTGGTGGAGGGCATGCCGGACGTGCCGGCCTGGGATCGCCATCTGCTGGTCTTCCAAGAGGGAACGTGTATCTCCCAGGAGCTCTACAACGTCGCCAACGGGGTCGAACTACCGGCCGCGGGTATCGGTGACGCCGCAGCCAATGCTATTTACGCAGCTATCTGGGGCTCATCCTGGATCGCCGAAGCAGGTGTGCACTACGACATGAACTCCGCGCTGTACCCAGTCCAGGGCTGGGCAAACGCCTCGAAGCTGCCCTACCTGCCGCTGATCCTGCGGCCCGATGACATTGAACGGGGCTCGATCGACCACATGCTCGGCATCGTGATCGCCAAGGACAAGGGCACCGGCTACGCCTGGCCGGCCCGGTCCGGTGACGGCACCGGCACCAATCCCGACGGTGTTCCGATGGGCACGGTGTTACGGCTACGGGCAGATTTCGACATCAGCGGGTACGACCCGTCCACCCAGGTGGTGTTACGCGCCCTGCAGGAACACGGCGCCGTTGTGTACGACTCGATGGCGCCGGGAGTGGACGGTGCCGGGCTGTTGGTCATGAGCAACGGGTGGACAGGTTTGGACTACACGGCCCTCAGACAAGAGCTGAACACGATTCCGATCGGTGGGTTCGAGGCGGTTGATGTGTTAGGGCTGGCAGCCGATCCCACCGTCGGATGGCAGATCTGGTCGACGACAGTGTGACGGGCTGTTCATCCAGCCCGACTACGGAAGGGCGCCGCCGCCGTTATTCCAGAATTCGGAGAAGCGCCCACAACACGACCACGCCGACCAGCAGGCACACCGGAACGGTAAGCAGGCCCAGCCGGGTGAATTCCCCGACCCTTGTCTGCTCGCCGCGCTGATGTAACACCCGGCGCCACAGCAGGTTGGCCAGCGAACCGACGTATGTCAGGTTCGGCCCGATGTTCACTCCGATCAGGACCGCGAGGATCGGCCCCGGACCGGACGCCGACAACGGCGCCAGAAGCACCAGGGTCGCCGGGAGGTTGTTAACTGCATTGGCCAGCAGCGCCGCAATTCCGGCGATGGCCAGCAGGCTCAGCAGTCCGGCGCCGTGGGGCAGTAGGCGGCGTACGAACCCATCCCCTCCGCTGCCCAGAACCGCTTTCACGACGATGCCCAGCGCCAGCACAAAGATCAGGAAGGGAATATTGGCCGAGCGCGCCAAGCCGCCGACCGTGCTGCGGCGCTGCGCTATCGAGCGGGCGCCCAGCACCACTGCACCCGCCAGCGCGGCCCATGCCGGGGAGAGCCCGCATAAGGACGTCACGGCGAAGCCGGCGAGAGTGAGCGCCAGGACAGCCAGAACAAAGACCGGAACCGGCTGGCCTGGCGCCGGACGATCGCCGGAATCCCGATCGGTGAGATCGGCCCGGAAGGCGATCCGGAAGAGGAGATATTCGACCACCACCACGGCCAGCCAGGGGCCGGCCATCAGCATGCTGAACCGAGTGAACGACAGACCGGAAGCGCTGAATGCAAGCAGGTTGGTGAGGTTGGACACCGGCAGCAGCAGCGACGCGGTGTTCGCCAGATGCACCGTCGCGTAGGCGTGCGGTCTGGTTTTCACTCGCAATGTTCGGGCCGCACCGAGAACAACCGGTGTCAGCAGCACCACGGTGGCATCCAGGCTGAGTACCGCGGTGGTGGCCGCCGCCAATGCGAACACCTTCCGCAGGAGCTTGCGGGGCTGGCCAGGACTCGAACGCGCCATCCAGGCACCGAAAGCCTGGAACAGGCCCTCGTCGACGCAGACAGAGGCGAGTACCAGAAGCGTTCCCAGGAACGCGACCACCGGCAGCAAGCGGTCGACTTCCGCCCGCGCGTCGGCCCAGGAAACCACACCGACACTGGTCAGGAGCGCTGCCGCTGGAACGGCGACGAGGACCTCCGACCACCGGGACACCGATGACGCCAAGACCGCGGCGAGAAGCACCAAGGAGAGCGCCAGGGCGGCACTCACGGCTCAGGCCCAGGGGTCGGCGCGCTGCCAGACCGTCGGAAAATTCAGTGCAACGCGATCCTGGTCGGCCATCGCCCCCAGGACTCGCATCGTGGCGTCGAGGTTGTCGCCGGCGAACGGTATGGCCCTTAGCGGCTTGGACAGCGGCCTGAAGAAGTCGTCCCAGTGGATCAACACCACGCGTTGCGCGCCCACGGTCCGAACGGTTTCATTCCAGTACTGCTCGATGTAGTCAGGCGACTGCAACCCCAGTTGGCCCACGCCGAGGTAGGCGACCTCGGCGCGCATGCCGGCCAATGCACCGGGAACGAAGCCGGCGCTGCCCTGGATCAGTAGCCGCCGATCGCTGGACCGGTGGTGGACCAGTATCGACCACGCTTCGCCGCAGCGGTAGGCCGCGGCCTTGGCCGGAGGCACTACCGGTTCGGTGATCTCGCCAGGGAATCGATCGGGCGGGCAGTGTTCAGAGTTGAGCAGTCGTAATTCGAACTCCCCGAAACGCAGCGAGATGCCCGGCTCGACCACCACGATCCGTGCCTCGGGAAGGCCTTGCCCGCGAGCGATATTCGCGGCCGACCGGCCGCCGACGATGACCGCGCCGGTGCGTGCAGCGACCACCGCGCTGTCCAAAGCGTGGTCATAATGCGTGTGCACTGGAAGCACGGCGGCCAGCCGGGTGATGCCGGCGCGTGCCAGAGCGTCGTCGATCACCACGTGTGAGGGACTGATCCGCCGCGCCGCGACCTCGAAAAGGCTTGGCCGGGAGAAGAACCCATCGGTCATCAGAGCAGTAGTGCCGTCGTCGATAAGCAACGTCGAGACGCCTATCCAGGTGAGGGTCACCGGCGAGCCGGAATTCGCGCCGGGCACGTCGAACCGATCCTGGTAGCGGCCCAGGTCGGGCCGTCCGAACTTGGCCCGCATCAGGTGAACGCCGCCAGTTCAACCCCCGCCGCGAGGAGATTACGTCGCACGGCGGCGGCGATATCGACCGCCCCGGGCGAATCGCCATGGACGCAGACCGATTCCACCTCGATGTCCACAACTGATCCGTCTACTGCCGTAACCTGGCCGGCCCCGACCATCGCCACCACCCGTTCGGCGATCACGTCCGGGTCATGCAGAACCGCACCTTGCTCGCGTCGTGACACCAGGCGGCCGTCGGGCTGATAAGCGCGGTCGGCGAAGGCCTCGGCCACCGTCCGCAGACCGAGTCGGGCGGCTTCGGTGAAGAAAGCCGACCCGACCAGTCCGAGTACCGGCAACCCCGGGTCTACGGCGTGTACGGCCTCCGCGACCGCCCGGGCCTGCTCTCGATTGTCGACGATCGTGTTGTACAGCGCTCCATGAGGTTTCACGTATGCCAGGGTTGAGCCGGCAGTGTGGGCCAGGGCCTGCAACGCTCCGATCTGGTAGACGACGTCGGCAGCAAGTTCGTCGGGATCCACCTCGATTCGGCGGCGGCCGAATCCGGCGAGGTCGAAGTAGCCGACCTGGGCTCCGATCCGGACGCCGCGGTCGGCGGCAGCACGGCAGGTCCGGGCGAGTCCTACGGGGTTCCCGGCGTGGAAGCCGCAAGCGAGGTTGGCACTGGTGACGATGTCGAGCATGGCGTCATCGGCACCGAGTTCCCACACCCCGAATCCCTCCGCGAGATCGGCATTGAGGTCGACGGTCGGCACGGGACCCAGCCTAAGCGGCCGCGGGATTGTGGCGGCGTCGGCCGATCGCCCAGCACATCAGATAGATCAGGAACGAAATGGTGGTGACGAACACCGACACCGGCACACCGGGGGCCAGGGAGAGCAGGATTCCACCCACCGCTGACAGCTCGGCGAAAGCCACCGAAGCGGCCATCGTCGCCATCGGCGACGTGAAGACCTGGGCCGCCGCGGCCGCCGGAGTGATCAGCAGAGACATCACCAACAACGCGCCCACAATCTGCACGCCTTGGGCCGCAACAACACCGACCAGGGCGGCGAACACGATTCCCAATGCCCGAACTGGTACCCCGCGCGCCGCGGCCACCTCCGGATCGGCCGTGGCGAAGAGCAGTGGCCGGTAGGTCACAGCAAGGACCACGACCACCGCCACGGTGACTGCGATCAACAGGGCCAGGCCCGAGTAACCCACCCCGACGATCTGACCGGTCAGCAGTGCGAAACTCGTTCCGGCACGGCCGGGATAGAGGTGGATGAACAGCACCGCCAGGCCCAGCCCGAAGGCCATCACCACCCCGATGGCGGAGTCGCGTTCTCGGACCCGTTGGCCCAGGACTCCGAAAAGAATTGCTGCCAAGGCACTTCCGACCAGAGCTCCCAAACCGACGTTGAGCCCGGCCAACAACGCGAACGCTGCGCCGGTCAGCGACAATTCGCTGGATCCGTGCACCGCGAAGGACATCTGCCGCATCACGATGAACGGGCCGATCAACCCTGCCACCAACGCCAGGAGCGCCGCCGCCAGCAGAGCCTTCTGCACGAAGTCTCTACCCAGCAGGTCGGCGGTGACCTCGAAGGAGAAGAGGTTGTCCAGGACGTGTCGGAGCTTGTCAGTCATGGGTGTGCCCCAGAGTGTGCCCGGAGTGGTCGAGGTGTTCACCGACGACGACGTAGCGGTTGCCCACCTGGATCACCCGAATGTCGGCTTGGTAGAGCTCGGACAGCGTCTCGGTGGTCATCACCTCCCCGACGGTCCCGATCCGGAACCTACCGTTCACCAGGTAGAGAATGCGGTCGACGTACGGCAGTACCGGGTTGATCTCGTGGGTGACGAAAAGAACCGCGGTGCCGGTCCGGCGGCGGCGGTCGATCAGGCCGGCGACCAGCCGCGCGTTGCCGGGGTCCAGGTTGAGCAGCGGCTCGTCGCAGAGCAGAAGCACCGGGTCGCTGGCCAGGGCCTGGGCGACGCGCACCCGCTGCAACTCCCCGCCGGACATCACCCCGACCGGAACCTTGGCCAAGCTGACCGCCTGGACCTGGGCCAAGGCCCGGGTGACCGCTTCGCGGCGCCGCATACGGCCGGCGCGTCGCAGCGGGGCAATGCCCCAGCGGTGGCCGTCGATGCCCAGTTGCACCATGTCGCAGCCGCGCAGGCTGAGCCCCCGGTCGACAGCCCGGTGCTGGGGCACATAGCCGATCAGTTCACTTCCCGACTGCACGGTCCGCCCGGCGATCAGCGCGGTCCCGGCGCTGAGCGGCAACTGGCCGAGCAGAACCTTCAGCAGCGACGTCTTACCGGTTCCGTTGGGGCCGAGGACCGCGATGAACTCGCCGGCGGCCACGGTGAGATCGAGATGGTCCCACAGCAACCGATCTCCGAAGGCCAGCCGGGCGCCCCTGAGGGCCACGACCGGGGTGCTCACCGCAGCGCCTCGGCCAGGCGGTTGGCGGTGTCGGTCTGCCAGCTCAGGTAGTCGGATCCTGCTGGCAGGGTCTCGGTGACGGCAACGATCGGTACGCCGGCTCGCTGGGCGGCATCCCGGATCTGCTTGGTGGCCGCGGTCGCCGTCTGGTCGTTGAAGATGAGGACATCCACCTGATGCTCGGTGATCAGATCCAGCATCGCCGCGACATCGACCGGTGCCGGGTCGGTGTCCTGCTCGATCGCAGCGGTGAACCCTTTGGGAGTCTTGTCGGTCAGTTTCGCGGCCAGGAGCAGATAGTGGGCGACCGGTTCGGTGGCAACCACCGCCGCACCGGGATGCGCAGTACCGATGGAGTGTTCGGAGTTAAGGATGGCATCTGCCTTTGTGCCGAATTCCTTTGCCCGGGAATGATACTCGCCGGAATGGGTGGGGTCCGCAACGGCGAGCTTGTCGGCGATCTGCTCGGCGACCGCCTTGGCGGTGCCCAGATCGTAGAAAACGTGCTCGTTGGCCGGTTGCGGTTCGCCGAGTGCGGCGGCATCCAGCAGCGAGTAGGCGTCGACGGTGGGGACGTCGGAGTGTGCCAACACGCCGTCGACCCAGGCGTCATAGCCGCCGCCGTTGTACACCACCAGCGATGCGTCGGAGATCGCCGCGGCGTCGGCGGGGATGGCCTCATAGGAATGCGGATCGGCCGAACCGGTGTGAATGATCGAGTGGACGTCTGCGTCGTCGCCGGCCACTGCCTGCGCGACACTGCCCCACACGTCGGCGGACGCCACGATGTCCGGTTTGGCGCCGACTTCCGTCCGGTTCGCTCCGTGACTACAGGCGCTGAGGCCACCACCTGCGATCAGCGCTGCCGCGCAGGTGACCGCTATCGCCGCGCGCAACCTACCCCTCCACCCTAAATGGAAACCGTTTCCGATAAGCCTAGTTGATCTCGGGGGGCCTGCGGGGCTGCTTAACGGTGCGGCCGACTCAGGATCGGGCTTCTCCATCGCCGAGGAGCAGCCGAACTGCCAGGTCCAGGCGCTTGCTGACGTCGTTGGCCGACGCCCTCCGGGTGAGCCATGCCAGGAGGTTGGACAGCCACACATCGGAGATCACCCGAGCGATGTGAAACTGGTCCTCGGTGGGGTCGCCGTCGCTCATGGCACGGGCGAACATGCCGTCGATGATCTTCTCGACGTGGTCCACTTCACCGGCTGCTGAGGCGTCGGCGAAGACGTAGGCGCGGGTCATGGCCTCGGTGAGCAGTGGGTTGCGTTGCATTGCCCGGTTGAGCTTGCCCACCATGGAACTCAGCCGCTGGTAGGGCGTACCTCCGGTCACCGCCGGGCGGTCAGTCTTGGCGTCGATACGTTCGAACTCTCGACCGAGTGCCGAGACCAGCAGGTGGACCTTGGAGGGGAAGTAGCGATACAGCGTCCCGACCGCCACGTCTGCGCGGTCTGCCACCGCCCGCATCTGCACCGCTTCATAGCCACCTTTGGAGGCGATTGCCATGGTCGCGTCGAGGATTCGTTTGCGCCGTTCTCGTTGGGCTTCCGAGCCCAGTTCGGATTCGGTCAGAACCGAAACCGGCATGACCTCGCGCGGCTGCGAGCCCGGGGTCGAGGGTTTCTGCGCTGGCGACGACATCGGTGCCTCGACTCCTTCCCGGTCTGGACATCCGGTCTGGACTTCCAGTCCCGACTCCCCGTCCGAACCTTCGACTTGACGCCTGATCGCTGGCACTATTAGAACACGTTCTAGTGGGCCGCAGGCGTCATGTTGATCAAGCCCTTTTCCGGCCCTGCCGACCGAACGTGAGGAGACGATGGTGTCTGCGATCACCACCGGCCATCAGTCAGCAGTCCGGGAATTGGTCAGAGATTGGGCAGGTCGTGTCGATGCGCCCGCTGCGGTTCGCGCGGTCGAGGCGGGCCGGCCCAGTGCCTGGCGGCCGGTGTACTCGGGGTTGGCCGAGTTAGGCCTGTTCGACGTCGCGGTCAGCGAGGACTGCGGCGGTGCCGGGGGTTCGGTGGCCGACTTGTGCGCCGTGGTCGAGGAGGCCGCCCGCGCTTTGGTTCCGGGGCCGGTGGCCACCACCGCGCTGGCGACCATTGTGGTGACTGATCCCGTTCTGCTGCAGGCATTTGCGTCCGGCCATCGGACGGCCGGGGTTGCCGTCGATGCGGACTTGTCGGAAGACTCCGGTCGGGTTTCAGGATCGGTCGACTACGTGTTGGGCGCCGAGTCCGACGGGGTCTTGCTGCTCCCGGTGGGGGAGCGGATCGTGCTGGTCGACGCCCGCGTCGGCGGGGTGTTGGTTGAGTCGCTCACGGCGACGGACTTCTCCAGGCCGTTGGCCCGGGTGACGCTGGACTGTGTGCCGGTTACCCCACTGTCGTTCTCGCGCCCGCGGTTCCGGGATCTCGCTGCGACGGTCCTTTCGGCCGAGGCCGCCGGTGTCGCCCGCTGGGCACTGGACACGGCGGCGCAGTACGCGAAAGTTCGCGAACAGTTCGGCAAGCCGATCGGCAGCTTTCAAGCCGTCAAGCACCTGTGCGCAGAGATGCTTCTGCGGTCCCAGCAGGTGTCGGCGGCTGCTGCGGACGCCGCGGTGGCGGCCACTGATGAAATCCAACTCGCCCTCGCTGCACCGGTTGCCGCGGCCATCGGCATCGAGTCCGCAAAGTTCAACACAAAGACCTGCATTCAGGTGCTTGGCGGGATCGGCATCACCTGGGAGCATGACGCGCACTTGTATCTGCGTCGTGCGTATGGGATTTCGCAGTTCCTCGGCGGTCGGTCCGACTGGCTGCGCCGCGTTGCGGTCCTCACCGTGCAGGGCGTGCGCCGCGAACTGAACATCGACCTCGACTCTGTGTCGCAGCTGAGGCCCGAGATCGTCGCCCTGGCCGCCGGTATCGCGGACCTTCCAGTCGAGCAGCGACAGGTGGCGCTGGCTGAGTCCGGGCTGCTGGCCCCGCACTGGCCGAAGCCCTACGGCAGGAAGGCAGGCCCGGCCGAACAACTACTCATCGACCAGGAGCTGGATCGGGCCGGTGTGCAGCGCCCCGATCTCGTTATCGGCTGGTGGGCGGTGCCGACCATCCTGGAATTCGGAACCCCGGACCAGATCGACCGCTTCGTCCCGGCGACACTGCGTGGCGAGATCATCTGGTGCCAGCTGTTCAGTGAGCCGGAGGCGGGTTCGGATCTCGCGTCGCTGCGTACGAAAGCGGTTCGTGCCGAGGGAGGTTGGAGGCTCACCGGCCAGAAGGTATGGACATCGGCGGCGCAGAAGGCGCACTGGGGAATCTGTCTGGCCCGAACCGACGCCGAGGTGCCCAAGCACAAGGGCATCACCTACTTTCTGGTTGACATGAGTTCGCCGGGCATCGTGATCCGTCCGCTGCGGGAGATCACCGGCGACGACCTGTTCAACGAGGTCTTCTTCGACGACGTGTTCGTTCCCGACGAGATGGTGGTGGGCACTGTCAACGACGGGTGGCGGTTGGCCCGCACCACGCTGGCCAACGAGCGGGTCGCGATGGCACATGGGACGGCATTGGGCAATCCGATGGAGGAGATGCTGCGCGGCTTGTCCGAGCGTCAACTCGACCCGGCCGAGGTGGACCGGCTCGGTGAGTTGCTACTGGCCGCGCAGGTCGGATCGCTACTGGACCAGCGCATCGCGCAATTGGCGGTCGGAGGCCGGGACACCACGGCCGAAGCCAGCGCCCGCAAGTTGATCGGCGTGCGCTACCGGCAGGCGCTCGAAGAGTTCCGGATGGAGATGTCTGCCGGCGCCGGGGCGGTCGTCGACGAAGCCGTGCATGGCTTCTTGAACAGCCGCTGTCTGTCGATCGCCGGTGGCACCGAACAGATCCTGTTGACCATGGCCGGCGAGCGGTTGCTGGGTCTACCCCGTTGATCTGCTGATAGCTTCCTGTGCGCGGCCTTCTGTGGGTGCACCGCGGGTACAACGGAAGGTATGGAACTGAAGAGTGAACAGGCTCGACGCCTGGCCCGACTGTTGGTTTCCGACGACCAGGCACGCGAACTCGCCTGGCTGCTGATGACCAACGAGCAGGCCCGGCAGCTGGCCTGCAAGGTGATCGGAGCCGACGTCTGCAGGCAGGCCGGCTAAGCGGCTCGGCTACACGTCGTAGCTCACCTCAACCGACTCCGATACCGGCCGTGACTGGCAGGCCAGGATCAGCCCCTCCGCCAGATCGTCGGACTCGAGAACGTCGTTGGTTTCCATCTCCACCTCGCCGCTGAGCTTGGTCACAGCGCACGCGCCGCAGTGCCCCTCCCGGCATGAGTACGGTGCTTCGATGCCCTGCTCGAGCAGAACGTCGAGAAGTATCTCATCGCGGGGCCACGACACGGTGTGGGCTTGGCCGTCGAGGTGCACAATGGCTGTAGCCGGCTGATCGGCGGTCGTCACGAGCGGATCTTTCCCTTCCCTAACTAGAACAGGTTCTAGAAAAGGTAATGCGCTAAACCAGCAGGCACGAGTTCACCCTGCTCGACACAAATCGTAACGTGTTCTAGCCTTGGCTTTGAGTAACGCACCGTCGGGAGGCATTGCAGTGACGTCCCTTCAGCAACGTGACGCGCAGTCGGTCCTGGCCGCGATCGACGAGCTTCTTCCCCGGTTACGGGAGCGGGCTCAGCAGACCGAGAACCTGCGCCGGCTTCCGGATGCGAACATCGCCGAGCTCGATGAGGCCGGGTTCTTCAAGATGGTTCAGCCCGAGCAGTGGGGCGGACTGCAGTGTGATCCGACGTTGTTTTTCGAGGCGGTGCGCCGCCTTGCCAGCGCCTGCGGATCAACCGGATGGGCCGGCGGCATTCTCGGTGTTCACAATTGGCACCTCGCGCAGTTCGACCAGCGCGCCCAGGAGGAGGTCTGGGGTTCCGACCCGACGGTCCGGATCTCCTCGTCGTACGCCCCTATGGGGGCCGGAGTGGTCGTCGACGGCGGCTATCTCGTCAACGGCACCTGGCTGTGGTCCTCGGGCTGTGACCATGCGTCCTGGACCTTCGTCGGCGGCCCGGTGATCAAGGACGGCCGTCCGGTCGACTTCGGCAGTTTCCTGATGCCGCTCGGTGACTACCAGATCCGCGACGACTGGCATGTGGTCGGTCTCAAGGGCACCGGCAGCAACACCTTGATCGTCAAGGATGTCTTCGTACCCCGTCACCGGTTCCTGTCCTACAGGGCCATGAACGACGGATCTGCCGCGGGGTTGACGACCAACACCGCACCGGTGTACCGGATGCCCTGGGGCACAATTCATCCCACAACGATCTCCAGCCCGATCGTCGGCATGGCCTATGGTGCTTACGCTGCGCACGTCGAACATCAGGGCAAGCGGGTTCGCGCGGCCTTCGCAGGAGAGAAGGCCAAGGACGACCCGTTCGGCAAGGTCCGGATCGCCGAGGCCGCAAGTGACATCGACGCAGCCTGGCGGCAACTCAGGGGAAACCTCGCTGAGGAATACGAGTTACTGTGTGCCGGTCGGGAGATTCCGATGGAGTTGCGGGCTCGGGCACGGCGCGACCAGGTGCGTGCCACCGGCCGCGCGATCGCCTCGATTGACCGGCTCTTCGAAGCTGCCGGTGCCACCGCGCTGAACAACGATCAACCGCTGCAACGGTTCTGGCGTGATGCCCATGCCGGTCGGGTTCACGCGGCCAATGACGCCGAACGCGCTTACGTTCTGTACGGCAACCAGGAGTTCGGTCTGCCGCTCGGCGACACGATGGTCTGATGACGTCCTTTATTCGCGAAGCCGAGTCCCAAGGGGATTTGACGTTCGAGTCCACCTCCCGTTTCGAGCAGGTCCGTTCAGGTGAGCGGGAGCTCCGCCTGCACTACCACGAGGCCGGCGCCGGAAACGGTCCCACGGTGGTGATGCTCCACGGCGGTGGCCCCGGTGCGTCGAGTTGGTCGAACTTCGGGCGAAATATCGCTGTGCTGTCGCGACACTTCCACGTCATCGCGGTCGATCAGCCAGGCTACGGGCACTCGGACAAGCACACCGAGCACGAGCAGTACAACCGCTACAGTGCCGATGCCGTGTTGGCGCTGTTCGATGAACTCGGGATCGAACGTGCTGCGCTGATTGGAAACTCACTCGGCGGCGGCACCGCGGTGCGGTTCGCCCTGGATCATCCCGATCGGGCCGGCCGGCTGGTGCTGATGGGTCCAGGCGGGTTGAGCGTCAACCTGTTCGCCCCCGACCCAACAGAGGGCGTCAAGTTGCTGGCGCGTTTCAATCACAACCCGACGCGCGAGAACATGGAGCGCTTCCTGCGCATCATGGTCTTCGACCAGACCTTGATAACGCCGGAACTCGTCGACGAACGGTTCGCCATCGCCAGCACACCCGAGTCGTTGGCCGCAGCCCGGGCGATGGGGAAGTCCTTCACGGGGCCGGACTACGAACTCGGCATGATGTGGCGTGAGGTGTACCGGCTGCGTCAGCGGGTGTTGCTGATCTGGGGGCGGGAGGACCGCGTCAATCCGCTCGACGGCGCCTTGGTGGCGCTGAAGATGATTCCCCGTGTGCAACTGCACGTCTTCGGTCAGTGCGGCCACTGGGCGCAGGTGGAGAAGTTCGACGAGTTCAACAAGCTGGCCATCGACTTCCTCGGAGATTCTGCATGAGCATCCGTTCCTTGGGATACCTGCGCATTGAGGCCACCGACGTCGGCGCCTGGCGCGAGTACGGACTGAAGGTGCTCGGCATGGTTGAGGGCAGGGGTCCTTTGGACGGTGCGCTGTACCTGCGGATGGACGATTTCCCGGCCCGGCTGGTTATCCTCCCCGGCCGGCATGATCGCCTCTCGGCGGCGGGCTGGGAGTGCGCGAACGCCGCCGGACTACAAGGAATTCGTGACTCCCTCAACGCCGAGGGCGTTGCGTTCGCGGAGGCCACCTCTGCAGAACTGGCCGACCGCCGAGTCGACGAGATGATCACCTTCGTCGATCCGTCCGGCAACCGGTTGGAGGTCTTTCACGGTGCCGCCCTGGAGCACCGGCGCGTGGTCAGCCCGTACGGACATAAGTTCGTCACGGCCGAACAAGGCTTGGGGCACGTGGTCCTGTCGACCCGCGATGACGCCGAGGCGTTGCACTTCTACCGAGATGTACTGGGCTTCAGGCTGCGCGACTCGATGCGTCTACCGCCGCAGTTGGTGGGCCGCCCAGCCGACGGGCCACCGGCCTGGTTACGGTTCTTCGGCTGCAACCCGCGCCACCACAGCCTGGCCTTTCTGCCGATGCCCACCCCGAGTGGCGTCGTTCACCTGATGGTCGAGGTGGAGGGCAGCGACGACGTCGGGCTGTGCCTGGACCGAGCCTTGCGCCGCAAGGTGCCGATGTCGGCCACCCTTGGCCGGCACGTCAACGACAAGATGCTGTCGTTCTATATGAAGTCGCCCGGGGGCTTCGACATCGAATTCGGTTGCGAGGGTCTGCATGTCGAGGACGCCGACTGGATCGCCCGAGAGAGCACTGCGGTCAGTCTCTGGGGACACGACTTCAGCATCGGTGCCTATGGCAATCAGTGACCCGGCAGGTGGCAACCCGATCGACCCCAGGGTGTTCCGCCAAGTGCTCGGTCAGTTCTGCACCGGGATCACCATCATCACCACTGTCTACGACAGCGTTCCCAGCGGCTTTGCCTGCCAGTCCTTCGCGGCGCTCTCGCTGGACCCGCCGCTGGTGCTGTTCTGTCCCACCAAGGTGTCCCGTTCGTGGCAGGCCATCGAGGCCAGCGGGGTGTTCTGCGTCAACATCCTCACCGAGAAACAGCGTGAGGTGTGTGCGCGCTTCGGCTCCAAGGAGCCCGACAAGTTCGCAGGAGTGGACTGGCACCCCTCGCCGCTGGGCTCCCCGGTACTGGATGGATCACTGGCCCACATCGATTGCACCGTCGGGTCCGTCCACGACGGCGGGGATCACTTCGTCGTGTTCGGTGCCGTGCAGTCGCTCTCCGAAGTGCCGGCCGTGAAGCCCCGACCGTTGCTGTTCTACCGCGGCGACTACACCGGGATCGAACCGGACAAGACGACGCCGGCGCGGTGGCGCGACGACCTGGAGGCCTTTCTCACCACCACGACCCCCGATACCTGGCTCTAGGTGTGCTCGCGGACGAAGGCGACGATGGTCTCGGCGACTTCGCGGTGCATGGAGTCATTGAGAATGTCGTGCCGACCCCCGGTGAACTCCCGATATCGCAGCGGGGGAATCTGCTCGGCGTAGGCGCGTACGGCCCCGGGAGCGGCAATCGGGTCGGCTCCGCCGTGAACGGCCAGGGTCGGCACTGCGAGCTTGGGTAGTTCGACGCCGAAATGGTCCCATCCTCGGTCCAGTTCGCGGGTCAGAGTCCGGCTATCGGCAGTGGTGAACGCCAGCGGATCGTTGTTGACGCAGTCCAGGTAGAACGGGTCGCTGGACAGTCCTCGAGTGTCGATGTTCATCGCGGTGTTCAGGTCGAGCAGCGCACGGATCGGTACCAGCGGTGCACCGGAGATCACCCCGGCCCGATAGCGTTGGGGATGCTGCAGCAGCCGGAAAAGCGTTACCACCGCTCCGTACGAATGCCCCTGTGCGACAAGGGGTAAACCGGGCCGCGTGGTCTCCGCGAGTTCGGTGACACGCTCGGCCAGTTCGGAACTGTCTTCAAGGGTTCCGAACTGCCCGCGCTCTCCAGGGGACCGGCCGTGGCCGAACTGGTCGACCGCCCACAGATCGATGCCGGCGGCGTTGAGGGCGAAGCCGTAGCGATGGTAGAGCGCGGTATTCTCGCCAAACCCGTGCAGGAAGACCACCACGGCGGACGGCTCGGCGGCTGCCCAGTGCTGGTAGTACACCGGCCCGCGTGAGTGCTCGAGAAACGGCATGACCTCTACCCTATGACCCGGAAGGATCGAAAAATGACGACTTCAAGTACGACCGGGTTGCGCCGGGTTGTCGCCGCCTCGATGGCCGGCACTGTGGTGGAGTGGTATGAGTTCTTCCTCTACGGCACTGCGGCCACCATCGTCTTCAATAAGGTCTTCTTTGCCAAGGGCACCAGCGATCTCGACGCCATCTTGGCTGCCTTCGTCACCTACGCGGTGGGCTTCGCGGCTCGGCCGTTGGGCGGTGTGGTTTTCGGCCACTTCGGCGACAAATACGGCCGCAAGAAGCTGTTGCAGTTCAGCCTGTTGTTGGTTGGCCTAGCCACATTCTTGATGGGATGCCTGCCGACTTTCGCGCAGATCGGATATTGGGCCCCTGCCCTTCTGGTCGTCCTGCGTTTCGTTCAGGGTTTTGCGGTGGGCGGCGAGTGGGGCGGGGCGATCCTGCTCGTGGCCGAACACAGCCCCAACCCGACCCGCGGGTTCTGGTCCAGTTGGCCTCAAGCGGCCGTCCCCGTCGGCAACGCGCTGGCCACCGTCGTGCTGTTGAGCCTGACGACCACGTTGTCCGATACTGCGTTCCTGTCCTGGGGGTGGCGCGTCGCCTTCTGGCTGTCGGCAGTGGTGGTGCTGATCGGCTACTACATCCGAACCAAGGTCAGCGACGCACCCATATTCGTCGCCGCCCAACAGGAGGCCGAGCAGTTCAAGACCAGCTCCTACGGGGTTATCGAGGTGCTCAAGCGTTATCCCCGTGGGGTTTTCACCGCAATGGGCCTGCGGGTGGTGGAGAACATTCTCTACTACCTGGTAGTCACCTTCTCGATCACCTACCTCAAGATTCAGGTGAAGGCCGACACCGCTCACATCCTGTGGTGGCTACTCATCGCGCATGCCGTGCACTTCGTGGTGATCCCGCAGGCGGGGCGGGCGGCGGACCACTACGGGCGAAAGCCTGTGTATCTGATCGGTGCACTCGGGGCCGGTGCGTGGGGGTTCTTCGCCTTCCCGATGATGGACACGGGACGGTACGCGTTGATCATCGCCGCGATCGCACTCGGTCTGGTGGCCCACGGTCTGATGTTCGCTCCACAGCCGTCATTGCTGGCCGAGATGTTTCCCACCCGAATGCGCTATTCCGGTGTCTCCCTTGGCTATCAGGTGACGGCAATCTTCGCCGGTTCGCTAGCGCCGATCATCGCGGTCCGACTGCTGCAGACCTACAGGTCCTCAGTGCCGATCGCCATCTACCTGGCTGGGGCCGCCGTCATCACCTTGATCGCGCTGGCATTCGCGCGCGAGTCCAAAGGCATCGACCTGGCCAGTGTCGATGCCGCCGACGCTGCCGCGCGCTGAGAGTCTGCATCGTGGCGGACCCGACGCTGACCGTGCTGGTCCTGCTCGGGCTGGCCGCGGTGGCGGCGGGGTTCGTGGACGCGGTGGTCGGCGGGGGCGGACTGATCCAGCTGCCCGCACTCCTGCTCGGGCTGCCGAACGCCGCGCCCACCCAGATCCTGGCCACCAACAAGCTCGGTTCGATCTGCGGCACGACGGCGAGTTCGGCAACGTACTACCGGCGCATTAAGCCCGACGCACGCACTTTCTTGCCGATGATGGTGCTGGCGTTCGCGGGCTCGTTCTGCGGCGCGCTGGTGGCCAGCCAGATCCCGCGCAAGGCCTTCGAGCCGATCGTGCTTCTCGTGCTTATCGTCGTCGGGGCCTTTGTCCTCCGCAAGCCGAACCTTGGCGAGGCAACCGCACTCCGCTATGCCGGCAGCCGGCATCTCGCCGCCGCCCTCGCGGTTGGCTTCACGATTGGCTTCTATGACGGTGCGCTTGGTCCCGGCACTGGCAGCTTCCTGGTGTTCGCTCTCGTCGGACTGCTCGGCTACTCCTTCCTCGAGGCCTCCGCGAAGGCCCGTCTCGCCAACTGGGCCACCAATCTCGGCGCGCTCGCGCTGTTCGTGCCGCAGGGCGCCGTGCTGTGGAAGGTAGGCCTGGTGATGGGCGCCTGCAATCTGGTCGGCGGCTACGTGGGCGCTCGGGTGGCTGTCTCCCGCGGTGCCCGCTTCGTGCGGGTCTTCTTCATCCTGGTCGTGAGTGCGTTCATCATCCGACTCGGTGGGAACGTCCTCGGACTGTGGGGATGAACCGCGCGCTGATCACTCCGGTCATCCGTCGTAAGCATTGAGCAGCGTCGTGTAGACCAGGTCTTCACTCTGGTACTCCTGCAGGATCAGGGGCTGATAGTTGATCTGACCCCAGATCGTGCTCGCGACGCCCCCGTCGAATGTGGCCGTTAACATGCCGGATGCTGGGTCGATGGAGCCTCCGACGGGCTTGGCTTGCGCTTGCGGTGAGACCGAGGTGATGATCAGCGAGTTGTCCGACGCGATGTTGAAGGAACCGATCCAGTTGCCGCCCGGCCCGAATAGCTGCCCGCTGACCAGACCACGCGATGTTGGCGTGAACGGCAGGTCGACCGTTGTGGCACCCGCGCCGGCCACTTGCGCGGTTTCGACATTGGCGGCTGCCGGCGATCCGGTCTGATACGTCACCGACCACGTCGGGTTGTAAGCCGTTGTGTTGTAGCTGGGCCGATCCCGGCCGAGCGACCAGAACGACAGCAGTCCGACGTCGTTGGCAGCGGCCCACTGCATGACGGTAGTGCCTGTCCCGCCTACCTGGGCAGGGGTGATGGCCTCGACCACGGCGGCATCGTAGGGCGAGTAACCGGCCGGGATGGGGTAATTGGGGTAACCCGGTTCGTAGACGGTGTCATCCTGGCCGACCATCAGCGTGACACCGAGTTTCTGGAAGGCGTCCTGCCGGTCGGTCGCCAAACCGTAGTCGACAAGGTAGTCGACTGCGCCCTTGATCGGGAATGAGGCGACGGTGATACCGGTGTCGGCCTCTGCGATCAGCATGTCGACCATGTTCTTGTTATTGGCCAGCATGTAGGTGTACACCTGGGGACCGTAGTCGAAGGCCATCATGTTCCAGGTGCTGACGTCCAGTCCGATCTGGCCAGCCGACTGAATCAGGCGTCCCGGGTCGGTCGTCGGCGCCCATCCTGAGTTGGGTCCGATGGGCAGGACGTAAGACAGTTCCATTCCCGGGAAGGTGTTATCGTCCTGGAACGCCTTGAATACGCGGTTGCGCTGGTTGTTGATCCCGGCCTGGTCGATTCCCAGAGCCGGTCCTTCGATGTCGAGGTCGAAGTGGCGGATGCCCATGTCGTAGAAGTACTGCATGGCATCGTGGTAGGCCTGCTTCATCGCCACGAAGCCATCTTGCAGGCCGTAGCTCAGCACGGTGCTGGCGTTGCCGAGGTTGGCGGTCAGCGGTGTGTCGAGGGTGATGCTCACGGTGGCGCCGTCCGGCGAGATGGCGCCCGAGACTGCCTTCGGCACGGGCCAGGTCACCTGGTGGCTGAACGTGAAATTTCCGGCCGCGTCGACTTGGTACAGCTCGGTCACCGCGCCGTAGACGAGGAACTGCCCACTGATGCTTCCGGTCTCCATACCGGCGAAGTCGATCGGTGTGTCCAAGGGCAGCACGACGGTAGTCTGTCCGGTCGCCGATACCTGGCTGCTTTGGCTTGAGGCTGCCTTGCCGTTGAGCTGGCCGATCTCAACCCTGTTTTGGCAGGCGGTGATCCCGCCGAATGACACGATGGTCTTGAGTCCGTTAGCCAAGGCCGCCGCGATATCGGCTTTGATCGCGACGCCAGTGGGCGAGCCGAAGGTGTTAGCTGAGTCAGCCGAACTTCCCCAGATGTAGTCGCCTCCTGCGGCGCTCTGGTTCACGAAAGCCAGTGTGGCCGCTTCGATTCCGGTCTTCTGCATGGTGGCTACCAGGCTCGGAGTGCCCGATGTTGCCGGCGCGACGCTGTCATTCATGTACCACGTCTGTGCCCGTTGGGTCATCGAAGCCATGTCGATGTAGGGAGCGAAGGTTCTCGATGCCGGGAGAGCGCATCCCGCCGCAGGACAGCCGCCGGACAGACCGTCGGTTCCGGGAGTGCCGTTTCTGGGGAAGACGAGCATGAAACGGGCTTTGCCTGCCGCGCCGCCGGTACCGCTCTGGCCCCCGTTGCCGCCATTTCCGCCGTCGCCCCCGTGGCCGAGGATGAAGCTCCCATTGCCGCCGTCGCCGCCGTTGCCGGCCGCCGCCTCGGCGTCGCCACCGTCGCCGCCGTTTCCGCCGCTGCCCGTGAACAAGCCACCGCGACCACCGTTGCCTCCGGACTGCCCGGCGTAACCGTCTCCGCCGTTCCCGCCACGTCCGAACCAGCCTGCGGCACCACCGTTTCCGCCGTTGTAACCGTCTCCGCCGTTGCCCAGCAGTCCGGCTTTACCGCCGTTGCAGACGGTCTGGCCAAGGCACGTCTGGGCGTCGTAGCTGAAGCCGTTGCCGAACAGGATGCCGGCGTCCGGGTGATCGGCGGTTCCGTTGCCGATGAACTTGCGAATGAAGTCCCCGAGCGTAGTCGACTGTCCAGTGGTGGTGACGGCGGCCGCGGTAGCGGTCGACACGGTGCTGAATTCCCGGCGGGCGACTGCGGCGACCGCCCAAGCTAGAGGTGCAGAGGATGGGGCGCTATCGCCGCCTCCGGAACCCAACCAGGTGGCCGCTGAACCCAGTCCCGACACCGATCCGCTGGGCACCACGGGAGTACCTGCTGTCATCACGGGGGCAGAGGCGGCCGGATGCGTCATCGACCCGCCGGTAGACGACCTCGCCGACTTGGGCAGCACTGTGGGGGCTGGGGAAGGTGGTGTAACCGCCTCCGGCGCCGCCGGATTAGGAATCTGACGCGCGACTGATGCCGACGAGAGGGCTGGTGCAGAAGGCGCTGGCGGGAGGGCAGAAATGCGATTGTTCCGCGTCGCGCCGAACCGTTGCGCGGATGTGCGGTTTCCGTGCGCCGTCGAAGTCCTTCCGCCCTGTGGCGTGCTCGTTGCGCCGCGTGCGGTGGACCTCGTCCTCGGTGCGCTCGACGGTGAGTCTGCCCCTGCGGCCGCCTCTGCGGCACCCGGTTTACCGGTGTCGGCCTCAGCGGTGCCGGGCATGGAGACCATCGCCGCACCGATGCCGAGAGCTATCGCGAGCTGTCCGATTCGTCCTATGTAGCGGGCAGTGCCCGGCGTCGCCCGGCTTGTGTACATATTGATGGCAGACCTTCCCCGCAAAGTTTAAAGCCGATGCTAAGACCTTCGGTCGGTTCTAGGGGTGGAATCAGTGAATCACGGTGCCCGCGCAGCTTCCCTCCGGTATCGATCTGGGCGCACATGCCTCGACACGTCAGATCCGCTGTGGTCCTCGCGTGGGTCGACTCATGGTATCCGTTTCCTGTGAGTGGATTGCGTTGCAGCCCAACCATATCGCGGGCTTTCAGAGTCCGTGATCGCTGCGATGTGCCGCCGAATCCGCAAACAAAACGATTCCATAGCCAACGCGAAGGGCGTAGACTTGAGGTGCGTTCGGAGCATCGACCCCGGCTCCCGCTTTCGGGAAATGTCGCGTGTTGATCGCATCGGATTGGCGATTCCTTCCGCCACACCCGACGCCCTTGAACGCCTGCATGTTTCGAGCGGGCGTGGCGCCTGACTCCGATCGGCAGATTTAACGCGGAAGGAGGAATGATGAAACTTCTTCATCTCACCCGCAGTCTGATTCCAATCGCCCTGCTGGCAAGCGGAGTGGTCGCGATATCGAGCGCACAGGCGGAACCCTTACAAGTCCTCGACGGTGGTCCAGGCTCGACGGTGTGTCCCAACAGCATTACCGGCGGAATTTTCATTGCCGGCTGCCTGCCCAGTGTGAAACCACCGGCAAGCAAGGTTGACTTGCGTGGACCTGACCAGGTAGCCACGCTTTATGGAATTCCTTGCACCGGCGCCGACTGCATCGGACTCAGTCGATTGCAGACGGGAGCGGTATAGACCTGCGCCGGATCGCAGCGAAGCGTCGGATCACAGCGAAGGGCCGGATCGCATCGCAGACTGTCCCAACCAGATGCCGATGCGATCCAATGCCTGGTCGATGTCGTGGCGCGGCCCGGCGAAGGATAGGCGTACGAACGAGTGGCCTGCCGAGGTGTCGAAGTCCACGCCTGGGGCGATCGCCACACCTGTTTCGGCCAGAAGCTGTTCACAGAATTTCATTGAGTCCGAGGTGAAGTCGGAGACGTCGCCGTAGACGTAGAACGCGCCGTCGGTCGGAGCCAGCCGGGTGATCCCCAGTCGACGCAGCCCGGCCAGCAGCGTCTCGCGGTTGCCGGCGTAGTGGTGCAGATGCTCCTCAGCCTCGGCGACAGCATCCGGGGTGAAGGCGGCAACGGCTGCGTATTGCGGCAGCACCGGCGGGCAGATGGTGAAGTTCCCGGTCAGGCAGTCCACGGCCCGACGCAACTCGGTGGGCACCAGCATCCAGCCCAACCGCCATCCGGTCATGGCGTAGTACTTCGAGAAGCTGTTCACAACAACGGCATTGCGGGATGTCTGCCAGGCGCACGAGGTTTGTGGCGCACCGGGGTACACCAGCCCGTGGTAGACCTCATCACTGATCAGACGAGCGCCGGTGTCATCACACCACCGGGCGATGGCGGCCAACTCCTCGGGTGGCATGACCGTTCCGGTCGGGTTCGCCGGGCTGGCGACGATGACGCCTTTCACCGGCGGGTCGAGGTCGGCGAGCATGTCGGCCGTCGGCTGGTATCGGGTCTGCGGCCCGCACTCGATCTCGACAACCTCGCACCCCAACGCGGAGAGGATGTTTCGGTAACACGGATAGCCCGGACTGGCGATCGCCACGCGATCGCCTGGGTCGAAGCAGGCTAGGAACGCCAGCAGGAAACCTCCCGAGGACCCGGTGGTCAACACCACGTCGTCGGCTGTCACGTCGAGGTTGTATTTGTCGTGGTAAGAACCGGCGACCGCGCTGCGTAGTTCCGGTATGCCGAGTGCGACGGTGTATCCGAGCCGGTTCGCCGCCAAGGCTTCGGCAGCTGCCGTGAGTACCGGCTTGGGTGCGCCGGCGCTGGGCTGGCCCGCCGAGAGGTTCACCAGATCGCCGTGGGTGCGTTGGCGCTCAGCGGCTGCCCGCCAGACATCCATGACATAGAACGGAGGGATGGTGGCGCGCTTCGCCAGGTGGCCGGTCACGGGACTAGAGCACCTCGGATTCAAGCCGCCGTAGCTGGTGGCGGGGCGAGCCGAACAATTGGGCACTGCTATGTGCCCGCTTGAAATACAGATGCATGTCGTGCTCCCAGGTGATCGCGATCCCGCCGTGCAATTGGATAGCCTCACCGGCGACCGTACAGAAGGCCTCGCTGGCGGCCAGTCTTGCCAGCGTTGCCGAGACCGGGGTGGGGTGGGCGATGGCGTCGCCCACAACAGCCCGCGCGGATTGGACCAGCACGTACAGATCGGCCATTCGATGCTTGAGTGCCTGGAAGCTGCCGATCGGACGGCCGTACTGGACGCGTTGCTTGGTGTAGTCAACGGTCAATTCCAGGCAGTGCGATGCCGCGCCGATCTGCTCGACGGCCAGCAGGATCGCCGCGGTGTCGGCCAGACCAGGATCGGCGCCGATCACTTGTGTGACTGTAGGTGTGACGTGGGCGAGGCGGCGTGTCGGGTCGAGGGTCTCAACAGCTTCGACGATGGGGTTGGCCAATCGGGTGATCCGACCGCCGTCGACGGCGACGATGACGTCGGCAATGTCTCCGTTGAGAACGTAATCCTGGTCGAAGACCACAGCAGCGATCGACTGCCCGGCTGCAAGCCTTTCGAGGGTTCCTGCGTCCGGGGTGTCGGCAGCCAACAGGGCCAGCGCTGCGAGCGTGCTAGCCAGTAGCGGCGTGGGTACCAGTGAGCGGCCGAGTTCCTCGAGAACAGCTGCCACGTCTGCCAATTCGCCGCCCACACCGCCGAACTCTTCGGGGATCACCAGCGCTGTCGCTCCGACGTCGCACAGCTGTGACCAGAATCGTTCGTCGTACCCGCGCTCCGAGGCCATGGCCCGGCGGACGGCCGCTGGAGAGGAGTGCCTAGCAACAAGTGCGGCGATGCTCTGCCGTAACTGTTCACGTTCCGCCGTCACAGCATCTCCAGAACCCTGTTTCGGTGGCTGGTCGGATCACCCCACGCCGAATACAGCGCCTGGACCCGGAGCAGCCACTGGGAAAGATCATGTTCTGCTGTGTAGCCGATCGCACCATGGGTCTGCAATGCCGCCCGTGCCGAGAGCAGGGCGGCCTCGGACGCTGCCGACTTGGCCGCACTGACGTCACGTTCGGTGTGTGGTGAGTCGGCGGCCAGGGACAGCGCAGCGCCGTAGACCAGAGGACGAGCCAAGTCCACCGCGATGTGCACATCGGCCAGTTTGTGTTTGATCGCCTGATAGCCGCCGATCACGTGACCGAACTGGGAGCGCTGTTTGGCGTAAGCCACGGACTTGTCCAGCATCGTTTGGGCGGCACCGACGAGCTGTGCGGCAGTGGCCAGGACGCCGAACTCGTAGGCGCGGGCTACATCAGCACTCTGAGACGGCCCAGAGGCCGATACGTCGAACAGTTTCCTGGCTGGATCGACGGACTCGAACTCCGAGCCGGGTTTCGCCGCCCGGACGGCGTTGTCGTCCGTGAGAAGTATCAGGTCGGCGAAATGGGCGTCGACCGCACGCGGAACGCCCGGTGGCATCGCCACGGTGGCCACCACATCGCCGGCGGCAAGCACCGCATTGCGCCGGTCACCGGCCAGCAGAACCGGAGCCACCGCAAGAGATTCCGTGACCGGTCCGGGGACGCACCAGCGGCCGAGGGCTTCGCATGCCACGACAAGATCCACCGGATGTGCGCCGATGCCACCAACTTCCTCCGGAACGGCCAGTGCTGTCACGCCGAGGTCGGCCAATGACTTCCACAGCCCCCGTCCACGAGTCGTGTCACCCTTGGCCCAGGCGCGAACCACGCCGGGAACGTCGGCGGCCCCCAGCGCCGCGTCGATACTGGCGGCGAAGTCGTACTGCTCGCGGCTGAGTGCGAACCTCATGGCCTGCTCTCCCGGGGCAGGCCTAACAGGCGTTCGGCGATGATATTGCGCTGAATCTCGTTGGTGCCGGCATAGATCGGGCCACCCAGGGCAAACAGTAGGCCGTCGGTCCACGAGTCGGCGAGTTCGGCGTCGGGTCCCCGGAGATCCAGCGCAGTCTGATGCAGGTCGACGTCGAGTTCAGACCAGAACACCTTGGTCACCGACGACTCCGCGCCCAACTCGCCGCCTTCGGCCAAGCGGGTGACGGTACCGAAGGTGTGCAGTCGGTAAGCCTGCGCTTTGATCCACGCATCGGCCACCCGGTGGGCGAACGCGGGGTCGGAGCCTGCTTGCCGCCACGAATGGATCAGTCGTTCAGCCGGGGCGAGGAACCGCGCCGGGCTGCGCAGCGACATGCCGCGCTCGTTGCTCGACGTGGCCATCGCGGCCCGCCAGCCGTCGTGCACTTCGCCGATGACGTCGCGGTCCGGAACGAAGACGTCGTCGAAGAAGATCTCGCCGAAACCCGTTGCTCCCCCGAGCTGTTCGATGGGCCGCACCGTTACGCCCTCAGTCCTCAAGTCGAACATCAGGTAGGTCAGTCCGCGGTGCCGTTGCGCAGTCGGGTCAGACCGGAACAACCCGAAACCGCGGTCACCGAACGGTGCACGGCTGCTCCAGATCTTCTGTCCGTTCAGGAGCCAACCCGCCTCGGTTCGAGTGGCGGTCGACCGAAGTGAGGCCAGGTCGCTGCCGGACTCGGGCTCCGACCAGGCCTGAGCCCAAATCTCCTCGCCACTGGCCATCTTCGGCAGCACGCGGTCCAACTGTTCTTCGGTTCCGTGAGCGAACAGCGTCGGCGCCAGCATCGAGGTGCCGTTGGCGCTGGCCCGGCCCGGCGCCCCAGCGCGAAAATACTCCTCCTCAAACACCACCCACTCCAGCAGGCTGGCATCGCGCCCGCCGTACTTCGCAGGCCAGGTGATCACCGACAACCCGCAGTCGAACAGCACCCGGTCCCAGTGGCGGTGTTGGGCGAAACCTTCGGCGGTGTCGTAGGACTTCGTCGGGAACGCGGCCCTATTGTCGGCCAGGAACGCTCGCACTTCGTGGCGGAAGGCGCAGGTCTCCGCGTCGAAGTCCAGATCCATCAGGCGATCTCTCGGAGTGTGGTTTTGACGACCTTGCCGCCAGCGTTGCGGGGGAGTGCTTCGAGGAAGACCACCGAGCGAGGGGCCTTGAAGTTCGCCACATGCTTTCGGGCATAGTCGATCACGTCCTGCTCGCAAAGGTTGATACCGGCACGGCGGACCACAAAAGCCCGTCCTACTTCGCCGAGCCGGTCGTCGGCCACGCCGATCACCGCTACGTCCGCTATCCCGTCCAGTCGGGCCAGTACCTGCTCGATCTCGGCGGGATAGACGTTGAAGCCGCCACAGATGTACATGTCCTTGAGACGGTCGGTGATCCGCAGGTTGCCGGCCGCATCGACTGTGCCGATGTCGCCGGTGTGCAGCCAGCCTTGCGGGTCGATTGCCGTGGCGGTGGCCATCGGGTCGTCGAGATAGCCCAGCATGACGTTGGGCCCGCGCAACAACACCTCGCCGGCCCCGGTGTCGTCTGGGGTGTCGATGCGCAGTTCGAAGCCGGCGATCGGGCGTCCACAGGTGGTGGCGACGGTGTCCGGGTCGTCCTCGGGGCGGCACATGGTGCCGAAACCCGTGGCCTCGGTCAGGCCGTAGCCGGTCAGGACGGTGTCGAAGTCCAGTTCGCGTTGCATCCGCTCGACGAGTACGACAGGCACATTGGCCGCTCCGGTGACCGCGAACCGCAGCGAGCTGAGATCGAAGTTTCCGCGTGCCGGGTGGTCCAGCAGAGTCTGGTAGACGGTCGGCGGACCGGGCAACACAGTGACCCTGTGCTCTTGAATCGTGCGCATCGCCAATTCGGGGTCGAACGTCAGTTGCGGGATCAACGTCGCACCGGTCTGCAGGCAGGCCAGGATGCCGGCCTTGTAACCGAAATTGTGAAAGAACGGGTTGATGCACAGATAGCGGTCGGCGGCGGTGATCCGGCCGCATTGCGCCCAGGCCGCTGACGCCGAGAGCGATTGCCGGTGTGCACAGAGCACGCCCTTGCTGCGGCCGGTGGTGCCGGAGGTGAACAGGATGTCGGAGACGTCGTCGGTGTGCACCGCCGCGGCCCGGCCGTCGACCTCCGACGTCGGGACTTGCGGACCGGCGAGGAACCCTTCCCAATCGCCGTCTGTCGTCTCAGGGCCGTCTGCATCCTGAACAGGCACCCGCACGATATGGCGCAAACCGGGGAGAGCCCCGCGGTCCAATTCGCTGACCCGGTCGGTACCCAGAAACCGTCCCATCCCGATGAGAAGTCTTGCGGCGGTGCGACCGAGGATGTCGGTAGCTTCCTCGGCGGTGTAGCGAGTGTTGATCGGAACGACGACCGCCCCTGCGTAATGGATCGCAAGGCAGGCGACGACCCAGTGCCACGTGTTGGGCGACCAGATCGCCACCCGGTCACTTTGGCTCACACCGAGTCCTGCGAGGGCAGCGGCGGTGCGGCGGACTTCATCATGCAGTTCGGCGAAGGTGAAGCTGCGGTCATCGGTGACGAGGGCGAGGTGGTCGGCGAAGTCGAACGCCATCCGGTTGAGCACGGCGGGCGTGGTCAGTGGTGGTGGCATGCCGGGCGTCCCCTAACAAAGCAAGTGCTTGGTAGGTAGCCTACAGGGGTGATCGCGGTCGAGGAGTTTCGGGCGGAAGTCCGCCAGTGGCTCTGCGACAACCTGGTCGGTGACTACGCCGCTCTCAAAGGTCTGGGGGGCCCGGGCCGCGAGCACGAGGCATTCGAGGAGCGCCTCGCCTGGAATCGGCACCTGGCCGCCGCCGGGTTGACCTGTCTGGGCTGGCCGGTTGAGCACGGCGGCCGGGGTCTGTCAGTGGCCCACCGCGTAGCCTTTTACGAGGAATATGCGAAAGCGGACGCCCCGGACAAGGTCAACCACCTCGGCGAGGAACTTCTTGGCCCGACTTTGATCGCCTACGGAACCGCCGCGCAGCAGAAGCGGTTCCTACCTGCGATCCGAGACGTGGCCGAGTTGTGGTGTCAGGGCTATTCCGAGCCGGGAGCCGGCAGCGATCTGGCCAATGTCTCCACCTCCGCAGTCCGCGACGGGCCGCATTGGGTCATCAACGGCCAGAAGGTATGGACGTCGTTGGCCCATTGGGCCCGATGGTGCTTTGTGTTGGCCCGCAACGGCAAAGGCAGCAAGGGCCACGCCGGGCTGTCTTATCTCCTTGTTCCGCTCAACCAGCCGGGGGTGGAAATCCGGCCGATCGTGCAGCTGACTGGCGACTCGGAATTCAACGAAGTTTTCTTCACCGACGCCCGCACGGATGCCGATCTGGTGGTAGGCGAGCCCGGTGACGGCTGGCGGGTCGCCATGGCCACCCTGATGTTCGAGCGCGGTGTGTCGACGCTCGGCCAGCAGATCCGTTATGCACGTGAACTTTCCGGAGTGGTCGAGCTGGCCAAGAGGAACGGCGCTGTGGATGACCCCGTGATCAGGGAGCGTCTCACCCGGTCCTGGGCCGGACTGCAGACCATGCGGTCTTATGCAATGGCGACCATGGACCACGAATCACCCGGCCAGGACAACGTGTCCAAGTTGCTGTGGGCCAACTGGCACCGCGACCTCGGCGAGTTGGCCTTCGAGGTCAAAGGCAAGGCGGGACTTGTCTTGGCCGAAGGCGAATTCGATGAATGGCAGCGCCTGTTCCTCTTCTCCCGCGCCGACACCATCTACGGCGGCTCGAACGAGATTCAGCGCAACATCATCGCTGAGCGTGTGCTCGGGCTGCCCAGGGAGGCCAGGGGTTCGTGAACGGGTTGAACAGCGCGTCGCCAGAGGTCGCGGGTCATGGACTGCTGGCCGGCAAGGTCGTGGTGGTCACCGCTGCTGCGGGAACTGGAATCGGCTCGGCCACTGCACGTCGCGTCCTGCTGGAAGGTGCCGATGTGATGGTCTCGGACCATCACGAACGCCGCCTAAGTGAAGCACGTGATGCGCTGTCCGCGTTGGGTCTCGGACGGGTCGAGAGCGTGGTTTGTGATGTCACGTCCTCCGCTCAGGTGGACGCTTTGATCTCGTCCGCAACAGCCAGGTTCGGTCGGCTCGATGTGCTGGTGAACAACGCCGGACTGGGTGGGCAGACAGCGGTGATCGACATGACCGACGACGAGTGGGACCGCGTCCTGAACGTCTCGCTGACTTCGGTGATGCGGGCAACGCGGGCGGCGTTGAGTTACTTTCGCGAAGCCGGCCACGGTGGGGCGATAGTCAATAACGCTAGCGTGCTGGGCTGGCGAGCGCAGGCCGGGCAGTCGCATTACGCCGCCGCCAAGGCTGGTGTGATGGCGTTGACTCGTTGCAGCGCAATCGAAGCCGTCGAATACGGGGTGCGGATCAACGCCGTTTCGCCCAGCATCGCCCGCCACAAGTTCCTGGAGAAGACCAGTTCGGCTGAATTGCTCGACCGGCTTTCAACGAGCGAGGCCTTCGGGCGGGCCGCCGAGCCGTGGGAAGTCGCCGCAACGATCGCGTTTCTAGCCAGCGACTATGCCAGTTACCTTACTGGTGAAGTAATTTCGGTATCGAGTCAGCATCCATGACCAACCCGCCGCCGTCGACCCGCCGGGGCGAGTTACTCACACTCGCCGCGTCGATGTTCGCCGAACGCGGCCTTCGAGCCACCACTGTGCGTGACATCGCCGACGCCGCCGGCATTCTCTCCGGCAGCCTGTACCACCACTTCGCCTCCAAGGAGGAGATGGTCGACGAGGTGCTGCGCAGTTTCCTTGGCTGGCTCTTCGACCGTTACCAGCAGATCATCGACACGGAGCCGAACCCGTTGGAGCGGTTCAAGGGCCTGTTCATGGCTTCGTTCGACGCGATCGAGCACCATCACGCGGAGGTGGTCATCTACCAGGACGAAGCCAAGCGACTGTCCGGGCGGGGACGGTTCGGCTACATCGACGAACTCAACGTGCGGCAACGAACGATGTGGGTCGATGTGCTCAGAGCGGGCATCGAACAGGGCTACTTCCGCCCGGATATCGACACCGACTTGGTGTACCGGTTCATCAGGGACACCACCTGGGTGTCAGTTCGCTGGTACCAACCTGGGGGAGCGCTGACTGCCGAACAGGTTGGCCGGCAATACCTCGGCATCGTTCTCGGCGGAATCACCCCAGAGTAGGCCCAGAGTAGACGCGGATAAGGAGACCACCATGGCCATGACTGCCTACGTCATTGATGCGGTGCGCACCCCGGTCGGGAAGCGCAACGGCTCGCTGGCCGGAGTGCACCCAATCGATCTGGGCGTGAACGTCTTTCGCGCGATCTTTGACCGGAACAACGTTGACCCCGCCGCCGTCGACGACGCTATCGTCGGCTGCGTCGACGCCATCGGCGGTCAGGCCGGAAACATCGGCCGGCTCACCTGGCTGGCTGCGGGCTACCCCGAAGAGGTGCCGGGGGTTACCGTCGACCGCCAATGCGGGTCCAGCCAGCAGGCGATTTCGTTCGGAGCGCAGGCGATCCTGTCTGGCACGGCAGATCTCATCCTCGCCGGCGGAATGCAGAACATGAGCCAGATCCCGATCTCGTCGGCGATGGTTGTCGGCAAGGAGTTCGGGTTCACTACTCCCACAGCGGAATCCAAGAATTGGCTGCAGCGCTACGGTGATCAGGAGATCTCCCAGTTCCGGGGCGCGGAAATGATCGCAGAGCGATGGGACATCTCCCGGGAGGACATGGAGAAGTTCGCGCTGGCCAGTCATCAGCGTGCGCTCGCCGCCATCGCGGGCGGCCGGTTCGACAACGAGATCGTCGCGGTCGATGGCTTCACCGTCGATGAGACCCCCCGACAGACCACGCTGGAGAAGATGGCCGGATTGCCAACGCTCACCGCCGGCGGCCGGATGACTGCCGCGGTGGCCAGTCAGATCTCCGACGGCGCCAGCGCAGTGCTGTTGGCCTCTGATCGGGCCGTGAAGGATCACAACCTCACTCCGCGGGCGCGGATTCATCACTTCAGTTGCCGCGGAGCAGATCCCGTTCTCATGCTGACCGGCCCCATCCCGGCCACCCGGTACGCATTGCGCAGGACCGGCCTTTGTATTGAGGACATCGACGTGGTGGAGATCAACGAGGCGTTTGCGCCGGTGGTCCTGGCCTGGATCAAGGAATTCGGAGCGGACCCCGAGCGGGTCAATCCTAATGGCGGGGCCATCGCACTGGGTCATCCGCTGGGGGCTACCGGAGCCAAGCTGTTCGGCACGCTGCTCAACGAACTCGAGCGCACCGGCGGCCGCTACGGCCTGCAGACCATGTGCGAGGGCGGCGGAACGGCGAACGTGACGATCATCGAACGGTTGTAGTGGCCGCCGGCTGTCCGTGCCGCGGTATGAATCAGGAGCTCTGGTTCACCCCGGAGACCGAGCTCCAGGGCTGCACGTGGGCGCTGTTGTCATTGCCCGGCTCCCACGGTGCGAAGTTCTTCATGATCGTTTCCATTTCCGAGGGCGGGTCGAGGTCTTGTACCGCCATCACAGCGGCACCAGTCCGTCGAATCCAACGAATGATTCTGATGAGTGTCATCTGCTCAAGACATGAATCGGGGAGCCGACCTCAGGTCCCCACGGATCAGCGTCCGGTTGGGGACTAGGTGACCCGCAGCCGCAGGAAGTGTGCAATGCCGACCCGTTCGAAACTGCGGCGGCGGTCCGGGGGCACCAGCGGCAGGGCCTCGGTGGCGTCAATGATCTCCGGGGTGTCCGTGGTGACGGTTTCTCCCTTGCGGATGACTGTGGCCCCGCTCGTGCTCAGGACATTGCGAACCCAGTCCACGTCGGTGCCGTAGGGCAACGGAATTATCACGTGCTCGCCCACTCGGTCGGCCACCACCGGTGTCGAGTACCGCTTGCCGGAGCGACGTCCGGTGTGTTGGACCACCGAGGCATACCAGAACCGCTTGCCGGCCAACTGCAGCATCAACGGGTTCAGCAGGTACTTGTTGGACGTTCGGATCAGCGTTTGAAACGGCGACGGCCAACTCTCCGGTGCAAGGCCCATGGCCCGACCATACGCCTCACTCGATCAGTGCTGCAGCAGCCTTCAGATGGGTGATCGCCTCGCTGACGATGCTCTCGATCAGCTCCGAACACGAGGGAAGATCCCCGATGATCCCGGCGACCTGGCCAGAGGCGAGCACCCCGGCCTCGGTGTCGCCCTCGACCAGGCCGGCTTTGAGCAGCATCGGGGTGTTGGCCGCCATCACGACCTGGGACCAAGTGAGATCCTTGCCGTGCCGCATGGCCAGGCCGTCGCGGATGATCGACGACCAGGTCATGCCCGACAACTTCTTGAACCGGGCGGCGTTAAGGACAGCGGCCGTGAAACCCTTTGCCCGTGATCCGCTTTCCAACTGTTCGACCAGTCCGGTGCGCAGGACGCGGTGCGGCATGCCATCGACGCGTTTGGAGACGACGGTGCCGTTCAGGTCGGCCTGGAGATAGCGCTGTTTGACGGCATCCGGCACTGTTGAGTCCGAGGTCAGCAGAAACCGGGTACCCATCGCCACGCCGGCCGCGCCGTAGGAGAGTGCGGCCGCCAGTCCGCGGCCGTCGAAGAACCCGCCCGCGGCTACGACCGGGATTCCGGTACCGTCCAGTGCGTCGAGCACCGACGGCAATAGGAGAGTGGTGGCCACCGGCCCGGTGTGCCCGCCACCCTCTCCGCCCTGGACGATCACTGCATCGGCGCCCCAACCCGCGACCTTGCGAGCATGTTTGGCCGCGCCCACCGATGGGATCACGACCACGCCTGCGTCTTTCAGCCGTGCGATGAGTTCCGGCTTCGGAGCGAGGGCGAAGGACGCCACCCTCACGCCCTGGCGGATCATCAGGTCGACCCGATCGCCGGCATCGGTGGCATCGGCGCGGAGGTTGACGCCGAAGGGCCGGTCTGTTGCCGCTCTCACCGTGGTGATCGCGGTGGCCAGTTCGTCGATCGTCATCGTTGCCGAGGCCAGAATGCCCAACCCGCCCGCGTTCGCCGTCGCCGACACCAGGCGCGCGCCGGCTACCCAGCCCATGCCGGTCTGCACCACGGGGTGCTCGATGCCGACCATCCTGGTCAGCGCGGTACGGATCCTCATAGTTTGATTTCCCTGTCGCGCAAACCCTTCGGATCGATATCGCGGATCAACGTCAGTTCCTCGCCGGTTGGCAGCCGGGTCCTCGGGGCGGCGTCCAGGCCGTGCACGCTGAAGGATGTGTTGGCCCGCACTGTATCGGCGTCGATACCCGGGTGGAGGGATACCGCCCGCATGGTGTGGTCCGGGCCGCCGAAGTCGAATACACCGAGGTTGCTCACCACCCGGTGGACGTCGACGAACCGGTACGCGGGATTGTCAGGATCGACTTTGTCCCAGCCGATCCCGCACACCACGTCGACGGAATCACAGAACACTCGCCTGGAGTGATTACCTACCCAATAGCTGGTGCGATGGTTGATGGAGTTGCCGGGTGCGCCGCGCACGCCGAACATTTGCCGGGTCGGGTGCTGCAACGGTCCGAACGCCGAAAGATTCTGGTTGCCGTACCGGTCGATCTGGTTGGCGCCCATCACCACGTGGCGGCGGCCCCAGGCCAGTGTTTCGAACACCCGGCCGAAGGGCATCCAGCCCTCGAATCTGGCTACCTCTCCGATGGGTGGGGTGTCGGCCAGTAATTGGGCCTCACCATCGGTCAGCAGAATGTCGGGCGCGAATGTAAGGCGAGCCAGTCTTGCCCCGATCGAGACCATCGTGGTCATCGGGCTGACCATGATCTCGCCTGCGCCGCGGAACAGTTCGGCGCAGGCTACGACGCACACCTCGGCGCGGCTGACCTGGATCACGTCGCCTCCCCGTTGAATCGGCGTACGGCGGCCTGGTAGTCGGACTCGCTGCCGGCGAGGTAGGTGGCCGCGAACTCAGCCCAACTGTCGGTATCGGCGGCGGCTTGAGCGTAGTGGCGCTGAAACGTCTCGTCGCGCCCGTAGTCCGGCGCGGCGGTGGTGAAGTGGGCGCCACCGGGTGCTTCCACCACCGAGTCGACCATCATCCGATTGACCAGCATGCCCTGTGGCGGAACCGCTTTGACCAGATCGTCGGTGCTGACTACTCGTTCGACTGAGAGGAAGCGCCGGTCTGCGGCCATCAGGAAGAGATCGTCGAAGTAGGGGTCGATTCCGGTGTAAGCGGCGTTGCCGTGTCGGTCGCCGAGGTTGAGGTGAACGAAGGCGGCATCCAGTCGAAGCGCCGGCATGGCGAGCAACTCCTCGTCACCATACGGCGACAGAACAGTCTTGAGTTCGCCGTCCCAGAAGTCCGGCACAGAACTGCCCAGCCCGGCCCGGATCGGCAGGAACGGAAGCCGTTGAGCGGCAGCCTGCAAGCCGCAGCGCAACATCCCCTCATCCATCTCTCGCGCCACGATGGACCCGGTGGTACGGGCGTGGGAGAACCACGGGTCGTAGAACGGTGCGGAGTCCAGCGAGACGAAGCCGTAGTAAACCTTGGCTACCTTGCCCGCCGAGCAGAGCAGGCCGATGTCAGGGCCTCCGTAAGTCACAACGCTCAGATCGGTGACGTTCGTGCGCAACAGAGCCCGCACGAACGCCATCGGCTTGCGCCTTGACCCCCATCCGCCGATCCCGATCGTCATACCGCTTTCGATGGCGGTAACCGCCTCGTCAAGCGTCGTGCGTTTATCTCTCACGATCTTGCCTTGTCGCTTCCGGCGAACTCGTCTCTGAGTTCGTCGGATACTCCGGAGAGGTTCAATTCAAAGGTGAAGCCTTGTTCCATCCGGTAGCTGGAGTTGACCCGTTGGACGTCAATGAGATTGAGCGCTTCTTTGGCGGCCCGGATCACCCGGGTGTCCTTCCTGGAAATGTCGCGGGCCACCCGCAGTGCCGCCTCGTCCAGTTCTTCGCGCGGTACCACCTCATGCACCGATCCGAAGTGGTGAAGGGTGGCGGCGTCGACCGTGGCCGCGGTGAAGAACAGTCGCCGCATCAGGTGCTGAGGAACCAGCCGGGACAGGTGGGTGGCCGCGCCCAGTGCGCCTCGTTCCACCTCAGGCAGCCCGAAGGTCGCGTCATCGGAGGCGACGATGACGTCGGCGTTGCCAACCAGGCCGATGCCGCCGCCCACGCAGAAACCGTTGACTGCTGCGATGACCGGAACCGCGCACTCGTAGACCGCTTTGAAGGCTGCGAAGCAACCACGGTTGGCGTCGATCAGAGCGGTGAAGCCGACCGTCCGCTGCATCTCCTTGATGTCCACGCCGGCGTTGAAGCCCCGGCCCTCGGCCCGAAGGATCACCACGTGGTTCGCCTTGTCGCGGCCCGCGTCGGTGATGGCTTCGGCCAGTTCGAACCAGCCACCAGAGGGGATGGCGTTGACCGGCGGGTAGTCGACCGTGACTGTGACGATCCCGGGTTCGACGACGGACGACGTGATCGGCATGGCACTCCTAAGCAAGCACTTGCTTGGTAGGCTAGCACGGTGGATTTTGGTCTCGACGGGCGTGTCGTGCTCGTCACCGGTGGTGTTCGGGGCGTCGGGGCCGGAATCAGCAAGGTGTTCGCCGGCCAGGGCGCTGTTGTCGTCACGTGTGCCCGCCGTCCGGTCTGCGCTTCCCCCTACGAGTTCCACGGTTGCGACGTCCGCGACCCCGATGCCGTGGCGGAATTGGTGGCGACGATCGTCGAACGACACGGCCGCCTCGACGTGGTGGTCAACAATGCCGGGGGGTCGCCCTACGCTCTGGCCGCCCAAGCCTCGCCGCGGTTCCATCACAAGGTCATCGAGCTGAATCTGCTTGGCATGTTGCATGTCTCGCAGGCGGCCAACGCTGTCATGCAGCAACAGGATGCCGGCGGATCGATCGTCTCAGTCTCCAGCATCAGTGGGCGGCGGCCGTCGCCGGGTACGGCCGCCTACGCGGCGGCCAAGGCGGGAGTGGACAGTCTGACCGCCACGTTGGCCGTGGAATGGGCGCCGAAGGTTCGGGTGAACGCCGTGGTCGCCGGGATGGTGGCCACCGAGCAGGCTGAGTTGTTCTACGGCGACAGCCAGTCCCAGGCTGCGGTGGCGGCGACGATCCCGCTGGGGCGATTTGCTATGCCGTCCGAAATAGGCTGGGCGGTAGCCTTTCTCGCATCCGATGCAGCGTCGTACATCAGTGGGGCCACCCTTGAGGTACACGGCGGGGGAGAGCCGCCCCCATACCTGGCGGCTTCGGGTGCCAACAAGTGAGGAGAGGCTGATGGGGTTACTCGACGGCCGCGTGGCCATCGTCACCGGCGCCGGAGGTGGTATCGGGAAGGCACACGCATTGGCCTTTGGGGCCGAGGGTGCCCGGGTGGTGGTCAATGACATCGGGGTTGGGTTGGACGGTTCCCCGGCCGGCGGGGGCAGTGCAGCGCAGTCCGTAGTCGACGAAATCACCTCCGCTGGAGGCGAAGCAGTTGTCAGCGGTGCCAACGTGGCGGACTGGAACCAGGCCGCCGGGTTGATCCAGACCGCCATCGACTCCTTTGGTGGCCTCGACGTCCTGGTCAACAATGCCGGCATCGTCCGGGACCGGATGATCGCCAACACCAGCGAGGCAGAGTTCGACGCCGTCGTTGCCGTTCACCTCAAGGGGCACTTCGCCACCACTCGACATGCTGGTGCCTACTGGCGCGGATTGGTTAAGGCGGGCAAAGAAGTACACGCTCGCATCATCAACACCAGCTCGGGTGCGGGGTTGCAGGGCAGCGTCGGTCAGGGCAACTACAGCGCCGCCAAAGCTGGAATCGCCGCGCTGACGCTGGTGGCCGCCGCCGAAATGGGGCGTTACGGCGTCACCGTCAACGCCATCGCCCCGTCGGCGCGCACCCGCATGACCGAGACCGTCTTCGCCGAGATGATGGCCAAACCCGAGTCGGGTTTCGACACCATGGCCCCGGAGAACATCTCGCCGCTGGTGGTCTGGCTCGGCAGCGTCGAGTCGGCCGACGTCACCGGCCGGGTGTTCGAGGTCGAGGGCGGCGTCGTCCGGGTGGCAGAGGGCTGGATGCACGGCCCGCAGGCCGACAAGGGCGCCCGGTGGGATCCGGCCGAACTCGGCCCCGTCGTGAGCGAACTGCTCGCCCAGGCGCGTCGCCCCGAGCCCGTCTACGGTGCCTGACGGCCTACGGGTCGCAGATGACGACGGGAATCACCCGGTCGGTCCACGACTGGTAGTCGGCGAAACTCGAATACATCTCAACCAGTCTGGGCCAGTAGCGAATCCGCTCCTCTTCGGTGGCATCCCGCGCGGTCAGGTCCAGTACTTCATCCTTGATCTGTACCGAGACCTGCGGGTTGGCCTTCAAGTTCAGATACCACATCGGGTGGGTGTCGGCCCCAGCCTTGGAGGCGACTAGGACCACCCGGTTGCCGTCGCGTAGAAACAGCAGCGGACTGACGCGCGGCTGCCCCGTCTTGCGGCCGATGGTCGTCAGCAATGCGACCGGCGCGCCTTGCAGGAACTTGCCGCCGATCCTTCCGCCGGTCTTCTTGTACAGCCACGCGGTGGATTGGGACATCGCTTTGATGATGCGCTCGGTTTGAGGCGAATTGAGGCCCCGAGGCTTCTTGGCAGGCATATCAGCACTCCTGATGGCGGTGGGACGAAATCTCACTTCGATGTGGCGGATCAGGCAGTCGGGTTCCGTGATGACGAAGGTCTCGTCAACGTAAGCGGCAGCACGGCGGCCGGCGAGTGAGAGCTTCGTCAATACTGTGTAGCGGGCCTGAACCTCCTCACCCACCACGGTGCAGGACGGGGCCGTGGTGGCGGCGATGATCCGGTACTGCGGTCCACGATTCAGGCTGCGCCGTAGGTGATTTCCCGAGAAGCCGTTCTTGATGCCCTGCTCGACCCGGGTGCAACCAGGAGCGAACGGTACCGAATCCCCGTCGTGGCTGACGAGTGCGTCGATGTACGCCTGAGCAGCGGCGATTCTCTGAGCGGTCGTGATCACCTAGATCCGCTCGATGATCGTCCCGGTCGACAGGGCCCCGCCCGCGCACATGGTGATCAACGCCGTGGACTTGTCGATCCTTTCAAGCTCGTGCAGCGCCGTCGTGATCAATCGGCTGCCGGTACTGCCGACTGGATGGCCGAGCGCGATGGCGCCGCCGTTGACGTTGACGCGATCCATGTCTGCGTTGTAGACCTGCGCCCAGCTGAGCACGACGGAGGCGAAGGCCTCGTTGATTTCGACGAGGTCGATGTCGGCCATCGTCATTCCAGACTTCTCCAGCACCCGCGCGGTGGACTGTACGGGCCCGTCGAGGTGGTAGTAGGGCTCGGCGCCCACCAGGGCCTGCGCGACGATCCGGGCGCGCGGCCGCAGACCCAGCCCGCGGGCTTTGTCTTCGTCCATCCAGAGCACCGCTGCGGCACCGTCGGAGATCTGCGACGAGGTGCCGGCCGTGTGTAGCCCGCCCTCCATGACGGGCTTGAGGCCGGCCAGACCCTCCGCGGTGGTCTCGCGCAGGCCCTGGTCGCGGCTGACGGTGTGCAATTGCACGGTGGGCTGCCGGTTCTCATCCAGCATCGGGGCCTCGAGGGGCGAGATCTCCCGGTCGAAGCGCCGTTCCTCCCAGGCCCGTTTGGCCTTCTGTTGGGAGAGCAGACCCAGGTGATCGAGGTCTTCGCGGGTGATCCCGCGTCGCTTGGCAATCCGCTCGGCGGCAGTGAACTGGTCGGGCATGTCGATGTCCCACGAGGCCGCCCGGATTCTGGAGCGGTCGGGTCCGGCGTTGGCCCCCAGGCCCACCCGGCTCATCGCTTCGATTCCGCAAGCTATCCCGACGTCGATCGCACCGGCGGCGATCAGGCCCGCGACGAGGTGGTTGGCCTGCTGCGCGCTGCCGCACTGGCAGTCGACGGTGGTGGCGCCGACCTGCTCGGGCAGTCCCGCAGTCAGCCAGGCCACCCGGGTGACGTTGTTGGACTGCTCGCCGAACTGGGTGACGCAACCACCGATCACCTGCTCCACCTCTGCACCGTCGATGCCGGCTTTGTCCACCAGAGCCTTCTGGACAGCGCCCAGAAGTTCGGTGGCATGAAGTCCGGACAGCCAGCCGTTGCGCTTGCCGATAGGGCTGCGGGTGGCCTCGACAATGACGGGATTGCCCATGTCCAGCAGGCTAGAACACGTTTCAGTACGATGACAAGTAAGGTAGCCGGAGTGCCTTTTCCACGCGGTAGAAGCATGTTTTACTGGCACTAGAACACGTTGTATTTGAGGAGCGCACCGCGATGCCGACGAGCCCGACCCCGAACTTGCCGCCAGGCTTCGACTTCCTCGACCCGGACCGCAATGTGGAGCGCCTTCCCGTCGACGAGTTGGCCGAACTCCGCAAAGTCGCGCCGGTCTGGTGGTGCGAGCAGCAAATCGGCAAGGGTGGTTTCAACGACGGCGGCTACTGGGTCGTCACCAAGCACAAGGACGTCAAAGAGGTCTCGCGCCGCAACGACGTCTACCACACCGGACCGAACACCGCCCTGCCCCAATTCGCCGACAACATGAGCCGCGAGGACATCGACATGCAGCGGGTCATCCTGCTGAACATGGACGGCGAGCACCACGACCGGTTGCGCCGCATCATCTCTCGAGGCTTCACGCCGCGGGCCGTCGAGCGGTTGCGGGAGGAGCTCACCCAACGCGCCCAGACCATCGTCAAGGAGGCCGCCTCGAAGGGGTACGGCGACTTCGTCGAGCAGGTCTCCTGCGAGCTGCCGTTGCAGGTGATCGCCGGACTTCTCGGTGTGCCCCAGGAAGACCGCGAGAAGCTGTTCCGCTGGTCCAACGAGATGACCGGGAACGAGGACCCGGAGTTCGCCGACATTGACGCCAAAGCCTCCTCGATCGAGGTGCTGATGTACGCCATGCAGATGGCCGCCGTCAAGGCCAAGGAACCGGGCGACGACATCGTCACCGCACTCATCAACGCCGACGTCGCCGGCGAGAAGCTCACCGACGACGAGTTCGCTTTTTTCGTTCTCATGCTCGCAGTGGCCGGCAACGAGACCACCCGCAACTCGATCACCCACGGCATGATCGCCTTTGCGGAGCATCCTGACCAGTGGGAGCTCTACAAGCGGGAGCGCCCGAAGACGGCGGCCGACGAGATAGTCCGGTGGGCGACTCCGGTCACGGCGTTCCAGCGCACGGCGGTACGGGACGTCGAACTCTCCGGTGTGACAATCAAGGAGGGCCAGCGGGTGGTGATGTTCTACCGCTCGGCCAATTTCGATGAGGACGTCTTCGCCGATCCGCACACCTTCAACATCCTGCGGGACCCCAATCCGCATGTGGGCTTCGGCGGAACCGGTGTGCACTATTGCATCGGTGCCAATCTCGCGCGGATGACCATCGATCTGATTTTCAATGCTGTCGCCGACCACATGCCGGACCTGGCGCCGCTGGGAACCCCCGAACGGCTCAGGTCGGGATGGCTGAACGGCATCAAACACTGGCAGGTGGATTACAGCGGCTCGGCGGCTTCCTGACGTGGACTTCAGTCCGGAGCCATCTCAGCAGGCCGTCGCGGATGTGGTGAACTCGGTGTTGGACCGCGACATGAGCTGGGCTGCTTTGGTTTCTGGTGGTGTCACGACACTGGGCCTGCCAGATCGCTTAGGCGGCGACGGGGTCGGGTTGCTTGAGATCGCTTCTGCGCTAACCGAGATCGGCCGCCGTGGGATGGCGTCACCGGCGCTGTCCACCCTGGGGTTGGGCCTGCTGCCCCTGCTCGCCCTCGCCGACGAAGCCCAACAGGACCGCTATTTCGACGGCGTCGCCGAGGGTTCGATCCTGACTGCCGCAATCAACGAACCAGGGGCCTCGCTGCCGGACCGTCCGGCGACGACACTGACCGACGGGCGGCTCAACGGGATCAAGATCGCCATTCCCTATGCGGAGCAGGCGACGTGGATGGTGGTAACCGCCGACGACGCCGTCGCGGTGGTATCGCCCAGGGCGCATGGTGTTCGGCTGACCGGAACGCCGACGTCTAGTGGGGCCGACGAATGCACGGCTGAATTCTCCGACGTCGCAGTCGATGCCGTTTTCGACGGTGCGATTCCGCGCCGCGTCAACGAACTGGCTTTGGCGGCGTGCGGAGCCCACGCCTCCGGTTTGGTTGCCGGAGCGCTGCGACTCACCGCCGATTACGTAGCCAGTCGGCACCAGTTCGGCCGTCCGCTGTCCACCTTCCAGACGGTGGCCGCGCAGTTGGCCGAGGTGTACATCGCCTCGCGCACACTGGGCCTGGTTGCCGCCTCGGTCATCTGGCGACTGTCTGAGGGCCTGGACGCCGATTCCGACTTGGACGTCCTGTCCTATTGGCTCACCTCGCAGGCCCCGCCGGCGATGCAGACCTGTCACCACCTGCACGGCGGCATCGGTATGGACGTTACCTATCCCATGCACCGGTACTACTCGTCGATCAAGGACATGACGCGCTGGCTCGGTGGGGCAGCCCACTGCCTGGATTTGGTTGGAGCGCAATGTATATCGAGTTGACGCCTGAGCAGCGGACGCTGCAAGCCGAATTGCGACAGTACTTTTCGACACTCATCTCGGCTGAAGAAGCCCAGGAGATGGAGCTTGACCGGCACGGTGCGGCCTACCGGGCGGTGATCAAGCGGATGGGCGCCGACGGCAAACTCGGGGTGGGCTGGCCGATTGAATACGGCGGACTTGGCTTCGGCCCGATCGAACAGTCGATCTTCGTCAACGAGGCGGCCCGTGCCGACGTCCCCCTCCCCGCCGTGACTCTGCAGACTGTGGGACCGACACTGATGGCGTACGGCACCGAGGCGCAGAAGAAAAAGTTCCTGCCGGCCATTCTGGCGGGCGAGGTGCACTTCGCTATCGGCTATTCGGAACCGGAGGCGGGCACGGACCTGGCTTCACTGCGCACCGCCGCGGTCCGGCATGGTGACGAGTATGTGGTCAACGGCCAGAAGATCTGGACCACCGGCGGCCACGACGCCGATTACATCTGGTTGGCCTGCCGCACGGACCCGGAAGCGGCCAAGCACAAAGGGATTTCGATCCTGATCGTCGACACCGCCGATCCGGGCTATTCCTGGACGCCGATTATCCTCTCCGACGGCGCGCACCACACCAACGCGACCTACTACAACGACGTCCGGGTGCCAGCAGACATGCTGGTGGGCCAGGAGAACGCCGGTTGGCGGCTGATCACCACCCAACTCAACCACGAGCGAGTGATGCTCGGACCTGCCGGCAGAATCGCCGGCGTCTACGACCGGGTGCATGCGTGGGCGTCCAAGCCGGGTTCCGACGGTGTAGCGCCCATCGACCTCGACCACGTTCGGCGTGCGCTTGGTGAGATTCGGGCCATCTGGCGGGTGAACGAACTGCTCAACTGGCAGGTGGCAGCTTCGGGGGACACGGTCGACATCGCCGACGCCGCCGCCACCAAAGTCTTCTCCACCGAACGGGTGCAACGGGTGGGCCGTCTGGCCGAGGAGATCGTCGGCGCACACGGCAACCCAGCGGAGGAGGGGACCGCTGGGTTGCTGCGCTGGCTCGATGCGCAGACCAAGCGCAATCTCGTCATCACCTTCGGTGGCGGGGTCAACGAGGTCATGCGGGAACAGGTCGCGGCGGCGGGGCTGGGTGTCCCGAGGGTGCCGCGATGAGCCGGGCCACCGACTCCGGCATCCTCGCGGCTGCCGAGGAAATCAAGTCCGCGGGAAAGAGCAAGCCCCGCAAGGGCCGTCACCCCGTCAACCAGCCGATGATCGACCACTGGCTGGATGCCATCGGAGACACCAACCCGATCTACACCGATGAGGTAGCGGCGCGTTCGGCGGGTCATCCGGGCACCGTTGCACCCCCGGCGATGATCCAGGTGTGGACCATGATGGGCCTCGGTGGGGTGCGGCCCGACGACGACCCACTCGGCAAGATCCTCGGGTTTTTCGACGAGGCCGGCTACGTCGGCGTAGTAGCGACCAACTGCGAGCAGACCTACCATCGCTACTTGTGTCCTGGTGAAGAAGTCAGTGTCACAGCTGAATTGACCGACGTGGTCGGCCCCAAGCAAACAGCCCTCGGCGAGGGTTATTTCATTACGCAGACCATCACCTGGACGGTCGGCGACGACGATGGAAAAGAGACAGTCGCCGACATGATGTGGCGGATGTTGAAGTTCCGTCCAGCCGACCGTGCCGGGTCTGCCGTGCCGGCCGATCTCGATCCCGAACTCATGATCCGCCCGGCCGCCTCCAAGGACACGCAGTTCTTCTGGGACGGTGTCAACGCGCACGGGCTTCGGATCCAGAAGCTTCCCGACGGTGCCCTGCAACACCCGCCGATCCCCGCGCTGTGGCAGGACAAAGAGGCCCCCGTCGAGTATGTCGTCGCGAGCGGCAAAGGCACCGTATTCAGCTACGTAGTCCACCACGCCCCGCAGGTTCCCGGCCGCACTCTGCCGTTCGTCATCGCACTGGTTGAACTTCAGGAGGGCGTGCGGATGCTCGGCGAACTTCGGGGCGCAGACCCGGCTGAGGTGGAAATCGGAATGCCAGTCCGCGCAACCTATATCGACTTTCCGGCAGGGGAGAGCGGTCTGGCCTGGACGCTGTACGCGTGGGAGCCGGACCGATGAGTGCGCCGGCTGTGGGTACCGTTCTGCCCGAGCTTTCGCTCTACGGAGATCCAACGTTCATCGTGTCTACGGCCATCGCCACTCGCGACTACCAGGATGTCCACCACGACCGGGACAAGGCGCAGGCCAAGGGATCAAAGGACATCTTCGTCAACATCCTCACCGACACCGGCCTGGTGCAACGCTTCGTCACCGACTGGGCCGGGCCGGCCGCGATCATCAAGTCGATCGCCCTGCGGCTCGGGGTTCCCTGGTACGCCTACGACACCGTCACGTTCTCCGGCCAGGTGACGGGGGTCGACGACGGCGTCGTCACGGTGAAAGTCGTCGGCCGCAATAGTCTCGGCGACCACGTCATCGCCACCGTGAAGCTCACTCTCGGAGGTGCATGATGCTGTCCGGCAAGGCGGCCATCGTCGGCATCGGCGCCACGGACTTCTCCAAGAACTCCGGACGCAGTGAACTCCGACTGGCGGCCGAGGCTGTCCTCGACGCCCTCGGCGACGCCGGGCTGACACCGGCCGACGTCGACGGCATGGTGACCTTCACCATGGACTCCAACACCGAGGTTGCCGTGGCCCGCGCGACCGGTATGGGCGATTTGACTTTTTTCTCAAAGATTCACCACGGCGGAGGTGCGGCCTGTGCCACCGTGCAGCAGGCTGCCATGGCGGTGGCCACCGGGGTCGCGGATTGTGTTGTGGCATATCGGGCTTTCAACGAACGCTCCGGGATGCGATTTGGTCAGGTGCAGCTGCGGCTCATCCAGGGCGCGGACTCCACCAGCGTCGACAACTCCTACTCCTACCCGCACGGCCTGACCACACCCGCCGCCCAGGTGGCGATGATCGCCCGGCGCTACATGCATGTCTCGGGTGCCACCAGCCGCGATTTCGGCGCAGTCTCGGTGGCCGATCGTCGGCATGCCGCGAACAATCCCAAGGCCTACTTCTACGGCAAGCCGATCACTATCGAGGATCACCAGAACTCCCGCTGGATCGCCGAACCGCTTCGGCTGCTGGACTGCTGCCAGGAGACCGACGGTGGGGTGGCCATCGTCGTCACCTCGGCTGAGCGCGCCCGTGACCTGAAGAACCGGCCGGCGATCATCGAGGCGGCAGCGCAGGGGTCCAGCCCCGACCAGTACTCGATGGTGAGCTACTACCGCCCCGAGATCGGCCTGCCGGAGATGGGTTTGGTGGGCCGGCAGCTGTGGGCTCAGTCGGGTCTTACACCCGCCGACATCCAGACCGCCGTACTCTACGACCACTTCACTCCGTTCACGCTGATTCAGTTGGAGGAGTTGGGGTTCTGCGATGTCGGGGAGGCCAAGGACTTCGTCGCCGATGGGGCCATCGAGATCGGCGGGCGGCTGCCCATCAACACCCACGGCGGCCAACTGGGCGAGGCCTATATCCACGGCATGAACGGCATCGCCGAAGGTGTACGCCAACTGCGCGGCACCTCCGTCAACCAAGTCGACGGGGTCGAGCACGTGCTCGTCACCGCCGGCACCGGGGTGCCTACCTCGGGTTTGATCCTGGGCTGAGGGCAACACTCGCGAACTCCATTCCCGCCCGAGTGAAGTTAGCTTCACGGGCGAAAGTGGCGGGTGAAACTAGCTTCACTGGCGGCTAGTTGTCAGTGTCCACGCGCAGACTGCAAGGCATGGGAGAGCCGTTCATCGGCAGCGAGGCACTGGCCCAAGGGATGACGTGGGGCGATCTGCAACGGAACAGCGCCCGAGTGTTCCGAGATGTCTATGTTCCAGCGGGGACGGAGATCGGTGCGCTGGTGCGGGCGCGGGCCGCGTGGCTGTGGTCACGCCGTCGTGGAGTGATCGCAGGTTTGGGTGCAGCAGTGCTCCACGGCAGCAAGTGGATCGATCAAGACGTCGAGGTCGACCTTTATCACGACAACCGCCATCGGCTTTCCGGCCTCCATACCGGCTCTTCGCAGTTAGCAGGGGCGTTGGCGCCGGATGGGTGTGACCTGCCGTGATCGGCGGGTGCAGGCCCAGCGTACGCGGCGGCGTTGGTTGTCGGGGTTGCGGAAGCCGAAGGCGATGCGGC
>JAGQTV010000044.1 GCA_020438845.1 Mycobacterium sp. | reverse complement strand
TGGAGTCGGCGGCACCGGCGGCACCGGCGGCACGGGCGGCAGGGGCAGCGGTGGCGGCTCGGGCAGCACCGGAAATACCGGCAACTCCGGCAATGCCGGCAACTCGGCCAGCGGCGGCAGTGGCGGCAGCGGCGGTTCCGGCGGGTCCGGTGGCACCGGCGGTGCTGGCGGTTCCTAACCACAACAACAAAAGTCGGGCCCACCGCGAAAGCGGTGGGCCCGACTTTTTTGATCCGAGGATGCTGCGGCAAGATGACGCCCATGCCGGAGAACCCGAGTCCAGAAGCCAACCGCGTCGCCGTCGTCCTCGGCGGCGCGTCCGGAATCGGTTGGGCCACTGCACAAGCCCTGGCCGGCGACGGTTGTCGGGTCACCATCGCCGACCGCGACGCCGAGGGAGCCCGGAAACGCGCCGCCGAACTCGGCGATCCACACGATTGGGCAGTTGTCGAGGTCACCGATGAGGCAAGTGTCGCAAAGCTTTTCGATGACGTCGCCGACAGCGGCGGATGCCTGGACGTGGTGGTCAACTGCGCCGGCTTCAGCAGCTTCGGACTGATCACCGAGCTTGATGCCGAGCAGTTCCGATCCGTCGTGGACGTCTGCCTCACCGGCGGTTTCCTGGTGATCAAGCATGCCGGAAGGCACTTGCGCGAGGGTGGGGCGCTGGTGTCGCTGACGTCGCTGAACGCGCGACAGCCTGCCGTAGGCATGAGCGCGTACTGCGCAGCCAAGGCGGGCCTATCGATGCTGACCCAAGTCGCCGCATTGGAACTCGGCCCGCGAGGCATCCGGGTTAACGCCGTGGCTCCGGGTTTCGTCCACACCCCGTTGACCGAACCCGCCCTCGCCATCCCCGGCGTGCTCGACGACTACGTGGACAACACCGCCCTGGGCCGATCGGGCACCCCGGAGGATGTGGCCGCCGCAGTCGTGTTCCTCTGCTCCTCCAAAGCGTCCTGGATGACCGGCGAAATTCTCGACCTGAACGGTGGCGCACATCTGAAGCGCTACCCCAACATTCACGAACACTTGACCAAACTGATGGGCGCTGACGGGCGCTGACACGAGTCATCCCAATAGTCCCCGATATTAGGTAAATCTCAGCTATTTTGAAGCTCACAATCAGGCGGAAGTGTCAGAGAGGACGCCGCGTTGGGCGCTTCAAGATTTGTCGGTCGGGTCGGCGGATTGGCCGTCGGACTCGGGGTGGGCGCTGCGGTGTTCGCGTCGGCTCAGGCGTTCGCCGAGGGCCCGCCGTCGGACTCCGGCCCCACCACGACAACCGGAGCCTCAGTCAAGGCTGGGGCGTCGGCGGCCACCGCGAAGCACAGTAGGCAGAACGGCCGAATCGGCGGCGCGACAAAGGTCGGCACCAACGGCTCCCGTGTTTCCCCCACCGTCGGCGGCGCAGGCAACCCCGCCGGCTCAGCGGCCCGCAAGGCCAACCCGACGGCAGCACTCGGACTCACCGCACTCCGCCAGCAGACGGCTACCACCAGCCCGCAAGCCGCGGCAGTCGCCACGTCTGCTGCGCTGAAGGCCAATTCGATCACCACCAACCCGACCGTCACCTGGACCGAAGGGATTCTCGTCGGCAATGCCGGCGCAACGTCCGACCTGCCGCTGGCCTACAGCGTCGTCCGCAAGCCGAACGAGGGCGGCAAGCTCGGCGGCGGCCCGCTGTTGCCGTTGACCAATTTCGCAGCGAACGGCGACTTCACCTACGTTCCATACGCCACGGTGCTGACGGATCCGACCGGATCCGAGTCGTTCAAGATCATGGCTTTCGAGATCACGAAGTTCGACCAGAACATCGCCAAGCTGTTCGGAGAACTCGGTCCGGTGCTGGTTCCCACCATGCTCGGACTCATCCACCGGATCCCGATCGTCGGCACACTACTGTCCCCGATCATCGGAGCGTCGACCGTCGTCGACTTCACGGTGAACCCCAACGAACTCGCGGCGGGTCGGCCTACCGACTTCACCTACAAGATGCCCTCGTTCGATGGCACGCTGATCAGCGTCAACTACTTCCCCGCCGTGAACCTCGCCAACGGAACGGTGGACTCCGCCCCCACCGTACTTGCGGCCTCGGGCCTCGCGTGCGCCGCCAATACCGACCCCACGACTCTCTACGGGCAACTGTTCCCCAGCAAGCAGTTCGGCAGTCTCACACCCGGCATCAAGCCGCTGCGGACGGATTCCTACCACTCGCCCCTGCTTGGTGGCCCCAGCTACGACGGGGGCGGCGGCTACAACGTCATCACCTGGGATCCGCGCGGCGAGTTCGCCTCCGGAGGCCAACTGCAGATCGACAATCCGTTCTATGAGGGCCGGGACGTGTCCGAGATCATTTCCTGGCTGACCGGTTCGACCAACCCGGCCCAAGACCAGGTACTCACCGACCCCACCGGCGATCCGTTGGTCGGCATGACCGGAGGGTCCTATGGCGGCGGGATTCAGCTCACCACCGTCGATCCCCGCATCGACGCGATCATCCCCGAGATCGGCTGGAATTCGCTGATCAGTTCGCTCTACCCCAACCGCAACCAGTTCAAGACCGGCTTCGGCACCATCCTGGCGGCGGCGTTGGCATTCACCGGAGCCCGGATCAACCCGCTGATCTATGCCGGCATATTCACCGGGGTGGTGACCGGCAAACTGACCACAACCCAGCAGACCGTCCTCGAAACCGTCGGCCCGACGTCACTGCTCAGCAAGGAGCAGGCTCCCACTCTGCAAATGCAGGGCATCGACGACACGCTGTTCCTGCTGCAGGAGTCGGTTGACGCCGGCCAGACGATCGTTGACGACACCACCGTCCCGTACAAGTTGTTCTGGTTCTGCGGCGGCCACGGGACCTGCAGCATCCCGAACAAGCCGTTCGAACAAGATGGCATCGGCGTGATCCAGAACCTGCAGTGGCTCGACCAATACGTCGCGGGCGACCCCTTGAACCCCGCCGACGGCATTCCGAACTTCCAGTGGTACGACCAGGATGGAATCGGATACTCGTCTGATCTGCTGCCGTTCGAAGACGGGTTCAACCCGCTGCCCTCCTACACCACAACCGACAACGGCGGATTCCTGGGCATATGGCCGTACTTCGGCGGATCCAACGCCAAGACCGATCTGCCGTTCTCCATCACCAACGCCGCCAAAGCGCGGAACGCGTTGAACGTCAGCGCAACGCCGGCACTCGGCAGCCAGATCGTCGGGGCGCCCACGCTCAGCTTTGACTACAGCGGCCTCGGCACCAGCAGGACCGTGTACGCCCAACTCGTCGACGACACGACCGGATTGGTGCTGAGCAACAACTCGACCCCGATCCCGGTGGTCCTGGACGGCCGCAAGCACACCGTGGAGATCCCGATGGCGAACATCGCCTACACAGTGGACACCGGCGACTCACTGACCCTGCAGATCACCAGTTCTGCGCTGAACTACGAGAACTTCACGGCGTACGGTTTCATCAACATCTCCGACATCAACCTCGCGTTGCCCATTCACGCCATCGTGTGAGGACCGACGATGAAGACCGAGTTCACCCTCAGCCAGAAGCGCGCGCTGGCCGTCGTCACCGGCCTCGCGTTGCTGTTCGGCGCCTATTTCCTGCGCCGATACTTCATGCTGATCGTGATCGCCGCCGTCGTGGCCTACCTGTTCGCCCCGCTCTACAACAAGCTGCGGGCCAAAATGAGCACCGGGCTGTCCACGACGCTGACCGTTCTGGCAGCCCTGGCGACCGTCGTTATCCCGATCCTTGCGGTGGTTTCCCTTGCGACGGTGCAGATTTCTCACATGCTGATCGGGGTTGCCGAGTGGGCGAAGACGGCTGATCTCACCACGCTGGGCGAGAAGGCGATCGGCACGGTCAACACCCTGTTGCACAAACTGCCGTTCCAGACGCCAACGATCACGCTCGAGGGTCTGCGCGAGCACGTCGGCAAAGTTGCCCAGACCATCGGCGAGTGGCTGCTACGCAACGTCAGCGGTGCGGCAGGTGGCGCCATCGGCTTCATCACCGCGGCGATCATCTTCCTCTACGTACTGATCTCCCTGCTGGTCAACAAGACTGAACTGATCGTGCTGTTGCGCCGACTCAACCCACTCGGCGAAGAGGTCACCGATCTGTACCTGGCCAAGATGGGCGCCATGGTCAAGGGAACAGTCAAGGGCCAGTTCATCATTGCGATGATCCAAGGCACGCTGGGTGCGGCGTCGATCTACATCGCAGGTTTCCACGACGGATTCTTCATCTTCGCGATCTTCCTCACGGCGCTGTCGGTCATCCCACTCGGTAGCGGCATCGTGACGATTCCGTTCGGTATCGGACTGATGCTGTTCGGCAATATCGCCGGCGGCTTGTTCGTGGTGCTGTTCCACGTCATCGTCATCACCAACGTCGACAACTTCCTGCGGCCGATCCTGGTGCCCCAGGAGGCTCGGCTGGACCCGGCGCTGATGCTGCTGTCGGTGTTCTCCGGGATCACGATGTTCGGGTTCTTCGGGATCATCCTGGGACCGGTGCTGATGATTCTCATCGTCACGACGATCTCGGTGTACCTGGCCGTATATAAAGGCGTCGAATCGCAACACAGCACCATGCCGTCATCGGAACGAAAGAAGCTGTTCGGCAGACGCAAAGCCAAGGCGGCCAGTACGGCCAACTCGACCAAGGCCGATGCCGCCCAGACCGCAACCTCCGATGCGCCCCCCGAGCCAGACGCATCCAAGTCGTCCGACGAGCCTGGTTCCTAGGTAAGCCGCTCCTTGAGGAACTCCATGACCCGCTTACGGGCCTCGTAGGCCTGCTGGCCCTCGGCCTCACGCACCTCCAGCGTCAGCACCGAGTGCGCCATCCGGCCGAATCCGCCGGCGTTGCCCGGGGAGGAGTCGAGCTCGATGGCTTCGAAGTTGTCGCCGAGCCGGTCCTTGAGCGTCTTGAACCTTTCCGCCGGGGCCATCGGGTCGCCGGTAAAACGCAGGCCCAGAGCGCATACACCGCCCTCGGCGGCCCGCTTCTCGATGACCTTCATCTCCTTTTCGGAGAATCCGGGGTCGCGCTTGTGCCGTGAACTCAACGACAGCGGGACCGACGGCTGGCTCAGCACCGACGCCAGCACGCTGTCGTCGACGGCGGCGGCCAGTGCGAAGCCACCGGAGAAGCACTGCCCGATCACTCCGACACCCTTGCCCGGCGTCTTGGCATTGAGGTCACGGGCCAGGGCGCGCAGATAATTGGCCACCGGGCGTTCCTTGTTCAACGCCAGGGCCGAGAATTCCTGGGCAACGCAGCCGCGCACCAGGTTCGGCACCAGCGCGGGGCTGCGGGCGGCCATGCCCGGGGTGCCGTACAGCGACGGGATCGCCACCGTAAAGCCGTTGTCCACCAGATAATTTCCCAGCGCCAGCACGCCACGGTGGACGCCGGGCATCTCCGGGATCAGAACCACGCCGGGACCGGAGCCCTTGTAGTAGACGTCGTGGGTAAAGCCCGCGGCGCTGAACGGCTCGCAGGTCCATCCGGTGAGGTCGGCCTCTGGGGCCTTGTTGGGGGCAGCCATGGGCACTATCTAACCGGAACCAGCGGCTGCTGACTCTGGGTCGCAGCAGCCAGGGTGCGGAATTCCTCGGTATCGCCGGCACCGGTTATCGCCACCTGCTCGGCATCCGTTGAACGGCCGTCCAGTCGGGTGGTCCACACCTGTTCGGTGCCCTCGCCGCCCTCGTAAACCACCCAGGTGACGCCGTCGACGTCCTGGGTGCCGGTCGGGTGCATGCCGTGGTAGATCGACCCCACGAGCGCGGTTTCGTCAGCGTTGCTCTGGGTGAGGCTGAGGTACATCCCCGAGGGGGCGAGATAGCCGACCCGACTGGCCACCGCGCGCATTTGCTGACCGGTTTTCGGGTCGGTCCGGCCGTCTTCGATGCCGGTCCTGGTGCCCGAATTGGCCTGCCAGCCTTCCGGCAGGCGCGGCAGCCGGATGGGAAAGCTCAGCGCGTTGGCGTCAGCCTGTAATGCCTTTGCGGAGTCGTACGCCGGCACTCGACCGTCCGCCGGGCCGTTGGGCTGAAAGGAGCACGTCCCGACCACCGCGGCCAGCACTACGCAGACCAATACCAGCGGAGCCAGCGACCAAAACATGTCGCGACCGTCCTGCAGCAGCCTGGGTTTGGGGTCACTCACGATTGCCAGTATCCCAGGTCTGGACCTGGGAGCCTGTTCTGGGACAATCACTGCCATGCCTGAAAGCGATTGCCCGACTCCTCCTCGGGACTCCGTCCCGCATCGTCGTCAGGCGGAAGCCCGTCGCCGCGAATCCCCCGACCGCAACCTCGCTCTCGAGTTGGTCCGTGTCACCGAGGCGGGCGCCATGGCCGCCGGTCGCTGGGTGGGCCGCGGCAACAAGGAGGGCGGCGACGGCGCGGCCGTCGATGCCATGCGCCAATTGGTGAACTCCGTCTCGATGCGGGGCGTGGTGGTGATCGGGGAAGGCGAGAAGGACAACGCCCCGATGCTCTACAACGGCGAAGAGGTGGGCAACGGCGACGGCCCGGAATGTGACTTCGCGGTCGATCCCATCGACGGAACGACGTTGATGGCCAAGGGCATGCCCAATGCCATCTCGGTGCTCGCGGTGGCCGAACGCGGGGCCATGTTCGATCCGTCGGCGGTGTTCTACATGAACAAGATCGCCGCCGGACCTGATGTCGCCGACTTCATCGACATCACCTCACCGATTGCAGCCAACATTCAGCGGATCGCCAAGGTACGCAAGGCGTCGGTCTCCGACATCACGGTCTGCATCCTGGACCGGCCGCGCCACGAGAAGCTCATGGCGGAAGTCCGCGGCGCCGGCGCCCGGATCCGGCTGATCTCCGACGGCGATGTGGCCGGAGCGATTTCGGCCTGCCGTCCCGACTCGGGGACCGACCTGCTGGTGGGTATCGGCGGCACCCCCGAGGGCATCATCACCGCCGCCGCGATCCGCTGCATGGGCGGCGAGATCCAGGCCACCCTGGCCCCCAAGGACGACGAAGAACGCCAGAAGGCAATCGACCGCGGCCACGACTTGAGCCGGGTGCTCACCACCGAGGACCTGGTGAGCGGCGAGAACGTGTTCTTCTGCGCCACCGGGGTCACCGACGGCGATCTGCTCAAAGGCGTGCGCTTCTTCGGCGGCGGCTGCACGACTCAGTCCATCGTCATGCGGTCCAAGTCCGGCACCGTCCGCATGATCGATGCCTACCACCGGCTTTCCAAGCTCAACGAATATTCCGCGGTGGACTTCACCGGGGACAGTTCTGCCGCCTATCCCCTTCCCTAGTTTTCGGCCCCGCTCCCCTATTTCCCGGCAAGAAAGGCTATCGATGAACTCCCCCACTCCGGCTGACGGCGAGTACCGGATCGAGCACGACACCATGGGCGAGGTCCGGGTTCCGGCCAAGGCCCTGTGGCGCGCGCAGACCCAGCGGGCCGTGGAGAACTTCCCGATCTCCTTCCGAGGCCTGGACCGCAACCAGATCCGAGCGATGGCCCTGCTGAAATCGGCCTGTGCTCAGGTCAACAAGGATCTCGGAAAGCTGCCGGCCGAGAAGGCCGACGCGATCATGGCCGCCGCCGGAGAAATCGCAGACGGTCAGCACGACGACCAATTCCCCATCGACGTGTTCCAGACCGGGTCGGGCACCAGTTCCAACATGAACGCAAACGAGGTGATCGCCTCCATCTGCGCCCGCAACGGTGTGACGGTGCACCCCAACGACGACGTGAACATGTCCCAGTCGTCCAATGACACCTTCCCGACATCGACTCACATCGCCGCCACCGAAGCCGCTGTGCGCCAGTTGATTCCGGCACTCGAGGTGCTGCACAAGTCACTGGCCGAGAAGGCCGCTCTGTGGCGGACGGTTGTGAAATCCGGCCGCACGCACCTCATGGACGCCGTTCCGGTCACCCTCGGCCAGGAGTTCGGCGGCTATGCCCGCCAGATCGAGGCCGGTATCGAACGGGTCCGCGCGTGCCTCCCCCGACTCGGCGAACTGGCCATTGGCGGTACGGCTGTCGGCACCGGACTCAACGCGCCCGACGGATTCGGCGCCAAGGTGGTCGATGTCCTCGTGGAGCAGACCGGCCTGGCCGAATTGACGACGGCCAAAAACTCTTTCGAGGCACAGGCCGCCCGTGACGGGTTGGTCGAGGCTTCCGGCGCCTTGAAGACCATCGCCGTGTCACTGACCAAGATCGCCAACGACATCCGCTGGATGGGGTCCGGCCCGCTGACCGGCCTGGCCGAACTGCACCTGCCCGACCTGCAGCCCGGCAGCTCGATCATGCCGGGAAAGGTCAACCCCGTCCTCCCCGAGGCGGTGACCCAGGTGGCGGCACAGGTGATCGGCAACGACGCCGCGATCACCGTGGGCGGCCTCTCCGGTGCGTTCGAACTGAACGTCTACATCCCGATGATGGCGCGCAACCTGCTTGAGTCGTTCACATTGCTGGCCAACGTGTCCCGGCTGTTCGCCGAGCGCTGCATCGACGGCCTGGTGGCCGACGAGGCCCGACTCAAGCGGCTGGCGGAGTCATCCCCGTCGATCGTCACACCACTGAACTCGGCGATCGGCTACGAGGAGGCGGCTGCGGTCGCCAAGGAAGCCCTCAAGGAGCACAAGACGATTCGGCAGACGGTCATCGATCGGGGCCTGATCGGCGACAAGCTCTCCGAGGCGGAACTCGACAAGCGCCTCGACGTCCTGGCGATGGCGAAGGTCCGCGACGAGAGCTGAGCTCATCCGTCCAGGAAGTCCAGCAACATCGCCAGGCACCTGCGGTATTCAGCGGTGTCGAGGTTGCCGTAACCGTGATCGGCCGCAACACTTGCCACGATCGTGCTCGCTGACAGGCCGTAGCGTTGAGCGTCGGCCGCGGTCCCGTAGTCGTCCTGCTCTCCTTGGATGATCAGGAACGGTTTGGTCACGGAACTCAGGTGTGCGGTCCGATCGGGCTCCTCCGCCCGGTCGGGGTGTTTGAAGGGGTACCCGAAACAGACCAGCTTGGTGACGGCCTGCTCGGACGCCACCTGGGAGGCGACTATTCCGCCGGCGGAGTGGGAGACCAGACAAACCTGGTCGGTGGGCAAACCACGGATCAACCTGCGCAGATCCCGTGCGGCGGACGCATGCGGAGCCTCGACCAACTTCAGAAAATAGTCCCAGCGCGCAGGCCGCGACAGGAGTATCAGCGCCTTGATCGCTTTCGTCAGGCCGTCTTGCCGCCGGCGCAGGCGGGCGGATCGGTCGTCAAGCCAGCGAGAAGTCGCGATGTTGCGCTGCTCCAGTCGGCAGACCGGGTATCCGGCCTTCTGAAGATCGTCGACCATAGCGTTCAGAGAATCTGAATACTCCCTGAAATTGTTGCGTCCGGCCACCACGATCATCGGTCGGCCGCTCACCATGATGAGCAGCTTGCCAAGAACGGAACGCCTTGGCCACCTGCTCTGCGACTGCAGCCCTGTTTCGAAAATTGGTGCAGGAGGCCAGTCCCGGCGGCCCTTAGGATTTTTTTCAGCCGGCAGCCGAGCCGGGGTCCATCGGGGGTCGCAGCATGACGGGAACACTCGACGTCGATCCCTCGACATTGCGCCGCATCGGCCTCGGACTGCGGTCCACCGCTGGTGAACTGCACCGTGGCACCCCGGCGCCCGCGCTGTCGAAGACGGCCGTCTGCCTGCCCGGACTCGCCAGCGGAGCGGCCTGCGCACAACTCGCGGATGTCCTCGAGCGCCAAGCCCGTGACCTTGCCCAGGACATGTCCCAATTCGCCGACCGCCTGGATCTCGCCGCAGGTTCCTACGAGACCGCCGACACGCAGCTGGCAAGCGGCCTTCACTTCACCACCGATCTGGTGCGAGGAGGTCGGCCCAAACTCAGCGGCGGCGCCGATTTCTCAACCGGGGACATCGCTGCGGTCGATCACGCCAACCGTGACCTGCTCAATCGCATGGAACAGCAGTACAACCAGCTGCCCGATGGCCAGGTCAGGACCGACCGACTCGCCGACATCGGAGCCATCCGGGATGCACTCACCGTGCCCGACTCCCACCTGCTGTACCTGTCCAGGCCCGAAACCCCTTCCGAGATGATCCCGGCCGCCACCGCGATCGGTGACCCCTTCAACGCCGACCATGTGTCGGTGACGGTTCCCGGCGTCACCGGAGCCACCCGGCACAGCATCGCGGGAATGACCCGGGAAGCAGCGGAATTACGACAGCAGGCTCGGCTCATAGCAACGAAAATTCAAGAGAGCGAAGCGATCTCGACCATCGTCTGGGCCGGCTATCAGCCCCCGCCCGGACTCGGCGCCCCGGACACGATCGTCGACAATCTGGCGCACAAGGGCGCGCCCAAGCTGGAATCGTTCCTGAACGACTTAGCCGGCGCCGCACAGCGGCCCGATCAGACCATTGCCCTCTTCGGTCATTCCTACGGATCCGTGCTTGCGGGAATCGCGTTGAAAGACGGTGCAAGTGCGGTGGTCGATAACGCGGTGATGTACGGCTCACCGGGTTTCGAGGCGACCTCCCCGGCCAAGGTCGGGATGACCGACGACCACTTCTTCGTGATGACCGCACCCGATGACCAGATCCGCTCCATCGGCGCGCTGGCTCCCCTGCACGGTTGGGGCTCGGACCCCAACGAGGTGATCGCGGGCTCCCCCGACCGGTACCGCTTCAACCACCTGGAAACGGGCGACGGCTGGGTCAGCCTGGCCGGCGAGGAGTTCCACAAGACCGCCTCGCGCGGGCATTCCGGGTATTCCCGCTATGCGCTGGAGCAGATGACCGGATTCAACCTCGCGACGATCCTGGTGGACAGGCCCGACCTAGCGGTGCGGGAGGTGCCGGGAGGTTGATCCGGCCATCAGGAGCGGGCGCGTGCCAGCCGGCTGATGCCGAAACCGGCTGTCAGGCTGTGCAGGACCAGGCTCAGCGTCACAGCCACGACGACAACCATGCCGATGCGGCCGATGTTCTCGATCGCACCGCGCTCCACCACCACGAGGCCCAAGACCGCCGTACCGATGCCCCGAGGGCCGAACCAGCCGATGAACAGCCGGTCAGACGTCGGCAGGTCGGATCCCCACAGCGCGAGGAGAACAGCCACGACCCGCACCACGAACACCGCCACCACCGCGAAGGCCACCACCCGCCAGTCGGCCTGCTTCCACCCGTCGATCACCGCGAAAGCGCCGAACATCGCGAAAACCGTCAGCTCGAGTAACTGCCCGGTGGCGTCGGAGAACTGTGTCGGTAGCGGGGCCTCGGAATGACGGCGGGACACGAAGGCGAACGCCAGCCCGCCGGTGAAAGCTGCCACGAAGCCACTGGCATGCAGTCGCTCACCGAGTTCCAGACAGATGAATGCCAACGCGAGCGTGGCCAACTGCGCCCAGGTGTCACTCATCCACCCTCGATGCCGGGACCAGGACACCAACGCCCCACCGACAAGTCCCACCGCCGCTCCGATGATCAGCGACACGATCTCGGTGCTGAACGCAAACCAGGCCCACTGTCCCCCGGTCGGATCGGCGTGCGCCGAGGCCAACGCCATCGCACCCAACAGGGCCGCCAGGGCGAAGCCGTCGTTCAACCCGCTCTCCACCGACAGGGCGTGGCGCACCTGCTCGGGAATTCTCCTGTCCTCCAACAGGCCTTCGATCAACGCCACCTCCGTCGGGGCGACGATCGCCGACAGGCACACCGCCTCCCACCACGGCAGTACCGGCAGCAGAGCCACGGCGGTCAGAGCACCCAGGATCAGGCTCAGCGGCATTCCGAGGAGCAGCAGCCGCAGCGTCACCCTCCCCCGTAGGTTGGTTCGATCGAGGTCGATCTTGGCTGCCTGGTCGAACAATATGACCGCCAGCGCCAACTGCGCCAGCACGCTGTAGCCGGTGGCCCCGGCTCCTGCGTCGAGCAGCCCGAATCCGAACGGCCCCAACACCATTCCGGCAATGACGAAGATCAGTGCCGGTGCGATGTACTTCCGGTTGACCTGCTCGGAGAGTACGGCGTAACCAAGCACCAAGATGGTGAGGACAAGGGGTGTCGTCGTGTGCACGGGTGGCTAGACGCCATTATTGGGCCCGCCGGAGTTGGCGCCCGGGATGTCGGTGATCGGGAAATTCGGCATCGGGGCCGGGGACGGGGTCGGCGGCAACGTCGGGATGTCACCGGCCGGAATGTCGCGTAGCGCCTCACCAGCGGGGACCGGCGGGCCGTTCTCGCGGCTGCCGTACACGCTGCCGGGGGCGCGGGGCCCCAGCATCTGACTGACAGTCACCAGGTGGTAGCCGTTGGCTTTCAGCACCGGGATGAACTGGTAGACCAGGTCGACGGTCGAGGAGTAGCTGTCATGGAACAGCACCACCGAGCCGGGCTTGATCTGGGTCATCAGCATGTAGCGGGTCGCGTCGGTGTTGGCGTCGTTGATCCAATCGAACGGGATGACGTCCCAGAGAATCCCCGCCAGACCGTCTTTGGCGGCGACCGCGTTGACGGCCTGATCGGTAAGGCCGCCGGGCGGGCGCCACAACGTCGGGGCCTGCCCGGTTGCCGAACGGATCGCGTCCTGGGCCTTGCCTAGTTGGGCCGGGACGTCGGCGGATGGGATCGTCGTCATGTTGGGGTGTTCCCAGGTGTGATTCCCGATCTCCATCCCGGCCTGCGCCACCCGCTTGGCGCCGTCGGGATTCGCCGCCACCTTGTTGCCAATCATGAAGAACGTCGCCTTGGCTCCGGCATCGTTGAGCACGCCGAGCAGTCGGTCGGTGAAGGGGGTCGGGCCGTCATCGAAGGTGAACGCCACGCACTTGTCGACCGCACAGTCCACCGACTCGGCCTTGGCGGTGTCGGACCGAGCCGCGCAACCGCCTAGCAGCAGCGCTATCGCGACGACGGACAGTTGACGCAGCACGGGTGAGAGTTTACGGCAGCGCGCCGGGGCTTATCTCTTCCAACATCTCGGTGACCAGCGCCGCGATCGGCGAACGCTCGCTTCGCATCAGCGTGATGTGGGCGAACAACGGGTGGCCTTTGAGTTTCTCGATGACGGCCGCCACGCCGTCATGGCGCCCGACCCGCAGGTTGTCGCGCTGGGCGATGTCATGGGTGAGCACCACCCGCGAGCCCGCACCGAGCCGGGACAACACGGTCAGCAAGACGTTGCGCTCCAGCGACTGGGCCTCGTCGACGATGACGAACGAATCGTGCAGCGAGCGGCCACGGATGTGTGTCAACGGCAGGACTTCGAGCATGCCGCGGGCCAGAACCTCCTCGAGCACAGCCGGACTCGCCAGCCCTTCGAGGGTGTCGAAGACGGCCTGCGCCCAGGGGCCCATCTTGTCGCTCTCGCTGCCGGGCAGGTAACCGAGCTCCTGGCCGCCGACGGCATACAGGGGACGGAAGACCACGACCTTGCGCTGGGTGCGCCGCTCCAGCACCGCCTCCAGACCCGCGCACAACGCCAGAGCCGACTTGCCGGTGCCGGCCTTACCACCGAGGGAGACGATCCCGACCGACTCGTCGAGCAACAGGTCCAGCGCCACCCGCTGTTCGGCGGAGCGTCCGCGCAGACCGAACACCTCCCGGTCACCGCGAACCAGTTGCAACCGCTTGTCGGCATTGACCCGCCCCAGCGCGTGCGAGGTGCCGCCCAGCAGCCGGACCCCGGTGTGACACGGCAGATCCCGGGCTTCAGCCAGGTCCACCTCGCCTGCGGCGAAGAGCGTGTCGACGTCCCCGGTGGTCACGTCGAGTTCGGACATCCCGGTCCAGCCGGAGGTGATCACGTCCTGGGCGTGGTACTCGTCGGCGGCCAGTCCGACGGCACCGGCCTTGACCCGCAACGGGATGTCCTTGCTCACCAGGGTGACCCGCTTGCCCTCGGCGGCCAGGTTGGCCGCACAGGCCAGGATCCGGGCATCGTTGGTATCGGTGCGGAACCCGGCCGGCAGCACCGTGGGGTCGGTGTGGTTGAGCTCGACGTGCAGCGTGCCGCCCTGCGTCCCGACTGGGATCGGCTGATCGAGCCGGCCGTGCTCGATGCGCAGGTCGTCGAAAAGCCGCAGCGCCTGGCGGGCGAACCAGCCCAACTCGTGGTGGTGGCGCTTGCCCTCCAGCTCGCTGATCACCACCAGCGGGACGATCACCTCGTGCTCGGCGAACCGCGTACACGCCCACGGGTCGGAAAGCAGGACAGAGGTGTCAAGCACATACGTCCGTGTGGGCGAGTGCGGATCGGTCACAGGCGCTCCCTCAGGCTAGCTGGCCGTCTCGGAACCTGAAGGCTCACTGGCCATCAGAGCCGACGCTACTCCCCGCGGCTGCCACCCGGTAGCGCGGCGCGCCGGAATCAGCTGTCCGCTGATTACCGTGCGCCCGAACCATCAAGCGCCGACGTATTTTTTGAGCAACGGCTCCTCGCCCAGACCCCAGGCGACGATGCGGTCGGAGACCACCTTGTCGGCGGCAGCCTGGTCGAAGATCCCGGCCTCGGCCACGTTGCGCAACTTGTTCTCGCGGTATTCGATGATGTCGGCTCCGACCACACCGAAGCCGAAGGCCCGGCGGGCGATGGCTCCGAGGGTCTGGTCACGGTGACGCTCAAGGCAGTGCGCGACGAGCTTGCCGAAGAACTCCTCGTGACGCTCCTCGTCGGCGGCGATCCGGCCGACAAGCTTCTTGAGCACCGGCTCGTCGATCTTGGCCTCGAGGTTGCGCAGGTAGACGGCGTGGGCGCGCTCGTAGAGGGCCATGAAGACCAGGGTCTCGATCTGGGTGTACTTGTCGGCCCGGTAGCCGCGCATCACATGGTTGATGCGGGTCTTCTCGTCGGCGGCCGGATCGAAGTTCCGGGTGACCACGAGGTACTCGCGCAGTGCGATCGCGTGCAGGTTCTCCTCGGCGGTCCACCGGCCCAACCACCGGCCCCACTTGTCCTCGAGGATGAAGTGCTCCACCAACTCGCGGTGATAACCGGCGAGATTGTCCTTGGTGATCAGCATGACCTCGAGGGCGTCCACGACCTCCTGTGGCAGGGTGGCCTGCGAGGGCTCCCAGTCCCGGCCGCCGAGGAAGGCGAAGTTCTCGCCCTGGTCAAAGGGGACGTAGTCGTGGGCGTACCACTCGTCGGCATGTTCCAGGTAGACAGCCAGATTGTCGCCGATAACCGGCTCCAGCTCGAGGGTCAGTGAATTCGGGGCAGGTTTCTGTGCCATACGGTAACTGTAACTGACGTTAACGGTTGTCGAGAAATCGCTGCGCCGGGCGTTTCGCGCCCGGCGTTTCGCGCCCGAGCCCTGGGCTCAGAGCGTGAGACCCGGATACAGCGGGTTGGCGTCGAGGAGTTCGGCTGCCGCGGCGCGGGCCCAGTCCGAGGTCGAATCCACCAGCGTGTATTTGGCCTTGGAGGTGCCCTCGGGTTTCGTGTTGGACAACACCTCGACAACCAGTTCGGCGACGCGGTCGAACTCACTGGGCCCGAATCCGCGGGTGGTCAGCGCCGGGGTACCGAACCGGATGCCGCTGGTGTACCAGGCGCCATTGGGATCGGCCGGGATGGAGTTGCGGTTGGTCACGATGCCGGAGTCCAGCAGCGCCGACTCCGCCTGCCGCCCGGTCAGCCCGAAACTCTGCACGTCGAGCAGAACGAGGTGGTTGTCGGTGCCACCGGTGACCAGATTGGCTCCGCGACGCATCAGGCCCTCGGCGAACGCCTGGGCGTTGTCGGCCACCTGCTGGGCATAGGCCTGGAAGGAGGGCTGGCGCGCCTCGGCGAAAGCCACGGCCTTGGCGGCCATGACATGCGACAGCGGGCCACCGAGCACCATCGGGCAGCCCTTGTCGACGGCGTCGGAGTACTCCTTGGTGGCCAGCACCATGCCGCCGCGGGGCCCACGGAGCGACTTGTGGGTTGTGGTTGTGACGACGTGCGCATGCGGCACCGGGTCCTCGTCACCGGTGAACACCTTGCCGGCGACCAGTCCGGCGAAGTGGGCCATGTCGACCATCAGGGTGGCGCCCACCTCGTCGGCGATCTCACGCATGGTGGCGAAGTTCACCCGGCGCGGATAAGCCGAGTAGCCGGCCACCAACACCAGTGGTTTGAACTCGCGAGCGGCGGCGGCCAGTGCGTCGTAGTCGAGCAGTCCGGTCTTCGGATCGGTGCCGTAGCTGTGCTGATGGAACATCTTCCCGGAGATGTTCGGCCGGAAGCCGTGGGTCAGATGGCCGCCGGCATCCAGCGACATGCCCATCAGGCGCTGGCTGCCGAGCTTGGCCCGCAACCGTTCCCACTCGGCTTCGGACAGATCGTTGACATTCCGCACACCCGTCTCGGCCAGCGCCGGCGCTTCGATCCGGGTGGCCAAGATCGCCCAGAAGGCGACCAGATTGGCGTCGATGCCGGAATGCGGCTGGACGTAGGCGTACGGAGCGCCGAACAGCTCGCGGGCATGCTCGGCGGCGATCGTTTCGACGTCGTCGACGTTCTGGCAGCCCGCGTAGAAGCGGTGCCCGACGGTGCCCTCGGCGTACTTGTCCGAGAGCCAGGTGCCCATGGTCAGCAGGACCGCGGGCGAGGCATAGTTCTCGCTGGCGATGAGCTTGAGCGAACCACGCTGGTCGGTGAGTTCCTTGCGGGTAGCCGCCGCGATCCGCGGTTCGACGGATTCAATGACCTTCAGCGCCGCCTGATAGGCCTCGCTGGCAGTGGACGTGATGGCGTCAGTCGACATGCCGCAGAGCCTAGTCGGCATCGGCGCAAGCTATGGCGAGCCGGGTGTCCCGTCCTTCCCCGCCGTACCGCCCTGGCCGGCCGCGCCGCCCTTGCCACCGGCACCGCCGCTTCCCAATGAGCCGCCGTTCCCGCCATCCCCGCCGTCGCCGCCATCGGCGTCGGTGAAGAGGCCGTCGCCGCCGCCCCCGCCGCGACCGCCGGTTCCGAGGAGTGCAAGCGCACTGCCTCCCTTGCCACCACGCCCTCCATTGCCTCCCTTGGCACTGCCGATCCCGCCGGCCCCGCCACTGCCACCGGCTCCGCCCTTACCGACATCCGCGCCGCCACTGCCACCGGCTCCGCCGGCCCCGCCCTTCCCCGCGGGGGTCTGCAGATCTCCATTGGTGCCCGCCCCACCGGCACCTCCGGCACCGCCGTCGCCCACCGAGCCGCCGTCGCCGCCGTTACCGCCACTCCCACCGGAGATCCCGGCGCCGCCCGCCCCGCCGTCGCCGCCAGAGGTCGCCGCAGCCCCGAGCGCACCGGCCGCACCGTCCCGGGCGCAGCCGCATCCAGCGCCTTGCGCGCCACCGGCACCGCCGGCGCCCGGAGCACCGGGATCGCCGCCGTCTCCGCCGTTCCCGCCGTCCGGGCTGGTGTTGTCCCCGACCACCCCGGCGCCGCCGGTCCCGCCTGTGCCTGCTCCACCACCGCCGCCGCCGTTTCCGCCGTTACCGGGGATCGGGTCACGGCCCGAACCAGGAACCCCACCGACTCCGCCCAGCCCACCGGTTCCGCCGTTGCCGCCCGCACCTCCTGTACCGCCGTCGCGCGTGTCGGCATGCCCGTCACCGCCGCGACCGCCGGAACCGCCGCTGCCAGCATCTCCGCCGGTACCGCCCCGTCCACCTTCGCCGGCCAGCCCCGGATTTCCCACGAACAGCAGCACGTGACCCACGCCGGCGTTCCCGCCGGTACCGCCCACCCCGCCGAGTCCACCTGTCCCGCCGGCGCCGCCGACGTCCCCGACGCCGCCAGCCGTCTCGGAGTGGTTCCCGTCCTCGCCGTTGCCGCCAGTACCCCCCGTCCCGCCGGCGCCGCCGGCGCCTCCGTCGCCGCCCCTACCGAACAGCCGACTGCCGCTACCGCCCGCCCCGCCGTGGCCGCCTCGGGCGCCGACGCCGCCGATCCCCCCGTCGTCGCCGGGGTCCGTACCGGCGGACCCGGCCACGCCCACGGCACCGACCCCACCGGCCCCGCCCTTGCCGCCGGACCCGCGTAGGGCCAGTGGTGAGGCGTCGCCACCCTGACCGCCCTGACCGCCCTGACCATCGGCCACGGTTGCCACACCCGCGCCACCCGCACCGCCGTCGCCCCCGTTGCCGCCGAGAAGTCCGCCCCGGCCACCGTTGCCGCCGCCTTCGCCGTTGGCGCCGACCCCCCCGTTTCCGCCGTCGCCGAAGAGACCGGCGTTGCCCCCGTCACCGCCCGCGCAACCGGCCGTGCACGTCGACGCCGCGTTACCGCCGTGGCCGGCACTCCCCCAGAACAACCCGGCGTTGCCGCCGTCGCCACTGCCGTAGCCGTTCCCGCCGCTGCCGACCAGCAACCCGGCTCGGCCGCCGGCGCACGGATCGAACCCGCCGCAGGTCTGCGCGTTGTAGCTGAACCCGTTGCCGACAAGCAGGCCGGCGTCGGGATGATCGGCGGTGCCGTTGGAAACGAACAACCCGATGATGCTTCCGGGGTGCCAGCCCTTGGCTGCCGTCGATGCGGCGGTCACCGAGGATGCCGATTCGATGAGGCCGATCACGCCGCCACCCTGGGAGTTCCCCAGGAAGTAGACGACGTCGTACCTGAAGAACAGATAGATGCCGGTGTTGAGGTAGTAGCCGGGTCCGGCGGCATCGGTATTCCCGTTCTGCACCGAGACTTTGCCGTCGTCGTTCGTGTCAGTGGTGGTGAAATCGAAGAACGACGCTGGAGATCCGTCGATGGTGGTGCCCGACAGCGAGAAGGCCAGGTCGGTCTGCAGCTTCTTGGCGCCGTCCATGAGGCCGGCGTAATCGGTGGGGCTCGGCGGGGGACTCTGGTCGGTGTTGTGCAGAGTGGTGTGTGCCCCGGTGTCGGGCGTGATGCCGACGTTGGCGTCCGAGATGACGGTGGTGTCCTGCTTGGCGATGTTGACCGTCGCGTTGAACAGTTGCTCGCTGTAGAAGCGGGTTCCGCTGTAAGGCTCGGTCGCCGAGGTTGGCGCGGCTGAATCGGGAACCATCGGGAAGTACATCCCGGCGGAGTCGGCGGTGTCGGCGGCGGTGAGTCCGATCTGCACCCAAGCCTGCTGCGTGGCCGGATCGACGTGGATCCGGTAACCGGGCAGCACGCCGCGGGCGAAGGTCAGTTGGGTCAGCAGATCGCTGATGCCGTTGGCGGCGTACATCGGCGAAGCCCCGAAGTCGCCGTAGAAGGCTCCGTCAATCGGCGGGGTGGTGCTGCCCTGCGGGGTCCAATACGTCTCGTCCTGCTTGGTGTTGATGATGGTGTCCATCTGGCCGACCGTGACGCTGGCCGTCGAGACCAGGGGGTTGGCGCTGCCAGGCGACGAGAACAGCGACACCGTCGTGGCCACTGCGTTTCCCGTGTAGTGCAGGCCGCTGTCGAACGTCTCCTGCACCGGCGCCCCGGTGGTGGGGACGTTGCTACCCCACCAGGGCGAGAAGGCGGGATCCGCCGAGGCGTAGGCGGCGAAGAAACCCGGACCACCGGTGTCGAACTCGAAAAGCTGCGGCGTCGAACTACTTCCGAGGGCGACGTAGATGCCCAGCTTCTGGTCGCTCCCGACTGAGGTGAAATACAGCGGCACCTCGATGGGCGTGGTAATCACCCCGACACTGGCCGGGAACAAAGTGCGGCGGGTCAGCCACACCGCTCCTTCGAGTAGGTCCGTCAGCGGATTGGCGGGCAGAGTCGACAGCCGGTTCGCCGCGTCGGTCAGCATCCGCTGGAACGCTGCGCCCATCGATTGACGGGGACTGCCCGACGTAGCCGCCGCACAGCCTGCACATGCCCGCACCGCCGCCGCCGGCGCAACGTCGACGGCGTCGGCCACGCCCCGTCGACTGAACACGGCGGGGACTGCCGGCCCCGGGGTCACCGCCAGGAAATTCCCGCGGACAGCGGCAGCGGAGCGGGGGGCAACGCCCAGCACCGCCCGGGACTGCCGCGGAGCCGCCGCAGCCGGGGAGGCCGACACCGGATGCCCGCCGGACCGCGGTTGGGATTCACGATTGGCGGGGAGGGCGCCGCGTCTCGATCCAGGCCCCGGAAATCCGGCCTGAGCCAGCCGACTCGGTCGGGCTGATCGCTGGGATGCGGCTTCCACGGACTGATCCGCGGTGCCGGTGTCGGCGTGGGCGGCTCCGACCGTGGGCCCCAGCATGGCAATGGCGAAAATCGTCGCTGTCGCGCCGAGATGAGTCGCCTTCCGCGACGTTGACATGGCTCCCCCGATCCGTCGCTCACCACCCATGACGGTGGCCCAAATGATGGTGGCGATTCTAGGTAGGCCACATCCGCGGCATAGCCGTTTCGCAGGCGTTTTTTCGCAGCGACGACGGGATGAGCGGCTCATCGAGCAACCGGCCGAACTGCTCGGTCAACGTCACCCCGGCCGGCCGGTCGTCCAGCCAGCCGCGTAGCAGCCGGTATCCCTCGACGTAGGTGCTGGTGTAGGCCCGCCACAGCGGCGAAGACAGGAACTTCAGCATCTGCCGGGCCCGGGCGTCGTCGACCAGCAGCCAGCGGCGCAGGAACGCCACCACCTCGTCGACATCGCGGTGCTCGTCGTGCAACATCAGCGCAGCGTCCTGGCGCACTTCGGCCAGTGCCGCGGATGCCTCCGACAGCGCCTCGGCCCGATGCCCGTCGAAACGCAGGCCCAGGTCGGCATAGATCTCCGCGGCCCACTCGCCCCAGCCCGGCCCCACCGCAGCATGCAGGGCCAGGTCGGCCAGCCCCTCGGCCATCAGGCACTGCGGCGTATTCACCAAGAAGATCGTCTGTTCGGCGTGGCCGAGACCCGCGACGAGCCCGGCCTCCTTGCGGCAGTGCTCGGTGTGGTGACCCGGATAGGACTCGTGCGCCACCAACCGTGGCAGGTTCGCCATCTGCTGGCGCAAGTCGGCATTGACCGCCACCCGGGACTGATAGTCGCCCTCATAGTAGTTGAACCCGGACCACGGCTTGTCGGTGACGATCTCGTAAACGATTGTCTCCGCGTCGTGTAATGGGTAGCGGGTGCGCACGATGTCACGCAGCGCACTGGAGAACGCATCGATGCACTCCTCGAGCCGCTCCGATGGCAACTCCTCGGCGCGGCGATGGGCCTCCATCCGTTCCACCAGCGACCCGCTGCCGCCCAGAACCTCGTCGATTCGGGCATGCGCCGCGCGATAGCGGTCCTCCTCCCCGCGGACGATCTCGACGTCGAAGTAGTCTCGCACCTCCTCGACGAATCCGACGTCGGCTCCGGAGAACCGGCGTGCCGAGCAGGCCAGCGCCCGCAGATGCGCGGCGATGAACTCGGCCCGCTGCTCGGTGAAGCCCGAGAACGGGTCGGCGCTGCGCGGAACCGACGGCAATGCAGCCAGCAGATGTTCGGCCTGCCTGGTGAGCTCGGCAGGTTCGGGCGGCGGCTCGTCTTCGACCGCGCGCCGCAGTGCCGGATCGCCGGTGAAGGAGTCGACGTAGCCCTCCTCGATACGGTCGAAGCGCAGACCGAGCTTCAGGTACTCACGGATCAGGCGGGCGGAGTCCACTCCCCCACGCTACGGCCGCGGGGCGGTACTGCAACACTTGTCGCATGGCGCGGCTCAGCGGCCCCTATGTCGAGTTCGACCGTAACGAGTGGCGTGGGTTGCGAATGTCGACTCCGCTGAAATTGACCGAGGACGAACTAGTCGGCCTGCGCGGTCTCGGCGAGCAGATCGACCTGCTCGAGGTCGAGGAGGTCTTCCTGCCACTGGCTCGGTTGATCCACCTGCAGGTCGCAGCCCGTCAGGGCCTGTTCGCCGCCACAGCGGAGTTCCTCGGCGAGCCGCGGCAGAACCCGGATCGTCCGGTTCCCTTCATCATCGGCGTCGCCGGCAGCGTGGCCGTGGGGAAGTCGACCACCGCCCGCGTACTGCAAGCCCTGCTGTCGCGCTGGGACGATCACTCGCGGGTGGACCTGGTAACCACGGATGGCTTCCTCTACCCCAACCATGAGCTTGCCCGACGAAATCTCATGCACCGCAAGGGCTTCCCGGAAAGTTATGACCGGCGCGCGCTGATGCGATTCGTCACCGCGGTCAAGTCGGGCGCGGATCAGGTAAGCGCCCCGGTCTATTCGCACCTGATCTACGACATCGTTCCGGGCGACGAACACGTGGTCACCCACCCGGACATCCTGATCCTGGAAGGGCTCAACGTCCTGCAGACCGGCCCCCGGCTGATGGTCTCGGACCTGTTCGACTTCTCGGTCTACGTCGACGCCCGCATCGAGGACATCGAGCGGTGGTACATCGACCGTTTCCTGGCAATGCGGGCTGGGGCGTTCGCCGACCCGGCGTCGCACTTCCACCATTACGCGACCCTGACCGACGCCCAGGCGGTGCACGCTGCCCGGGACATCTGGCATTCCATCAACCTGCCCAATCTTCTCGAGAACATCCTTCCCACCCGACCGCGAGCCACTCTGGTCTTGCGCAAGGACGCCGACCATTCGATCAACCGGCTGCGGCTGCGCAAGCTGTAGGCCTGCGCAACCCCAGCATCGTCCCGGTCACCCGGTGGGCGTGGCGAACACGAACAACGCCATGAACGCGAGATTGATGAAGTAGGCAGCCTCGACCAGGCCTACGGTGATGAAGAACGGGGTGAAAAGCCGTCCCTGCGCCTCCGGCTGCCGGGCGATACCGGTGATGAGGGCGTTGCCGGCGACGCCGTCGCCGATTCCCGCACCGATCGCGCCGCCTCCCAGGATAAGTCCACCGCCGATGAGGGCGCCTGCGGCGATTGTGGGATCCATTTCTTCTCCTTTCCGGGGATCACGCCAGGCGACGCAATCCCATCAACTGCAGAACACCGAACACCAGCGCGTAGAGGCCGAAGGCCACCATCACCGCCTTACCGGCTCCCGTGAGGGCCAGCAGACCGGCGGGGACGATGGCGATCTGCCCCGCTGCGCCGAGGAAGTTGAACAGACTCAGCCCGATGCCGATACGGCGGATACTCGGCTGGCCCGCCAGCCAGTTGCCGACGAGGCCGTAGAACACGAACGCCGCCCCGATGCCGTACGACCAAGCCGGGGCGAGTCCGGTCAGTCGCGCGAACCGACCGGCCTGGGCGGCGATGCCCAGTCCGATCAGGCCGACGCCAGTCGCGTCGAGGCGGATCACCGTTCGTAGCAGCGAGTCCCTGGTGCGGATTGCAGTGGTCATGCGGTGCCTTCCTTCGACTGGCTCTGACACCATCAATGCTGCGGAAAGGGCACTGCCAGATCGACGCCCGACACTGCCAAGTACTGCCGATGGGCGCTTAGTGCCGCACCGGAATCGTCTGGGCGCGCAGATCAGCGGCGATCAGCCGGGCCGCGGCGTTTTGCCAGTTGTGCAAGGAGCGCTGCGGGACGTCGGTGACCAACCACTGCCACGCCTGCCGGGCGACCGGATCCAGGCCCGCCGCCGTGGCGTTCTGCGCGTAAGCGCGGACGCCGACGACATAGGGAAAGTAGAGCGCGTTGTAGTAGCGCCACTGCTCGGTGGTGCCGAATTCTCCCCCGTCACGTGGCTTGAGCCGGTCGATCCGCTCGGCAAGGATCGCCCGCAGTTCGGCGGCCCGTTCGAGTGGCTGATCAGACGCTCGTCGCTCGGCCAGCCGGGCATCGATCTCGGGCAGTTGAGTCAGTGGACTGGCGACCAGTTTGGCCAGGTCGCCGTAGTGGCTCAGGGCACGGCGGGTCAACCGGGCGAAAGTCTCATCGTCGAGATCGCTCAGCGGGCTCGGTGAGCGCAACGGCAGCGCTGCCTCGGTGGTCCGCAGGGCCGCCCTGTCGGCAAGCAGTTTCGGTGACCGCGAGAAGGCGAGACGGTCGAGCAGACCGGCCAGTGGGTCCGCCAGCACCGTGATGGCGATCGCGATGGCGAGGCTGCTGAACAGCAGAAGGGTAAGCACAATCCTGGCCTGCCCACTCGGCCCGATCAGCAGGGTCGCAGCGAGAACCTGCCCGCCGAACAGGGCTGCGACCGCGATCGTCCCGAGGAACGACCGCAGCATCGCAGCCCGCAGCACCTGCCCCTCGTCGAAGGCGTCCCATAACACCACCGCGGTCCCCAGCAGCAGCAAGTCGACGCTGGTCGCCGCCATGGCCAACCAGCTGGGCAGCAGCCCCAGCGGGATCACGATGATCGCGTTGCCCAGCACGAAGAACAGCGTGGCAACCACGAGGATGCCTGCGACCCGGGCAGGCTGGGCGGGTCGGCGTAGGGCGGCCACCATCGCGGCCAGGGTGGCGGCCGAGATGGTCGCGAACATCACCCAATGCCCGGGCCGCAAGGGACCCTCGACGCTTCCGGCCAGCGCTGCTCCGCACAGCATCAACACCGCCACAACTGCCGTCAGAGCCGCCTCGCGGGCGCGGCTGCGATCGCAGTCCGGCGGTCGCGCAAGCTCCAGCACCACACCGAACCAGGCCACCCCCGGGACGGCGACGAGATAGATCTCGACGCTGCTCAACCAGTCCGCACCGCTCACGGTCCGAACCGCGTCGACGGCGACGACGGCAGCGAACCCACACAATCCGACGGCGACCAAGGCCAAGACCGGCTTTCGGGGGTCGCGGGCGGCCAAGTACAGGCCCAACCACCAACTGACGGTGAAGACCAGCCCCGACAGAACAGCCGACAGGACGGCCGATAGCGCCATCAGACCGGTCAGACGCCGTAGCGCCGGTGTCGACGGCTGAAATCACGCAGCGCGCGCAGGAAATCGACCCGCCTGAACGCCGGCCAGTGCGCCTCGGTGAACCACATCTCCGAATATGCGCTCTGCCACAGCAGGAAGCCGGACAGACGCTGCTCCCCCGACGTGCGGATGACCAGGTCGGGGTCCGGCTGGCCCGAGGTGTAGAGGTTCTCCGAGATGCCCTCGATGGTGACCGCCTCGATCATCTCCTCAGGGGTCGCGCCGTCGGCCAGCGCCTTGCCCAGAAGAGCCCGCACCGCGCCGACGATCTCTTGCCGGCCGCCGTACGCGACGGCGACGTTGACGTGAAAGGTCGCCGTTCCGATGCTGGCCGCCGTGCTGTCAACGGCGTCCCGGAGTCGGCGTGCAGGCTTTTCGCCGAGTAGTTCGAGGTCTCCGACCATCCGCACACTCCAGCGGTTCGCCGGGGCACAGATCTCCTCGACGACGTCGGAGATGATCTCGATCAGGGCAGCCAGTTCATCGGGATCGCGCTGCAGGTTCTCCGTTGACAACAGATACACAGTGGCCATCTCGATGCCCGCCTCGTCGCACCACCGAAGCATCTCGGCGATCTTGGCGGCTCCCATGAGGTAGCCGAAACTGACGTCGCTGTAACCAGCATCACGGGCCCAGCGGCGGTTGCCGTCGCACAGGACTGCGATATGCCGCGGGAGCTTGGATTTCGAGCGGGCGAGCTCCTGCCGCAGGCGCATTTCGTAGACCCGGTAGGCGGGCTCTTTGAAAAGCGGCGGAATGACCTCCACGACAAGTCAGACTACTGTTACCGAGGTAGGCAGCGGAGGTGAACATGACTGTGCAACCCGACGTCGGCCAGCCACGTCTCCTTGAGCCGGAGGACTTTCCTGAAGCCGTCGTCGGCGGCTTGGACAGCTTCGCCGACTTTCTGGGCAAGCAGCCGTTTCTGGGCAAGCCGGAGTTTCTCGGCAAGCCCCGTGCGCGCGGCTGGATTCATGTCTACGCGGCGATCGTCGCGGTCATCGCCGGGGCGGCGCTGGTCTCGGTGTCCTGGGCGGTGGACTCCACCCGGGCCGGAATCGCCACGCTGATCTACACACTGACGGTCGTGGCCATGTTCACCGTTAGCGGCACCTACCACCGGGTGCACTGGAAGTCGCAGCGCGCCCGCACCTGGATGAAACGCCTGGATCACTCGATGATCTTCGTCTTCATCGCCGGGAGCTATACCCCGTTCGCGTTGCTGGCGATGCCGGAGCACAAGGGCTGGGCGCTCTTCTGGATCGTCTGGGGTGGCGCGCTGGCCGGGGTGCTGCTCAAGATGTGCTGGCCGACGGCCCCGCGCTGGGTGGGCGTTCCCCTCTATCTCCTGCTGGGCTGGGTAGCGGCCTGGTTCATCGGGCCGATCCTGGACGGCGCGGGAGTGACCGCCGTGGTGCTGTTGATCGTCGGGGGCGCGTTGTACAGCGTCGGGGGTGTGTTGTACGCGCTGAAATGGCCCAACCCATGGCCGACGACGTTCGGCCACCACGAGTTCTTCCACGCCTGCACCGCGGTCGCGGCGATCTGCCACTACATCGCCATGTGGTTCGCGGTCTTCTGACGACCCACCCGCCCAGCCGCGCAGGGAGACCTATGAGTGACGATCCGTACCTGGTGCATCAGGTGGTGCGAGAGACGCGCCCGGCTGATCGCATGCACCAGCATGACCCGCATCTGGCCGGGCTGGTCTTCGAATACGTACGCACCCGATTGACCTTCACCGACACCGGACTCGACCACCCGGACCCGCCCGAGCCGATCAACGCGGCCCTGGAGGGGTTCATCGACGAATACGGCCGTGATCCGCGCGAGGTGCTCGACACCTACGTCCAGCACATCGCCGCAAACGTGCTGTCCTGCGACAGCCCGCGCTTCTTCGGGTTCATTCCCGCCGCCCCCACCAAGGCCGCCCTGCTGTTCGACACCGTGGTGTCCATCGCGTCGCTACAAGGCTGCTCGTGGCTGGAGGCATCCGGTGCGATCGCCGCGGAGAACCAGGTGTTGAACTGGATCGCCGAGCTCGCCGGGATGCCGGCCTCGGCGGGTGGCACCTTCGTGTCCGGCGGATCGGCGGCTAACCTCTCTGCGCTGGCCGTCGCCCGGGAAATCGGGCGTCGGCGTTTCGGTGTTCGCGAGGTGCGCATGGCCTGCAGCGACGAGGCGCACTCCTCGGTCGCCAACGCCTGTCGCATCCTCGACGTCGAACTCGTCGTGGTCCCGACCGAGGACCACCGTTTCACCGGTGCCGCGCTGGAAGCCGCACTCGACCGTCACGAAGGCCCACCCGTCGTCGCGGTGGTGACCACGGCGGGAACCACCAACGCCGGTATCGTCGACGATCTCGAAGGTATCGCGGCGGTATGCCGGGACCGCAATCTCTGGATGCATGTGGACGGGGCCTACGGCGGCGCTGCGCTGCTCTCGGACCAGAAGTGGCGGTTCGCCGGACTCGAGCATGCCGACTCGTTCATCACCGATCCGCACAAGTGGTGGTTCGCGCCCTTGGACTGCGCGGCGCTGGTTTATCGCGATCCCGATCTGGCGGCGTCGGTGCACACCCAGCACGCTTCCTACCTGGATCCGCTGCACCAGTCGGACCATCCCGTGTACTGGAATCCGTCGGACCTGGCCCATCACCTCTCCCGCCGCGCTCGAGGGCTGCCCCTGTGGTTCTCGCTCGCCGTGCACGGCACCAACGCCTATCGAGTGGCCGTGCAGCACGTCATCGACCTGACCCAGGAGGTTGCCGCGCTGGTCGCGTCGCAGCCGCACGTGGAACTGATCCGCGAACCCGGGCTGTCCATCGTGTTGTGGCGCCGTCCCGGCTGGACCGGAGAAGACTATCTGCAGCTACAGAACAGACTGCTTGCCGAGCAGGTGGCTTTCGCCACCCCCACGGTCTGGGAGGGCGAAGTCGTCGGCCGATTTGCACTGCTGCACCCCTCGACCACCATCGAGATGGTTCAGGCCGTGCTCGATGCTGCGCGCTGAGAGGCCGCGCTGAGAGGCCGTGCTGACAGGCCTCAGGCAGGCGCCATGTCTGCCGGCGACCAGTAGGCCTTCATCGACGCGATTCTGCCGTCGGAGTTGAAGACCATCACGTCGATCGGTTCGATGCGAATCCGCTGTTCCCCGCTGCCCACGGTGATGGCGAACATGAATGCCGCCTGGTGCCCTGCCACCCGCAGCGCCAGCAATTCGGTAACCCGATGCACGTTTTCGATGTTCTTGTAGAACCGATGGATGGCGCCCCGGCCGATGTGCACCTCGCCGCCGACCGGATCCTCGACGGTGGCGTCGCCGGCGAAGAGGTCGGCGATGTCATCAGCACTCCCGCCGCCGACCAACTCAAGGTAGCGATGCACGGTCTGGGTGATGTGCTCGGCGTCGACCATGCAGTCAGGCTACCGGGGGCACCCCTAATGCGGCCGCGAGTTCTTCAGCGCCGGTGACAGGCAGATCGCACACCCTGCCCCGGCAGATATAGGCCGCATCGACCCCGCCCACCCGGTCCCGGCCGACCAGCAGTGGCATGGAGTTCGCCGGCCCGCCGACGACGACGGTCCCGCCGGGCACCAACCGGCGAGCGGCCGCCAGGAGCGGCGAGTTGGCATCGGTGGTGGCGACGGCAACCTGCAGGGGACCGCGGACTGCGGCCTCGGCGACCGCCAGCCAGTGCCCGGCCGACCGCGGCGCACGGGCCAGCAGTTGGGAGTGCGCCAGCAGGGTGTCGGCTGCCGCTTCGCCGTAGCGACCGGCCCGGTCGTCGTCGACCAGATGCGCCGCGCTCAGCAGCGCCTCGGCGATAGCCGATGCCCCCGAGGGGGTGGCGCCGTCGACCGGGTCGACAGGGCGGACCATCAACTGCTCGGCGTCGTCGGCGGTGTCGAACCACCGACCCGGGCGATCCGGATCGGCAAAGTGCCGCAGAGCAAGGTCGATCAGGGCGGTGGCGTCGTCCAGCCAGCGGCCGGTACCGGTCAACTGATACAACGTCAGCAATCCGGTGGCCAGCATCGCGTGGTCCTCCAGAATCGCCGCACTCTCTCCCAGCCGGCCACCGAGGCTGGCCCGCCGCAACCGGCCGTCGAAGTGCAGGTCCATTAAGGCGACGGCGCACTGCTCCGCCGCCGTCAGCAGGCTGGGATCGGCTAATGCCACACTGGCTTCGGCGAGTGCGGTGATCGCCAATCCGTTCCAGGCTGTCACCACCTTGTCGTCCCGGGCCGGCTGGGGGCGTGCGCTTCGCGACGCAAGTAACTCCGAGCGCACCCGCTCGAAACGCGCCGGGTCATCGGGGTCAGCCGGCAGTTGCAGCACCGAGGCGCCGTGTTCGAAAGTCCCGTCCGGGGTGACCGCGAAGAGCAGCTCCGCCCATGCGCCGTCATCGTCGCCGAGAACCTCGCGCAGCTGACCGGGCGTCCACACGTAGGTGGAGCCTTCGGTGCCGGCTGCGTCGGCGTCCAACGCCGAGACGAACATCGTGCCCTGCCGCAGATCACGGATCAGGAAGGCCGCCGTTTCCGCAGCAATCCGTCCGGCCAGGGGATCCTGCGTACGCCTGAACCAATGGGAGTAGACCCGCAACAGCAGGGCATTGTCGTAAAGCATCTTCTCGAAATGCGGAACCACCCATTCGGCGTCGACGCTGTAGCGGGCGAAACCACCGGCGAGTTGGTCGTAGATCCCTCCGCGGGCCATCGCCGCACAGGTCCGCCGGACCGCACCCAGCGGCACCGGGGATGCCGTGCGCTCGTGGGTTCGCAGTAGCGCTTCCAGCAGCGCCGACGGCGGAAACTTCGGCGCGCCGCCGAATCCGCCACGGGTGGTGTCTTCCTCGCGCAGCACAGCCGAGACCGCGTGATCGCACAGCGGTGGCGACACCTCCGGGCCGCCGCCCCGGTGCCCCGAAGCCATCCGACGAAGTTCGCCGGCGACGTGATCGCTGGCCTGCTCGACCTCGTCGCGGCGGTCACGCCAGGTTTCCCCCACGGCGGCCAGCAGTGCCAGGAACTGCGGTTTGGGGAAGTAGGTGCCGCAAAAGAACGGGCGGCCGTCGGGAGTCAAAAAGCAGGTCATCGGCCAGCCGCCCTGCCCGGTCATCGCCACTGTGGCGTTCATGTAGACGGCATCGAGGTCGGGGCGCTCCTCACGGTCGACCTTGATGCAGACGAATTCGTTCATCGCCTCGGCGACGCGCTGGTCCTCGAACGACTCATGGGCCATGACGTGGCACCAGTGGCAGGCGGCGTAGCCGATCGAGAGCAGGATGGGGACGTCGCGTGCCGCCGCCTCGGCCAGCGCCCCGGCGCTCCACTGCTGCCAGTGCACCGGGTTGTCGGCGTGCTGACGCAGATAGGGGCTGGTGGCCCCGGCCAGCGTGTTAGCTTCCGGACTCATCGACCGGCCGTTCGGTGTCGGCCCCGTCGGGAGCCTGGGACTCCTCGGCGTCGAAGCTCGCCGGAATCCGCTTGAGGTGACGGTTCATCGACCACACCAGGACGAAGACGGCAATGAGGAGCAGCACGACGATGAGCAGGCCGACCGGGCTGGCCTTGCCCACATCGGGTCCCGTCTTCGGCCCCTCGAGGGCAAAACCCATTAACAGATACGTCATTCGAATACCTCGATTCCGGCGAACAGATCGTCTTCGGGTAGCACAGCCGGGACTCGCGAGCGGGCCAGTTCGAACTCCTCGGTGGGCCACAGCCGTTGCTGCCATTCCAGAGGGGTGGCGAAGAAGAAGCCCTCCGGATCGATCTGGGTGGCGTGCGCACGCAGAGCATCGTCACGTTGCGCGAAATAGGCCGCACAGTGGACTCGGGTGGTGACCCGATTGGCGTGCGGATCGTTGTCGGGATCCCAGTGCTCCAGCCAGCTGGCGAACGGGCCCTCCTGGCCGTTGCGGGCGAATTCGTCCTGCAACGTCTGCAAGCGCTTCCGCAGGAATCCGTGGTTGTAATACAGCTTGCTGACCTCCCACGGCGGGCCGGCCTCGGGCTGCACCGCGCCATCGGCAGCGGATTCGTAGGCGGCCACCGAAACCTGATGGCAGCGAATATGATCCGGATGCGGATAGCCACCCGCCTCGTCATAGGTTGTCATCACGTGCGGCCGGAATTCGCGAATCAGCCTGACCAGCTTGGCGACCGGCTCCTCCAGCGGGATCGCGGCAAAGCAGCCGTCCGGCAACGGAGGCAGCGGGTCGCCTTCCGGAAGGCCGGAGTCGACGAACCCCAACCAGTGATGCTCTACACCGAGAATCTCTGCAGCCCTGGCCATTTCGCTACGACGGACGTCAGCGATACGCTCCCGGACCTCAGGGGTGTCCATAGCCGGATTGAGAATGTCACCTCGCTCGCCGCCGGTCAGGGTGACCACCAGGACCCGATGGCCTTCGTCGACGTAGCGGGCCAGGGTGGCCGCACCCTTACTGGCCTCGTCGTCCGGATGGGCGTGAACCGCCATCAAGCGCAGTTCGGTCACTTGTCCCTCTGAGTCCTTCTACCTAAGGTGCGTTTCTGGCCGACTTCACGACAGGCCTACTGTGTCTGAGAAAGTCGTCGGCTTACATAGTCCCATTCCGTTAGGGGTGCCTGAAATCCAGTCTTCTCGCGTGCGGCGTCCGGCTTGACCAACCTGACGTCGCGGTACGGCAGGCCCGGGATGCCACCCGCGGCCCGCCGCCGCGTGGCCATCGGACTTAGGCTGCTCGTGGTGCTGGCCGGCCTCGGCCTGGCCGTAGTGGCCTACCAGCGGTTCGAGGGGGCCGAGATAACCAGCAAGGCCGTCGGCTACGACATTCTCGACAACCAGACGATGTCCGTCACGATAAGCGTGACGAGGCGCGATCCCTCGACCCCGGTGGTGTGCATCGTGCGGGCCAGATCGCGGGACGGCGCCGAGATCGGCCGTCGCGAGGTCCTGGTGCCCGGCTCCGACGAGCGGACAATCCAGGTCACCACGACGGTCAAGTCCTATTCGCAGCCGTTCGTCGGCGACATCTATGGGTGCGGCACCGACGTGCCCGGCTATCTGGCCGCTTCCTGACGGCCGGCAGAACCGCCGATTTCACCAAACGTGCCGGTGGTACACTTGTTACATACACGGTTCCTGCTGGGAGCCGTGTATTGCTTCATTAGCGTGCGTCGACTCGCCACCCAAGCAATACACGCGGGGACAGCCCGCACCTCCGGCAGGAACACAAATGCGGCAGAAATAGACGGCAGAAATAGACTAGGAGCGCGACGAGATGACCGACACCCAGGTGGTCTGGCTGACGCAGGAATCGTTCGACAAGCTCAAGGCCGAACTCGACCAGCTGATCGGCCACCGCCCGGTTATCGCCGCGGAGATCAACGACCGCCGCGAAGAAGGCGACCTGCGGGAGAACGGTGGATATCACGCCGCGCGCGAGCAGCAAGGCCAGGAAGAGGCCCGCATCCGTCAATTGCAGGAGCTGCTGAACACCGCCAAAGTCGGTGAAGCGCCCAAGCAATCCGGGGTCGCCCTGCCCGGCTCGGTGGTCAAGGTCTACTACGACGGCGACGAGTCCGACACCGAAACCTTCCTGATAGCCACCCGCCAGGAAGTGGCCGGAACCGGCAAACTCGAGGTCTACTCGCCGAATTCACCGCTGGGCGCGTCTCTGCTGAACGCCAAAGAGGGCGAAACCCGTACCTACACCGTCCCCAACGGCAGCACGGTGAAGGTCACGCTGGTCAGCGCCGAGCCGTATCACGCCTAACCCGGGGCGCGGCCTTACACACCCATGGCGCGCATCGCCGAAGACCTACTTCTGCTGTTGCTCGACAACCCGTCGGCACAGCCGCACCTTGACCGCTCGAGCCTGGGGCGCACGCTGGCAGCCGCATTGATCCTCGACCTGGCTTACGACGGACGGGTACGGCCCGCGATGCCGGGCGAGCCGATCGCACCCGGTCACCTGGTGGCCCTGTCCGGCCCGGTACCGATGGACCCGGCGGTCCGGCCAACGCTGGCTCTGCTGGCAGTCGCGCCACTCACCCCGGCGGCAGCAATTGCCAAGTTGCGCAAGCGCTCCGAGGACGACGTACTCGACCAGCTCCTGCGGACCGGACAGCTGCATCAGATCCAGTTATCTTCACATCGCCTGCGCCGCAACACTTATAAATGGCCGGTCAACAATCCGACGCGAGTCGCCCAGGCCCGCAAGGCATTACAGGACACGCTGTTGGGGCAACACGTTGCGGATCCGGTAACAGCGATAATCTCGGGACTCCTGTTGCGGGTGGACGGTTTGGCAGCGCTGAACCTCGACCCTGTCGCACTCCAACATGCGCAAGCACGGGCCCGCGAAGTGTCCGCCGGCGGTTGGGCCGACCGATCCAAGACCACTGAGGTGAACCTCGAAGTCACCGCGGCAGCGGTGTTGCCGGCGTTAGGTTAAGGCCTGACCGAGGTCGGCGAGCAGGTCAGCCGGATCCTCGATACCCACCGACAGCCGAACCAGATCGTCGGGAACCTCCAACACCGAACCCGCCGTCGAGGCATGGGTCATCGCGCCCGGATGCTCGATCAGCGACTCCACCCCGCCCAGCGACTCGGCGAGAATGAAAATCTCTGTGCGCGAGCACAACGCACGGGCAGCGTCCACTCCCCCTCGCATCCGTACCGAGACCATGCCACCGAAGCCACGCATCTGCCGGGCCGCGACGTCGTGCCCCGGGTGCGACGGCAGTCCGGGATAGAGCACCTGACTGACTGCGGGATGCTCGACCATGAACTCGGCTACCTTGGTGGCATTCTCGCTGTGGCGTTGCATCCGCAGTTCGAGTGTCTTCAACCCACGCATGGTCAAGTACGCGTCGAAGGGTCCGGGTACGGCTCCGGCGCCGTTCTGCAGGAATGCGAACTTGGCGTCGAGTTCTTCGCTGTCGGTCACCAGCGCGCCACCCACCACATCGGAATGGCCGCCGATGTACTTCGTCGTGGAATGCAGGACGATGTCCGCACCGAGGCTCAATGGCTGCTGTAGGGCGGGGGAAGCGAACGTGTTGTCGACCAACACCGTTGCACGCGCTGCATGCCCGATCGCCGCGAGCGCCGTAATGTCGGCGATGTTCAGCAGCGGATTGGTCGGTGTCTCCACCCAGATCAACTTGGTGTCTGTGGTGATGGCTGACTTGACCGCATCGAGATCAGCCAGATGCACCGGCGTGTGTCGAACACCCCATTCCCGGAACACTTTGTCGATCAACCGGAAGGTTCCGCCGTAGGCGTCATCGGGGATCACGATGTGATCGCCGGGTCGCAGGACGGCCCGGAGCGCGCAGTCGCTGGCGGCCATTCCGGAACTGAACGCTCTGCCGTATCGACCATCTTCGACCGCGGCCAGCACTATCTCCAGTGCGGTGCGCGTGGGGTTTCCGGTGCGCGCGTATTCGTATCCACCGCGTAGCCCGCCGACGCCGTCCTGGGCGAACGTGCTGCTGGCATAAATCGGTGCATTGACCGCACCGGTGGAGGGGTCGGGGCGGTATCCGGCGTGGATCGCCCGAGTCGCAAAACCGCGGTGCGCGTCCGTCATCGGCTGGTCTTCGTCACCACTTCTACCCGATCGCCGGCGCCACCGAATTGCCAGTGAGCCTGCGCCAGGTGTAGACCTTGAACAGGTAGGCAACCGGCAACGCCACCAGCAGACCGACCAAGCAAAGCAAAGCCCCGACGAACGTCACGGCGACGAGCACGAGCCAGGCCAGCAGGACCTGACCGAACTGGGTCTTGGCCACGTCGATGCTGGCTCGGATGCCGTCGATGGGAGACAAATTGCGATCGACAATCGACACCGTCGTGAAGAAGGTGAAAATGCCGATCAGCGCCACGACAAGGGCGGACAGCAGCGGCCCGACAATCGGCACCATGGCTCCGAGAGCATTGACCACCGAGGATACGAGTCCGACGAGCAGGGCCGCGAGTACCACTGCGACGGCGTTGCGGGGACGGAAGAATGATCCGACGGTCACCGGTTGCCCGTTCGCGATGTCCAGCAGGCCGCAGTACCAGGCCGAGGCGACCACACCGCTGACGACCGCGAGAATCAGCCAGCCCAGAATCATGACGGCCATTCCGACACCGTTGATGTCGAGAGCCGTCGTCTCCACAACCCCACCGGCGGTGTCGAAAACCGAGAAGGTTTCGGGTGAGACCTGCCTGAGCAACCAAAACATCAGACCGGTAATCCCAAGGATTACGAGGGCGAACACCAAAGTGGCCACAATCAGCGGGCCCGCGTTCTTGGTGAACTTGTTCCATGCCCAGCCGAACGCCTCGCCGACGCTGTAGGCCGGCCGCATCCCGTAGCCGGGGGGCGGCGGTGCATACCCGCCCTGGGGGGGCGGCGGGGGCGGGTAGCCACCTGGCGGCGGTGGCGGGAATCCGCCCGGAGCCGGATAGCCGCCAGCGGGGGGCGGGGGCGGATAGCCCCATCCCGGCGGCGGATACCCCGTGCCGCCAGGGGATGGGTACCCCGAGCCGCCAGGGGGTGGATACCCCGAGCCACTCGGAGGCGAGGGGTAACTCCAACCCTGTGGCTGCGAATATCCCGCACCGGCAGGCTGCTGCGGATCGCCCGCACCGGCGGATGGCGGCGGATACCCTGAGCCAGTCGATGCCGAAGCCGGGCGCTCCCCCGACGGAACGTCGTCAGGGGTGTTGGGCGGCTGGCTCATAGAGCTCCTCTGAATTCGTCAGGCTGCGTCAGATGGGCAAGCAGATCGTCTTCATGATCTTGTCCGCGATTGTCTGCCGCTTCGCGTCCCACAACGGGAACAGGTAGCCGATGTAGCAGATCACGGCATCCACGATGTGAGCCAGCTGCCGCACGATCGACAAACCAAAGCCGATGGGTTGACCCGTCGCCTCGGCTACCACCTTGAACTTCATAACCGATTTGCCGATGCTCGACCCGGTGGTGCCCTGCCGGTAACCGTAGTTCCAGACCGCGAAGACGAATGCAGCCAGCCCAAAGACGAACGCCACGGTCATGCCCAGGCCCGAGGGCTGCGAGACACACGAAACGTTGTAGGTGCTCTCGGTGGTGTCGCTGATGCACTCGTTGTTCGCCGTCGCGAACATGACGCCCTCGCCGATACCAACCAGGACGGCTACCGGCAGCGAATCGATCACATAGGCGAGCACCCGGGTGAACCAGGACGTGTACGCCTCAGTGGGCAACGCACCGGGTGCGCCGGGAACCGGCGCGTAGTAGCCCCCCGGTGGCGGGTAGCCACCCGGTGGTGGGTAGCCCCCCGGTGGTGGGTAGTTACCGGGCGGCGGGAAGTTACCTGGCGGGGGAAAATTGCCGGGCGGCGGGAAATTGCCGGGCGGCGGGAAGTTCCCTGGCGGGGGCTGGTTTCCTGACGGGGGCTGGGGCGGTTCGGTCATGTGCTGAACAAGCCTTTCTTGCAGTCCTCGATGCGATGTCCAACAGGTTCTCCGAACCCTACCCGCTCAGCGGCGGCGGGGCCCCTCAGATAGGAACCCAAGCAAATCGTGCCGGGTGATGACCCCAACCGGCTTGCCGCCCTCGACCACCATCACGGCGTCGGCGTCCCGCAGTCGTTCGGCCGCCTCGCTGACCCGCTCACCGGCCCCGATCAACGGCAACGGCGGACCCATGTGCAGGGCCACCGCGTCGGCGAGCTTCGCTCGGCCTTCGAACACGGCTGACAGCAGATCGCGCTCGGATACGCTGCCGGCAACCTCGCCCGCCATCACCGGCGGCTCGGCGCCAACCACCGGCATCTGCGAGACCCCGTATTCGCGCAGGATTCCGATCGCATCGCGCACTGTTTCCGACGGATGGGTGTGGACCAGGTCCGGCAGCGCACCGGATTTGCCGCGCAGAACGTCACCGACCACAGGCTGTGGCAGTGAGTCGTCCAGCGGATTGCGCAGGAAGCCGTACGACGACATCCAGTGATCGTCGAAGATCTTCGACATGTAGCCGCGACCGCCGTCGGGCAGCAGAACGACGACGAGAGCGTCCGGCCCGGCCTCTTCGGCCACCTTCAGCGCGGCCACCACCGCCATCCCGCAGGAGCCACCCACCAGCAGCGCCTCCTCGCGGGCCAGGCGGCGGGTCATATCGAACGAGTCGGCATCGGAGACGGCGACGATGCGGTCGGGGATGGTGGGGTCGTAGGCCGTCGGCCAGAAGTCCTCGCCCACGCCCTCGACCAGGTAAGGCCTGCCGGTGCCGCCGGAGTACACCGAACCCTCCGGGTCGGCGCCGATCACTTGCACGCGACCGTCGGAAACCTCTTTGAGGTAGCGGCCGGCCCCGGAGATGGTCCCTCCGGTGCCCACCCCCGCGACGAAATGGGTGACCCGCCCGTCGGTGTCGGCCCAGATCTCCGGGCCCGTGCTTTCGTAATGGCTGGCGGGGCCGTTGGGATTGGAGTACTGGTCGGGTTTCCAAGCACCCTCGATTTCGGCGACCAGACGGTTGGAGACGCTGTAGTAGCTTTGCGGGTCGTCGGGAGCAACAGCGGTCGGACAGACGATCACTTCAGCGCCGTAGGCGCGCAGCACGTTCTGCTTGTCCTCACTGACCTTGTCCGGGCACACGAAAACGCACCGGTAACCACGGCGCTGGGCCACCAGTGCCAGGCCCACACCGGTATTGCCCGAGGTGGGCTCGACTATGGTTCCGCCGGGCTTGAGTTGGCCGCTGGCCTCGGCAGCGTCGATCATCTTGACGGCGATGCGGTCCTTGGAACTGCCGCCCGGATTGAGATATTCAACCTTGGCGGCCACCAACGCGGAGCCCGTCGGCACCACCGAGTTGAGTCGGACCAGAGGGGTGTTGCCGATCAGATCGCTGACGTGGCGGGCAATTCGCATGCCCTCCATCGTTGCAGGCTCCCGCCGAGCGTTTAGCCGGTGGCCTCACGGATGTACTCACCGATCTGACGCAGAGACCGGGTGGCCTCCGGTATCAACGGCTCAGCGAGTTGGAAGTCGTGGATCTGTCCCGGCCACACCCGAACCTGGGTCGGCACCCCCGCACCGGCCAACCGGCGTGCGGCGACCCGTGCGTCGTGCAGCAGGATCTCCGAACCTGAGACGTGGATCAGGGTCTGCGGCAGGCCGGGGGTGATGTTGTCCAGCGGTTCGTACACGTCCTCGGGCACGCCGTCGACGACGTGGTCGGCAGCCGCCCGGGCAACCAGCGCGACCAGGGCGTCGAACGCCTTGGGCGGGAACATCGCGTCGCTGTAGACGTTCGGGTGGGCCAGCTTGGGATCCTGCTCGAGTTGCAACAGTGGAGAGATCGCGACCAGCGCGGCAGGGGTTTCGCCTTCCGCCTGCAGTCGCTGCGCCAGTGACATGGCGAGATAGCCGCCGGCCGAGTCTCCGGCGAGAACGATCTGGTCGGGCTCATAACCGCGCAACCGCAGCCAACGGTAGCCGTCATAGCAGTCGTCGATCGCCATCCCGATGGTGTGCTTGGGGATCAGCCGGTAGTCGACGACGAGCACCGGCGAGTCGGCGAACTTCGACAGTGCCACCGAGATGCGGCTGTGCGAGTTGACCCCGCAGGTCATGAATGCCCCGCCGTGCATGTACAGCACCACCCGGCGTCGGCCGTCGGCGGGCAGAACCCCGGGGGCACGGACCAGTTGGGCCGAGGCGTTGGGGAGGCTCACGGTGGCTCGAACCGTTCCCGGCGAAGGCAGCAGCGCCCGGGCGACGAAGTCGACGAGTCCGAACGGCCAGGGCCAGTGCGGAACGTGACTCAGGACGGCCAGTGCCGGCCACATCGTCAGGCGAGTGCCGATCGACACCAACCGGGCCTGGATGCTCGGGCCGTCTTCGATGACCTCGACTGGCTGCCCGTCGCTGACCGGGTAGCGACGCGGACCAGCGCAACTCGGCCGCGCAGTCGCGGGCAGGACCTTGCTTGGTGCGGTCATGATCAACACTCCCTACGTCGTTGTAGTGATGTGCCTCGTCCCGACACGCCCAACGCGCGTCAGGTTCCACAGCATGCCACATGTGATAGGAACCACACTTCACTATAGCGAATTTTGCTGGATCTGATGCCGGGCCGTTATCTAAATGATCTATGAAAGGGGTTTCCTTCCGGGCGCAGATCGTTACAATAAGCCTGTGACCATGGGACTTCGTCCATCAACAGCACTTGCTGTAGCAGGCGTCCTCGCCTCTACCGGCAGCGCTGTAGTGGGCGCCCGGAATTTGCTGTGCGGTCAGGTCGACCAAGCCCGCAGCATTATTCCGAAGGCCTGGGACGCTCCACCTCGCGCTGACGGCGTCTATGTGGCCTCCGACGGACCGGTTCGCCGGTGGGCACGGGACACCGCCGTGGACGTCCATTTGATGGTCTTCGGTGACTCGACCGCGGCGGGTTATGGCTGCCGCGAGGCCGACGAGGTGCCCGGCGTCAGGCTGGCCCGCGGGCTCGCCGAACTTGCCGGAGCCCGGGTGCGGCTGTCAACGAAGGCGATGGTGGGTGCAACATCGAAAGGCCTGGTCAGCCAACTAGACGCCGCATTGGTGGCTGGCCCGCCACCGCATGCCGCGGTAATCATGATCGGCGCCAATGACGTCACGTCGCTCAACGCGATTGGCGCCTCGGCACGGCGACTCGGCTCGACGGTGAATCGACTGCGTTCCACCGGCGCAGCCGTCGTCGTCGGCACCTGCCCCGACCTGGGTGTTATCGACGCCATTCCGCAACCGCTGCGGTGGACCGCCCGCGCGCTAGGCCTTCGCCTCGCCCGCGCCCAATCCGACGCGGTGCGCGCCGCCGGCGGCATCCCAGTGGCGTTAGCCATGTTGCGGCCGCATTTCCTGACCGAACCGGAGCGGCTCTTCGCCGAGGACCGTTATCACCCCTCCGCTGCCGGGTACGCGTTGGCGGCCGAGGCAATGCTGGCCCCACTGTGCACGGCACTGGGCCAAACGATGGGTAGCAAGCTGCGTCAGACGCTGGGCCAATCGCTGGGGCGCCAGCTGCGAACCCCGCCGGAAACTGCGACGGTGGACGAAACGCGAGTTACCCCGCTGGGCAGACGGCTGCGCCGGCACGCAAGCTAGGTTTGCTTGCAACGCACCCGTCTAGCCAGGAGTCTCGTCATGCCCGAAGCCGTCATAGTCTCCACCGCCCGCTCCCCGATCGGTCGTGCCGGGAAGGGCTCGCTGATCAGCATGCGTCCCGATGACCTGGCCACGCAGATGGTCCGTGCCGCAATGGACAAGGTGCCCAGCCTGGACCCCCGCGACATCGACGACCTGATGATGGGGTGCGGGCAACCCGGCGGCGAGTCCGGGTTCAACATCGCCCGGGTGGTGGCCGTCGAGTTGGGTTATGACTATCTCCCCGGGGTCACCGTCAACCGCTATTGTTCGTCGTCCTTGCAGACAACCCGAATGGCGTTCCACGCCATCAAGGCCGGCGAGGGCCACGCGTTCATCTCCGCAGGCGTCGAGACGGTGTCGCGATTCCCCCATGGAACGTCGGACGGCTGGCCAGACAGCCGCAATCCGATGTTCAACGAAGCCGAGGCCCGCACTGCTCTGGCCGCCGAGCAGGGCGCGGCCTCCTGGCACGACCCGCGCGAGGATGGGCAGCTGCCTGACGTCTACATCGCTATGGGCCAGACCGCCGAGAACGTGGCCCTCTACACCGGCATCAGCCGCGAGGACCAGGACCGCTGGGGCGTGCTCAGCCAGAATCGCGCCGAGGCGGCCATCAAGAGCGGCTTCTTCGCCCGGGAGATCTCGCCGGTGACGCTGCCCGACGGCACCGTCGTCTCCACCGACGACGGACCGCGCGCCGGCACGACCTACGAAAAGATCAGCCAACTGAAGCCGGTGTTCCGTCCGAACGGCACCGTGACCGCCGGCAACGCCTGCCCCCTGAATGACGGCGCTGCAGCGGTGGTGGTCATGTCCGATACCAAGGCAAAGGAGCTGGGGCTCACCCCGTTGGCCCGCGTCGTGTCCACCGGGGTGTCCGGGCTATCACCGGAGATCATGGGGCTCGGGCCGATCGAGGCAGTCAAGAGGGCACTGGCCAACGCGGGACTGTCGATCGCCGACATCGACCTGTTCGAGATCAACGAGGCATTTGCCGTCCAGGTGCTCGGCTCGGCGCGGGCGCTGGGTATCGACGAGGACAAGCTCAACGTCTCCGGCGGCGCTATCGCGTTGGGGCATCCGTTCGGCATGACCGGTGCCCGCATCACCGCAACACTGCTGAACAACCTGGCGACCTACGACAAGACGTTCGGGGTGGAGACCATGTGCGTCGGCGGCGGACAGGGCATGGCGATGGTGGTCGAGCGGCTGAGCTGAGCCGCCGCAGGGCCGGCCACCGCAAAATCGAGTCTGCGCACAGATCGCGATTTCAACTGCTGACGCGCTCTGGGCGCAGACTCGACGCTCCTCGCGCAGACTCGATTCCCCGTTTCCGCCATGCCTGGTGGATCCGACGCAGGATGTCGGCGCTCCGGTCCCCGGCTACCACCCGAATGATCAGCCAACCGAGGTTCGCAAGCTCCTCGGACCGACGGATGTCCTTCGTGTACTGCCAGCGGTCGGTGCGGTGCTGCTCACCGTCGTACTCGACGGCGATCATGACCTGTTCCCAACCCAGGTCCAGGTGGTAGGTCGTTCGGTCATCGACAGGAACCGGTATTTGAGTCGTGGGCCGTGGAAGTCCATCGCCGATAAGCAAGAGCCGAAGCCAGGTTTCGCGTGGTGACTGCGCGCCGGAATCGACGAGGTCGAGCACGGACTCCACTTGACGAAGCCCCCGGGCGCCGGGATGCCTGGCCGCGATCATCGAAACCTCTTCTGGCCGGATACCGGTTGCCCGCAGCAGTGCGTCCATCGCGGCGACAGTGGGCCCGGTCGGCTTTTGCCGGCCGATGTCGAACGCAGTTCGCGCAGGTGTGGTCACCGGCAGGCCCCGTAGTGCCATCAACTCGTCGGGACGGAGACTGAGCTTCCGGGTCTGCACACCGTTGGGCGGCCTGACGTTCGCCGATACGAGTTCGACCGGCCGTGCCTGGTCCACCCACCGCGCTCCGTGCAATGCCGCTGCCGTCGACCCCATGACCACGCCGCGCCGGCCCGACCACAGCCAAGCCGCCTTCGCCCGATCAGCCACGGTCAGCTGCGCCGACGCCGACACGTAGACACCGGGATGAACAGCCCGATAGCCGACCCGCAGCTGATGCTTGCCGAGCAAGCCGGCTGCGATCGCTTCGCGACCGACAAAGGGTCCATGAAGTTGGGCCATGAGCCCACCCTCGTCGGTTCAGTGCGATCGAGTCTGCGCACAGATCGCCGGTTGTGGACCGAAACCGATCTGTGCGCAGACTCGGCGCACCAGATGCAGACTCGGCAAACGAAAAAGCCCCGCCGGAGCGGGGCCTTCTCGCGCGAGTGGTTCTAGCGGTCGCTGGAGTAGAAGTAGCTCAGCAGGCGCAGGATCTCCAGGTAGAGCCAGACCAGGGTGACGGTCAGCCCCAGGGCGATACCCCAGGCGGCCTTCTCCGGCGCGCCGGCACGGATCAGCTGGTCCGCGGAGTCGAAGTCGACCAGGAAGCTCAGAGCGGCGATGACGATGACCACCAGCGAGAACACGATGGCCAGCGGACCGCCGTCACGCAGCGGGCCGGCGCTGTGGGTGAACAGGCTGATCACCAGGCTGCCCAGCATCAGCACCAACACACCGATCATGCTGGCGAACAGCATCCGGGTGAACTTCGGAGTGACCCGGATGGCCCCGGTCTTGTAGACCACCAGCATGCCGAAGAACACGCCGACGGTGCCGAGAATGGCCTGGGTGATGAGGGCTCCGGCACTGATGCCCTGCACGAGGAGGTTCCCGAAAACCCAGGAAAGGCCGCCGAGGAACAGACCCTCGAGTGCGGCGTAGCTCAGCACCAGGGCCGGGCTGTCCTGCTTGCGACCGAAGGAGGCGATCAACACCAAGACCAGCCCACCGATCGCGCCGAACATGGTGAACGGACCCGCCAGGCCCGGATTCGACCCGACGAGGAAGTAGGAAATCGCCGCCACCACGCTCAGCACACCGAGGGTGATGCCGGTCTTGGTGACGACGTCATCGATGGTCAGTGGCCGTGAAACACCGGTCTGCGGCGGGCCGTAGGCCTGAGTCCGGAAGCCGACCTGATTGGCTGCTCCGGCCATACCGGTTCCGTACTGCGCGTATCCGCCCTCTCGCTGGGGCAGCGAGCGGAGAATCGGGTTGCTGGTTTCCCGCACCGTGGATTCCTTCCTAAACATTGGTGTACACAGCCTCTAACGGTCGAGCACGCCGCTATGTTCCCGAGACGACCGTGACCCTGACAGTACCCGCGGAGTCACCTCGCCGGGGTGACCTGGTAAGAGTTGGACGTGCCGGCTGACTCCCACGAGATCCTGACCCGAGTCCACGGCGGTGTCGGTTTCATCACCCTCAACCGCCCGAGTGCGATCAATTCGCTGACCCACTCCATGGTCATTGCCATGCACCAGACCCTGTCCGACTGGGCCGGGGACGACGAGGTGCGCGCCGTGGTGGTCGACGGCGCCGGCGAGCGCGGCCTGTGCGCCGGCGGGGACGTGGTCGCCATCTATCACAGCGCCAAAGCCGACGGTGCCGAAGCGCGTGCGTTCTGGTTCGACGAGTACCGCCTGAACGCCACGATCGGCCGCTACCCCAAGCCCTACGTCGCGCTGATGGCCGGCATTGTGATGGGCGGCGGCGTCGGTGTCAGCGCACACGGCAATGTGCGCGTGGTCACCGACAACTCCAAGATCGCCATGCCCGAAGTCGGCATCGGATTCATCCCCGACGTCGGGGGTACCTACCTGTTGTCGCGCGCTCCGGGCCGACTCGGCCTGCATGCTGCGCTGACCGGCGCGCCATTCTCCGGGGCCGATGCGATAGCGCTCGGTTTCGCCGACCACTACGTCCCGCAGCGCGAGCTTGAACCCTTCGTCGCGGCGATCGCCGGCGAAGGGGTGGAGAACGCGATTACCGCCTTCGCCGAAGATCCACCCCCCAGTAGCCTTGCCGCGAAACGGAACTGGATAGACCATTGCTACGCCGGACGGAGCGTCGCCGACATCGTTGCCGCGCTGCGGAGCCACGACGAGGGCCCGGCAAACGACGCAGCCGACCTCATCGCGACCCGTTCGCCGATTGCCCTTGCCGTCACCCTCGCAGCAGTGCGCCGAGCCGCGAAGCTGGAGAGCCTGGAGCAGGTTCTGGTGCAGGAGTACCGGGTGTCGTGCGCGTCACTGCGCTCGCATGACCTGGTCGAAGGCATCCGCGCACAACTGGTGGACAAGGACCGGAACCCGCAGTGGTCACCGGCTTCGCTGGCGGCGGTCACCGACGAGGACATCGACGGCTACTTCGCACCAGCCCATCCGGACCTGACGTTCTGACGCCGCGACAAGGAGCACACGTGAGCTACGAGACCATTCTGACGACCCGCACCGAGCGGGTCGGCACAATCACACTCAACCGTCCGGAAGCGCTGAACGCGTTGAACAGCCAGGTGATGGCGGAAGTCACCGCGGCCGCCGCGGAGTTCGACGCCGATGCGGGCATCGGGGCCATCATCGTCACCGGTTCGGCCAAGGCGTTCGCGGCGGGTGCCGACATCAAGGAGATGGCCGCACTGTCCTTCTCCGAGGTGTTCGACTCCGATTTATTCGCCGGCTGGGGCCGGCTGACCGCGGTGCGCACCCCGCTGATCGCCGCGGTGGCCGGCTACGCCCTGGGCGGGGGCTGTGAGCTTGCGATGATGTGCGACGTTCTCATCGCCGCCGACAACGCGAAGTTCGGCCAGCCGGAGATCAAGCTCGGCGTGCTGCCCGGTATGGGCGGCTCGCAGCGGTTGACCCGCGCGATCGGCAAGGCGAAGGCGATGGACATGATCCTCACCGGCCGGATGATCGACGCCGCCGAGGCCGAACGCAGCGGCCTGGTGTCCCGGGTCGTCCCCGTAGACAAGCTCCTCGACGAGGCCAACGCGGTGGCCACCACGATTTCGCAGATGTCCCGCTCGGCCGCCCGAATGGCCAAGGAGGCCGTCAACCGGGCGTTCGAATCAAGTCTCGCCGAGGGGTTGCTCTACGAGCGGCGACTCTTCCACTCGGCGTTTGCGACCGAGGACCAGTCCGAGGGCATGGCTGCCTTCACCGAGAAGCGCGCCCCGAATTTCAGCCACCGCTAGGGTTGCTGCTCGTGACCGTCACCGAGGCCGCACCCAGGCCCGCGCAGCCCCAGGAACCTAAGCGGGACTGGTGGCAGCGGCGGTACACCTTCACCGGCACCGCCGTCGGCCTGATTTTCCTGCTGCTGTCGATGACACCGTCGCTCTTGCCCCGCGGCCCGTTGTTCCAAGGCATCGTGAGCGGCGCAGCAGGCTCGATCGGCTACGGACTCGGTGTGTTCGGCGTCTGGCTGGTTCGGTTCATGCAGTCGCGGCCCAGCAGCCCTCCCGCGCCGCGCCGGGCTTGGACCGTTCTGGTCATCCTCGGCGCACTCGGTCTGCTGGCCGGCATCATCTACTTCCATATCTGGCAGAACCACGTTCGCGACCTCATGGGCGTGCCACGACTGCACTGGTACAACTACATCCAGGCCGCGCTACTGTCGGTGGTCCTGCTGTTCGTGTTCGTCGAGATCGGCCAACTCATCGGCAGGCTGGTGAGGTTCCTCGTCGGCCTGCTCAATCGCGTTGCCCCTCCTCGGGTTTCGTTCGTCGTCGTGGTGACTCTGCTGCTGGCACTGGCAATCGCGATCCTTAACGGCGTGGTGGTCCGCGGCGCGATGAGCGTGCTCAACAAGACGTTCTCGTCGATCAATGACGAGATGGACCCCAACCACCCGCCGCCCACCAGTTCACTGCGGTCAGGCGGTCCCGGCTCGTTGGTGTCCTGGGCGTCGATGGGCAATCAGGGCCGCATCTTCGTTCGCGGTGGCCCAACCGTGAAGCAGCTCAGTGAGTTCAACAACGCACCGGCCATGGAACCGATCCGGGCCTATGCGGGGCTGCACTCCGCCCACGGGATTCGCGAAACCGCGGAACTGGCCGCCCGCGAGCTGGAACGCGAGGGCGGCTTGAAGCGCAAAGTCATCGCGGTCGGAACCACCACCGGAACGGGGTGGATCAACGCAGCCGAGGCCGACTCGCTGGAGTACATGTACAACGGTGACACCGCGATCGTCAGCATGCAGTACTCGTTCCTGCCCAGCTGGCTGTCATTCCTCGTGGACAAGGAGAATGCCCGGCAGGCCGGTCAGGCATTGTTCGAAGCGGTCGACGAGAAGGTACGCGAGCTGCCGGAGGGCCAGCGGCCCAAGATCGTCGTGTTCGGCGAGAGCCTTGGCTCGTTCGGCGGCGAGGCCCCATTCCTGAGTCCCAACAACATCATCGCCCGCACCAACGGAGCACTGTTCTCGGGTCCGACGTTCCAGAACACGATGCGCGACGATGTCACTTTCAATCGCGACCCCGGTTCACCGGAGTGGCTGCCGATTTTCGACGATGGCGCCAACGTGCGGTTCGCCGCGCGCGCCGAGAACCTCGGCCGTCCGGATGCGCCCTGGGGCAATCCGCGGATCGCCTACCTCCAGCACGCCTCCGACCCGATCGCGTGGTGGAACCCGGACCTGCTGTTCGCCATTCCGGACTGGCTGCGCGAGCCACGCGGTTACGACGTGTCCGGCGACATGAACTGGATCCCGGTGGTGACCTTCCTCCAGGTGTCCGCCGACATGGCAGTGGCGGTCGACGTACCGGACGGCCACGGACATCGCTACGTCAAGGACGTCGTCAACGCCTGGGCCGCGGTCATGCAGCCACCAGGCTGGACGCCGGAGAAGACCGAGCGGTTGCGCGGGATGGTCACGCAGGACTATGCGCAATGACGGCCGAACCAAACCCGCCAACATAGATTGGGGCTCATGCTCAGCGCTCGAGATCATCGTCACCCCCTGCCCTTGGCCATCGTCTGCGTCATGGCCGCCCTGACGGCGTGCTCGGTCGAGGGGCAGGGAAGCAAGGCACTATCGCCGGGCCCGGCGCCGTCCGCAGCGCAATCGGCGGCTCAATCCGGGGCCCCGTCTGAGAACGGTCCGGCAGGAGTGTCGGCGGGCGGGGTGACCACCAGGCTGGACATCCCGGCAGAGTCCACCGAGGAGCAGTACGCGCAGGCCTGCCTTGCCGCCAAGGATTGGATGGACTCCCGGGGTGGTGACCCGCACACCCTCGTCGAGTCCTACCTCGAAGATCTGCAGGGCTCCACCGAGACCGGCCGGGCGACGTTCCAGAAAACCTGGGCTGAACTGAGCGACCCGCAACGAGCCGGCGTCATCATCGCGGTGCGGGCGGCCGCCGACGGAGGCTGCTGAGGAATTTCCATCATGGGAAAACCTATTGCGGCCAGAACGAGAATGGAGCCATGGCCAAACGAGTGGCGTTAGCTCTCGGCAGCGGGGGCGCGCGCGGGTATGCCCATATCGGCGTCATCAACGAACTGCAGGCCCGCGGCTACGACGTCGTTGGTATCGCCGGATCCTCAATGGGCGCCCTGGTGGGAGGGCTGCACGCTGCCGGCGCCCTCGAGGAGTTCGTCGCCTGGGCCACCACGCTGACCCAGCGTTCACTGCTGCGTCTGCTCGATCCGTCGATAGCGGCTGCCGGGTCACTGCGGGCCGAGAAGATTCTCGACGCTGTCCGCGACATGTTGGGCGACACCACGATCGAGAATCTGCCCATTCCCTACACCGCGGTCGCGACCGACCTCATTGCGGGCAAATCGGTATGGCTGCAACGTGGACCGCTCGATGCCGCCATCCGCGCTTCGATCGCCATTCCCGGAGTGATCTCCCCGCATCTGCTCGACGGGCGACTGCTGGCCGACGGCGGAATCCTCGATCCGCTGCCGATGGCACCCGTCGCGGCTGTCAACGCCGACCTCACCATCGGCGTCAGTCTGTTTCGGGCCGATACCGACAACGCCGCCGACGAGGCTGCCGGCGCCGAGCTGACGCCGGCCCGGGAGCGGCTGAACCGGTTGGTGCGCAGCACCTCGGCGCTCTGGGAGAGATTCGGCGCCGGACCGGAGCCGACGTTCTTCCCGCAAGATGCCGACAGCGAGGATCCGGAAGAAGATCTCGACGGGCCCGCGGACCCGACGATCCCCAAACTCGGTGGCTTCGCCGTGATGAACCGGACCATCGAGATCGCCCAGGCCGCTTTGGCCCGTCACCAGATGGCGACCTATCCGCCCGACCTTCTCATCGAGGTACCGCGGAACAGTTGTCGCAGCCTGGATTTTCACCGGGCCACCGAGGTGATCCAGCTCGGTCGGGATCTGGCCGCACGGGCTCTCGATGCTCTGGACGTCGACCCGAAGGCAGCGTCGCAGCCGTGAACGTGATCGACCTGCACGGGTTGCGGAAGAACTTCGGCCGGGTGCATGCACTTGACGGCCTGGACCTCCGGGTCGCCGAGGGCGAGGTGCATGGCTTTCTGGGCCCGAACGGGGCGGGAAAGTCCACCACGCTGCGGGTGTTACTGGGAGTCGTCCGAGCGAGCGGCGGCAGGGCAGCGCTGTTCGGCCGGGATCCGTGGCGTGACGCGGTCGCCCTGCACCGCGACATCGCCTACGTGCCGGGCGAGGTGACGTTGTGGCCGTCGCTGACCGGCGGCGAGACCATCGACCTGTTGGCCCGAATGCGGGGCGGGATCGACCAACGGCGCCGCGGCGAACTCATCGAGCGGTTCGCCCTCGATCCCACCAAGAAGGTGCGCAACTACTCCAAGGGCAACCGACAGAAGGTGTCACTGATCTCCGCCCTTTCCTCCAACGCCCGACTGTTGCTGCTCGACGAACCCAGCAGCGGCCTGGACCCATTGATGGAGAACGTCTTTCGTCAGTGCGTTCTTGAGGCACGCGACCGCGGTGTCACCGTACTGCTGTCCAGTCACGTACTGGCCGAGACCGAGGCCCTCTGCGGGCAGGTCACGATCATCAGGGCGGGCCGGACGGTGGAGACCGGAACCCTGGCTTCGATGCGGCACCTGGCGCGCACGTCGGTAACCGCCGAGCTGCTCGGACCGCCCGAGGGTCTGGCTCGGATTCCGGGAGTCGAGGACCTCCACTTCGACGGGCGGGTTTTGCGGGCCCAAGTCGACAGTTCAGCCCTGCCCGAGTTCGTCTGGGCGCTCGGGCGAATCGGGGTGCGCAGCCTGGTCAGCCGGCCGCCCACTCTGGAGGAACTTTTCATGCGGCACTACGACACAGGCGCTGACACCGACGCTGCCACAGACCCTGACAAAGACGCTGACACGAACGCGGAAACTCAGGCGAAAACCCTTCCGTGAGCACCGTCCTGCAAGGTCCACGACACCGCCGAACGAGCCCTGCTCGCCCGGCCTCGCCGCTGACCGGCACGGTTGGACTGCTGCGCCTGTTCTTGCGTCGGGACCGAATCGTTCTGCCGCTGTGGGTTTTACTGCTATCGGTGCCGTTGTCCACGGTGTACGTCGCCAGCATCCTGAGCGTCTACCCTGAAGCCGCCCAGCGCGCGGCATTCGTCGCTTCGGTGACGGCCAGCCCCGCCCAGCGGGCGCTGTACGGAAACATTTACAACGACTCGGTTGGCACCACCGCGATGTGGAAAGCCGGGATGTTCCACGCGCTCATCGGCGTTGCCGTCATCTTGACCGTCATCCGGCACACCCGCGGCGACGAGGAGACCGGGCGAACCGAACTTCTCGATTCCACCGTAGTGGGCCGTTATGCCGGCCTTACCGCCGCGCTTCTCCTGGCCGGCGGCGCCTCGCTCCTCACCGGACTCATCGGAACGGCCGGGCTGCTGGGCACAGACCTCCCGGCGGCCGGTTCGGTGGCTTTCGGATCGGCGTTGGCGGCTTCCGGTCTGGTATTCGCGGCAGTGGCCGCGGTCTGTGCACAGTTGACTTCGGCAGCCCGCACTGCGCGGGGGCTGGCGTTCGCAATCCTCGGTGCGGCGTTTGCGTTCCGCGCCATCGGGGACGCAGGAAACGGTGCGCTGTCCTGGCTCTCGCCACTTGGCTGGTCGCTGCAGGTGCGGCCCTATGCCGGTGAACGCTGGGAGGTGCTGGGGCTACACGCGATAACGGCGGCGGCGCTCACCGTCGCGGCCTACCTTCTGTTGAACAGCCGCGACGTCGGCGCCGGATTGCTCGCCGACGGGACAGGTCCCGCCACCGCAGCCGGGTCGCTCGCCGGCTCGTTCGGCCTGGCGTGGCGGTTGCAACGGGGCTCGGTACTGGCTTGGACAATCGGGCTGTCCCTCTACGCACTGCTGGTCGGGAGCATCACCCACGGCATCGCTGACGCGATAGGCGACAGTGCGCAGGTACGCGAAATCATCGAACGGTTCGGCGGAACGGCCGGCATGGAGGATACGTTCATCGCGATCTCATTCAGTTTCATCGGTATCGGCGCTGCAGCACAAGCGATTTCGGCAACATTGCGGCTACACGGCGAGGAGGCCTCCGGGCGGGCGGAGACGGTGCTGGGCGGCGCGGTGAGCCGGGGACACTGGGCGGCCAGTCATTTGGTGTTCGCTGTTGCGGGGACGGCCGCGAGCCTCCTGGCCGCGGGAGTTGTGGCCGGAACCGCCTACGGGTTGGCGGTCGGCGACCTGCCGATGGCCATGCCCCGGGTGGTGGCGGCAGCCGCCGTCCAACTCCCTGCGGTGTGGCTGCTGGCCGGGCTCACGTTGGCGATCTTCGGCATACTGCCGCGCTTCGCTTCGGCGGCGTGGGCGGTGCTGGTCGCCGCGTTCTCCCTGTACGTGCTGGGTTCGATAGCCGGCATGCCGCAATGGATTTTGAACCTCAGCCCCTTCGCCCACACGCCGCGAGTCCCCGGAGAGCCGTTCCGGGCCGCACCTGTGATCTGGCTGCTCGCCGGGACCGTCGCTCTTGGCGGATTCGGCCTACTCGCCCTGCATCGGCGCGACATTCGCTGATCTAAGACTGCGGGTGTTGCGCCGCCTGTGCGGTCGGGCTCAGGTCGGAGCGTCGCAGCAGGTGTGCGGGCGGGTTGGGGAACTCGACCTTCCGGGTGAGGTTCAGGTCGCCGTCGAGGTGGATCAGTTCACCGGAACCGAGCGGTTGCCAACCCCGATCGTCGTTCATCGGCTCGCTGGCGAGAACCACCGACGGCAGCGCAGCAAGACCTTTGGACCGGGCGCAGATCCGATGAGTACACAAGTCGAAACCGGCTGTCTGCAACCCGGACTCGCGGCGGTCGAGCACATAGAGTTCGTGGGAGTCGGGGTAGCGCAACGCCCAGAAGTCGGTCGCCGTAGACAGCAGGATGTTGAGGGCATACACCGGCAGATTGTCGGCGATCCAGCCGACCGCGTCGCGGATCCCCGCTCCCACGTCACCGCCGCGGCGCCGGGTGTGGGCAGTGATCAAGGCGAATACCCGCTCTGAATCCGTTTGACCGCCAACGAGTTCCGATGCTCCAAGTTCACGCAGTCGGGTGTCGAGGTGCTCGACGCCCTCGACGACACCGTTGTGCGCGAACAGCCGCCCGTCCTGAAGGAAGGGATGGGTGTTCGCAGCCGTCAATGCGCCGTTGGTCGCATAGCGCACATGGGCCAGGAACGTCGTTCCCGTCATCTCCTGGGCCTCGCAGTGGAACGCGCGGTCGTCCCAGGCCGCAATGGGCTGCTTGCGGAGTTCCGGCTCGCCGGTCGGTCCGAACACCCCCAGACCGGTGCCGTCCGGGTTCCGCCGACTCTGGGCGGCCAGGCTGTCCGGGGCGTCCAGCAGCCAGAACGTCGCCGAGACCACCCTGCGCCCGGCATGCAGACCGAAGAGTCGGCACACGGTCAACCCACCAGATAATCCGACAGCGACTCCAGCGCCCCGTTGACATAGCCCCGCCACAGCCGGGCGAACACCGGTAGCACCGGTGCGCTGAACACTGATTTCGGGTGCAGGGTCCACCGCCAGGTGACCCGCGTCCCGGTTCCGTACGGGTCAAAGATCCACTTGCCCTCCACGTGGTCGATCAACGGCGCCATCGGTCCGGTGATGCTGGTGATGGTGTAGCCGAACGACTGGCCGGGGTGAATCTCGGTCAGGGTCTCACGCATCGTTCCGCCGCCGGCGAGAGCAATGGTGCGGGTCTGTCCGACACCGTCCCATTCGCCGGTCTGATCACGGACCGCCTTGATCGGCGGGAGCGGTCCGTACCAGCGGTTGAACAGGGTCGGCAGGGACATTGGCAGGGTCTTGCGGAAGGCCTCATCCGGAGCGACCGGTATCGCACGGGATCGCCGGACTGTTAAGGGTGTGGGCACGATTGCGATGCTAATGCCGTCGACTCAACAATCGGGCTGCTCTGCCCGTGAGCGGCGGGAGGTCGAAGAAATTCTTGATGCCCGGTTCGGCCGCACAGACTGCCGGGATGGAGTTGACGCAGTGCGCTGCGGTGGCGACGATGCCGGGGTTGCTCGCCAGCCCCTCCTCGACTGTGGCAGGCTGCCAACCCTTGACTGTGACGAAGGTGTTGGGGTTTCCCCGGACCTCCATCTCGTAGCGTTCGCCGGCCGGTGCGAATGACCAAGCAGGACTGAGGTTTTCCTCACCCATCAGCCAGTTGACCGCAATTCGGACAACGATGGTGTTGGTCACCACCGCGTCCCAGCAGAACCGCCTACCGGCGACCTCGCCCGGGCGGATGACACCGATCGGCGACTCGATGGGCGCTGTGGCCACGGCTAGCTGCTGGCTGGTGCGGATCAGGGGGTCGGCGTTGAAACCCAGCCGGTCGACGATCAGGCGAACAGATTGGAAGAAGCCACCATTGAGGAGTTTCTGCATCGGACCTTTGAGGGCGTTCTCCGGAGGTCCGCCGAAACCCATCACATGCCGCAGCACGTCGGGGGCACCGTAACTGCGCAGATCCGAGAACTCCTCGGCCCGGACGTGGGTGATCTCGGTGGACATCACCGAGAGCAGCAACGGAAACAATTCGGTGGCCCCGCCGGGCCCGATTCCCGTGCCATGGAGTGTGGCGCTGCCCTGCCGCGCGGCGGCAGCCAACGGGGCCGCCTCCGCCTCGCCGGGGTAGAACCACCCGACCGGGCTGACGACGTTCTTGCCGGATCGCAATAACGCCGCCACCTCGCCGGGGTTGGGCAGCAGCGGCGCGTAGACCACCACGTCGGCATCTAGGTTCAGAATCTCCTCAACGCTGTCCGTTGCCACCACCCCGACCGGGGCGGTGCCGACGATGTCGCCGACGTCCCGGCCTGCCTTGGCCTGAGACTGCACCCAACAGCCCACGAGTTGGAGTTCGGGATGGGCGAGAACCGCTTTCACGGCCGCAACCCCGACCGAGCCGGTCGCCCACTGAACGACCCGAAACGCCACCTTAACTACACTAACCCCATGCCGGCGAAGCTGCCCGAAAAGGTTTACGTCATCGGTGTCGGCATGACGAAGTTCGAGAAGCCCGGCCGGCGCGAGGGCTGGGACTACCCCGACATGGCCCGAGAGTCGGGAACCATGGCGCTCAACGATGCCGGGGTGGACTATCAAGAGGTCGAGCAGGGATTCGTCGGCTACGTGGCCGGTGACTCCACCTGCGGCCAGCGTGCGCTCTACGAACTGGGTATGACCGGAATCCCGATCGTCAACGTCAACAACAACTGCTCGACCGGGTCCACCGCGCTGTTCCTGGCCGCGCAGGCCATCCGCGGCGGACTGGCCGACTGCGTGCTGGCCCTGGGCTTCGAGAAGATGAAGCCCGGCCCTTTGGGTGGCGGCGCCGACGACCGCGAATCTCCCCTGCGCCGCCACATCGCGGCACTGGCGGAGATCGACGAGCTGGCCTTTCCGGTCGCACCCTGGATGTTCGCAGCGGCAGGGCGTGAGTACATGCGCCAATACGGCGCAACCGCTGAGCATTTCGCCAAGATCGGCTACAAGAACCACAAGCATTCGGTGAACAACCCCTATGCGCAGTTCCAGACCGAGTACAGCCTCGCCGACATCCTGGCCGCACCGATGATCTCCGACCCCGTGACCAAACTGCAGTGCTCGCCGACCTCCGACGGTTCGGCGGCAGCCGTGCTGTCCTCGGAAGGCTTTTTCGATTCCCACGGGCTGGCCGGCCAGGCTGTGGAGATCGTCGGACAGGCGATGACCACCGATTTCGCCTCGACCTTCGACGGGTCGGCGAAGAACGTCATCGGCTACGACATGAATGTTCAAGCCGCTCAGCAGGTTTACCACCAGAGCGGGCTGGAGCCGAAGGACTTTCAGGTCATCGAGCTGCACGACTGCTTCTCGGCCAATGAGCTTCTGCTCTACGAGGCTCTGGGACTGTGCGGTGTGGGTGAAGCACCGGGGTTGATAGACGCCGGTGACACCACCTACGGCGGACGCTGGGTGGTCAATCCCTCCGGCGGGCTCATTTCGAAAGGCCATCCGCTGGGAGCCACCGGCCTGGCCCAGTGCAGCGAGCTGACCTGGCAACTGCGTGGCACCGCCGACAAGCGTCAGGTGGACGGCGTCACCGCCGCGCTGCAGCACAACATCGGCCTCGGCGGCGCAGCCGTTGTCACCGCCTACCAGCGCGCCGACCGGTAGTCAGCCGAGCGTCGGCGACCGCTAGAGGCATGCCAAACCCCGTGATGAATCGATCGGTCCGGACCGAGCAACCGAACAGGCGTCCTCGCAAACCCGCGACCTGGGATAGGCCAGGCAACCTGTGGACGCCCGATCGCCGACCAACGTGGTCCTCGGCATTCGTCATCTCGCCCGCCGTCGCCGTCCTGTATGCCGCACTCGGACTGCCCGCGCTCGCCTTGAGCCAGATGGCCGGTCTTGCCTCGCCAGTGTGGCCGGCCGCCGGCGTCGCCTTCGCTGCCGCGCTAATTTGGAGATGGCGCGCTCTTCCAGGGGTCTTTTTCGGGTCGGCCGGCGTCAACGCGTTCTGGCTGACCCGCTTGGGCGAGCCCGCTTCGCAAACCTGGTTCCTCGCGGCAGCGGTCGGCATCGGGTCAGTCCTTGGGGCTTTCGCGGGTGCAGCCCTCGTTGGTCGCTTCGTCGGGCCGATTCGGCGGCTCGACACGCCGCGAGCGGTACTGCTCACTCTCGCCTTCGGCGGCCTGCTGGGCAGCACTATCGCTCCCACCATCGGCATTGCCACCCAGCTCGCGGCAGGACTCATCGATCCCAGCCCAGCCGCGATGGGCTGGCTGACCTGGTGGGTTGGCGACGCCATCGGGGTCATCACCATCGCTCCTGTGATGCTGATGTTCCTGCCTTCGCAGGCCCGATACTGGGCGGGGCGTCGCTGGAACATCGCCGCCCCGTCGCTGGTGATCGTGGGGATCCTGATGACTGCCGTCGTCCAGAACGTCGCCAGCGAGCGGGCCCGGATCGACAACGCGGTGCAGAAGTTGGGTACCCGCGCCGCGGCGAACCTGGTCGGCACCATCGCTCTCCACCAAGAAGTGCTTGAGGGTCTCCGCGGGCTTCTGGATGCGTCCGAGTACGTCACCGCGAAGGAGTTCGAAACCTATACCAACGACGTGCTTACCCGCCTGCCCAGTCTGCAGGCCCTGTCATGGGATCCCGTGGTCCCCCAGGCTGAACTGGCCGCTTTCGAAGCACGTCAGCGCGCGCAGCCGGGTCTGCAGGCTTTCACCGTCACCGAGCGCGACGCCGCCGGCAACCTGCGGCCCGTCTCGCCTCGCCCCGAGTACGTCGTCGTGGCCTACATCGAGCCGATCGCGACAAATCGCGGCGCTCTCGGCTTCGATATCGACTCCACCCCGTTACGAGCCGCCGCTATCGCGACAGCCCGCGACACCGGCCAGACCACGGCAACCCCCCCGATCGATCTCGTTCAGGATTCCGACACACAAAAAGGCATGCTTGCCCTCTTGCCGGTCTACGAGGGCGGGGCTGATCCGGGCAGCACGTCCGCACGGCGCGCCGCACTGCGCGGCTTCACCGCCAGCGTCTACCGTCTCGGCGACCTGCTTGCCGAGACCTTCGGTGGCACGGAGTGGGACCGCGTCGAGGTCACACTGATCGACGTCAGCAGTCGGGCGGATCCGGTCGTCATCGCCGATCTCCCTGCACGGGTCTCAGCCCCACGCGATCAGGCCAGCGCGGCACCGGCGGCGACGACATTGCCGCTCGACGTCTATGGACGCACCTGGGAACTCACGGTCCGTCCGACGAGTACGGCGTTCGTCGACAGTCACGGCAGCGTCACGGTGATCCTGCTGCTGGTAGCCCTGGCCTTGACGTTCATGCTCGAGGCGTTCCTGCTCGTCCTGTCCGGCATGAACGCACTGGCCCGCCGGTTGATGTCCGAACTCAGCAGCGCCGATCGCTACATCGCCTCGATTCTGCCCAGCGATCTCGAGGCCCCGGTGCCCGTCGCCTCCCGCTACGTGCCCTCCCGGGAACTCGGCGGGGACAGCTTCGACCACCGCTGGATCGACGACGACCACCTCATCGTCTACCTGGTCGACGTCTCCGGCCACGGAGTGGCCTCGGCTTTGCTATCGGTCACGGTGCACAACCTGCTGCGCTCCGGAACCCTCGACATCGACACTCTGCGCGATCCCGGCGAAGTCCTGACCGAACTCAACCGGCTCTTCCAGATGGAAGAGCACGCGGGCAACTACTTCACCATCTGGTACGGCGTCTACCAGCCCTCGACCCACACGCTGAGCTATTCCGGCGCCGGACATCCCCCAACGATCGTCCTGACCGCAGACGGCTCCGACCCCGCGCGACTGCCCTCGGAATCAATACCGATCGGGGTTATGGAGGACAGCACCTTCGAAACCCGCCACTGCACCGTCAATCCCGACACCGCCCTCCTGATCTACAGCGACGGGGCATTCGACTTGACGCTGCGCGATGGGCGCACTTGGACCCTAGACGATTTCATCAGCTTGTGCGCCCGCACCGCCACCAAGCCGGGATGGACCCTCGACGACCTCATCGACCAGATCCGGAACCGATCCACCTCCGGCCTGTTCGACGACGACTGCACCCTCGTCCGGGTATCCATCCGTTAACCGGGCGTCAAAGCTCGACGACGGTGTACTCGCCGCCGGCGTAGCGCGCCCTGATCGTCTTCTTGTCATACTTGCCCACACTGGTCCGCGGAATCTCATCGACAAGAGTCCAGCGCTCCGGCAGCCACCACCGAACCACCCTGTCGGACAGGAACTCCCGTAATTCCGCCGGCGTGATCTCAGCCCCCGGTTGCGGAACGACGGCGGCCAGCGGGCGCTCCTGCCAGCGCTCATCGGGGACCCCCACCACCGCGGCCTCTCGAACCAGCGGATGCGCGATGAGGTGATTCTCCAGATCGACCGAGGATATCCACTCACCGCCAGACTTGATGACGTCCTTGGCCCGGTCGGTGAGCGTGATGTAGCCCTGGGGGTCGATCCGGCCGACATCGCCGGTGCGCAGCCACCCTGATTCAAACTTCGAGGGGTCGGTGTTGCGGTAATAGGAGCCGGTGATCCACGGACCGCGAACCTCCAACTCCCCCACGGCCACACCGTCATTGGGCAGCGTGGCCCCTTCGTCGTCGACGATGCGGGTCTCCACACCACACAAAGGACGGCCTTGGGTGGCCCGAATCTTCCAGACCTCGTCCTCCGGCAATCCCGGCGGCGGCCATGCCAGCGTGGCGGTGGGAGAGGTCTCGGTCATCCCCCACAACTGGCGAATCTGAACGCCGTAACGCTCCTCAAAGGACTGCATCAGCGACAGTGGCACCGCCGAGCCGCCGCACGCGACCAGTCGCAGTGAGGAAATGTCATGTCCCGGTTCACGGTCCAGGAAGTTCATTACGTCGTTCCAGATGGTGGGCACCGCCCCCGCCACCGTCGGCCGTTGCGTCTCGATGAGATTTACCAGCGACTTCGCATCCATAAAACGATCCGGCAGGACGATGTCGGCGCCCGCCATCAAAGCGGCGTAGGGCAGCCCCCAGGCATTGGCGTGGAACATGGGCACGATCGGCAAGGCGGTATCCGAGAAACTCAATCCCATGCCGTTGCCACTGCAGACCGCAGTCGAGTGCAGATAGCTCGACCGATGACTATAGACGACACCCTTCGGATGACCGGTAGTGCCGCTGGTGTAACACATTGCCGCAGCGGAGTTTTCATCGATGTCCGGCCAGTCGAACTCGTCGGGCTCGACAGCGGTGATTTCGTGGTAGCGGACCACTCTCTTGCCCGAGGCCTCGAATGCCGAAAGGTCGCCGGAGCCCACTGCGATGACCGTGTGCACGGTCTCCATCCGGGGCAGCACCGGGGCCAGGATCGGCGCGAGCGACAGATCGGCGATGACCACCTGATCCTCGGCTTCGTAGGCGACGAACTCGATCTGTTCGGGAAACAGCCGGATGTTGAGCGTGTGCAGCACCGCACCCATCGACGGCACGGCCACATAGGCTTCGAGGTGCTCCTGGTTGTTCCACATGAAGGTGGCAACCCGCTGGTCCCCTTCAATGCCCAGTCGGCGTAATGCATGGGCCAACCTGGTCGCCTGCCGACCGACTTGCCGGTAGGTCGCCTGCCGAAAGCCGCCGCCAGTGGCGGTGGACACCAGGCGGTCGCCGTGCACCCCTACCGCATACCTCAGGATCGCCCCGACTGTCAGAGGGGAGTCTTGCATGGTGCTCAACATCGCCGGACCACCTTCGTTCGCGTGTATTTCCCTGCGCGAATGGTATCCAAGCGGCAATCGCGCAACGATGGTGTCATGCGCACCATCGCAACTCTCGCCGCAACGGCAGCGGTGTGCGCTGCCATGACTGGACCGGCGGGCATCGCTTGGGCCGACGACTCGGCGCAGGACACCATCAACAGACTCCAGCAGCAGGGCTATACCGTCACCATCGACAAGATGGGCACAGGGCCGATGTCCAAGTGTGTGGTCACCGGGGTCCGCAACCCGCAGACCGTCACCCAGTGGGTCCCCTACGTCGGTCCGGGCCTGGGCAGCCGAGACGGCAGCTTCTTGGTGCCGGCGGTGACCAGCATGAGCATCTCGGTGTCGTTGGACTGCAGCCAACGCTGAAAACCTTGTGCCCGCCGGGGTCCACCCCGTTGAGTTGTTCGCCACATGTTCATCTTGTGAATGACCTGGTCGAGGTCGCCGCACCCAACCGCGGTGATGGTTCGCCATTTCATCCGGCGATTTCCCCTGCTTTTAAGCGCGCCACCCGCTATGAATCAACCGTGAGCACCCATCATGTGAACCTGACCCCGCAGGAAAACTCGCTGATCGACCAGGCCCATCCCACCGCGCTGGACCGCATGGACGAGAAGTCGCTCAAGGATCTGCAGAGTCGACTCAGGAAAGCCCGTGAGAAGAACTTCAGCCTGTTACGCCGTCAAGGGGCTGCCCGAGTGGAGGCTGAGGGGGCGCGCGGCGCCGCCCAGCCGGCCAACGAGAAGCGCGGCGAAAAGGTCGATGTCTTCGACGAAGCGCTGGCTCGTGTGGCCGAACGCCTCGAAGCCATCGACGCCACCGAGTAGCGGGTAGAACGAGACCCGAATCCTGCAGCCCGCCCGGTTCACCCGGGCGGTGCCGATGTCACCGCGTCAGGACGCGCCGATGTCACCGCGTCAGGACGCGGTGCGGAGCGCGGCTTGCACAGAGAACGCGGTGACGGTGCCGTCGTAGTCACCCACGTACAGACAGGAGTCGTCGCGACTTACCGCGATGCACGACACCGGACGGCCGACGGCGATGTGGTCGATCACCTGGCGTTTGACGACATTGACGATAGCGATCCTGTCGCCGTCGACCAGGTAGGCCCGATTGCCGCCAAGGATCACTTGGGTAGGCATACCGTCCACCGCAATGGTGTCGACAACGCGACCGGCGGCGGTATCAACCACGACCAGCACGCCGCCAAGGCGGGCATCCCAGCCAGTGGCGAACACCCCACGGCCGTCCGCGTGCACCGCGATGTCGCCGATCGAGCCGCCGATCGCGACGTTGTGCACGACACGCTTCGACCGGGTGTCGACGACCAACAAGGCGCCACCGCGTGCGGTGGTCAGCGTCACGAACAGGCGGGTACCGTCCGGGCTGAGACGGACAGTGTCCGCGGACGCCCCGGGCGTGCGGGCGATAGTCCGGGTGTTCCCACTCTCGACGTCGATGACGGCCACGTCTGCGTACCCGTCGCCGCACCGGGCGACGTAGAGAACGTCGCCAGCCGGGCTCACGGCCAGGCCGCGAGCGGTCACGGTGACGTCCTTGGCGGCCAGTTCGGTTCCGACCAAGGTGTCGACGGCCAGCACGCTGTCGTCGAAGACGGAGGCGGAACTGACATAGACGCGGTCGGTCGAGGCAGCCAGCGCATACGGCTCGGCGATCCCGGGGACCATGGCCCGCACCGTCAGAGTCGCGACATCGATGATGGACACCGCGTCGTCGCCGTAGTGCGCGGCAAGGAGGGACCGACCGTCCTGGCTCACGGTGAGGTCGGTGACTGCACCCGGCAGGCCGGCTACCACGCCCTCAGCGGGACGAACGGCCAGCGCCAGGTCGGCACCGGAGCGCACCGACGGCAGTCGGTCGCGAAGGGCGGCAATCCCGGGTTTCGGCAGAGCCGCCAGCCACAGAGAGTCGGTCGACTTCTCAGCCACTGCAGCAGCACCCGTCCTGGTTGCCATGATCTCGTCACCTCCATTGGCCAGATTCCAGGCTGCCCGAAAGGCAGCGTGAAGCCTGGCGTTAACTCGGGGAAAATGCATCCCGAAACCGTTGGTTGACATTGAGTCTAACCGTAGAAAGCCGCGCCGAATTCGGTTCAAATTCCCGCCGAACCTCAGCTTTTACTCAGGTAGAGAACGTTATTCAGCGCTCGCATGCCAGCCGGAAGAGGCTGATGAAAGCCAGTGTTCGGAAGCACTTACAGCAGCTGATCCGACGTTAACAGAATTTGCCGGGCGCTAAGAAGTTCTTAGACAATGAGGTCGGAATGCGGCAGAAATCACACCGGGGGTCGGGGATGTCGATTAATTAACGGTGCAGATCGATCGACGTGGCCTCCAACAACGCCTCCGACAACCAAGCGTTTACGTCTCCTCCGCCAGTGCGATCAGCCGCGCCCGCACCAAATCGGGCCGCTCGTCGATGATGAAGTGGCCGGCATCTACCGGCTCGAACGTGTAGTCGTCGGCGTTCGCCGTGTCCGGCGAGGCGAGCGAATGGTGCACGGCGGGGTCACTCATGCCGAACAACGCACGAATCGGCACGGTCGCCCTTCGCAGCTCGGGGCGGCGTGCAGCCGTGGGCAGTTCGTGCAGCAAAAACGTGCGGTAGGTGTCGGTGGCCGTTCGCGCGCACACTGGATCGCGGAATCGGTCGGCATACACCTTGACGGCGGCGCGGTCGATGCGGTGCGCCTTGGGGCCGAGCGCGAAAATGAACCGCTCCAGGTAGCGGGTCCTTTGATGCAAGGGAACACCGATGCTGGCCACGAACGGCTGGTAGGCCAGCAGCCGCCAGAGATGTGGCAGCGTTGTTTTCGGGGTCTGCCACGGATGGGCCATGTTGCACACCAGGTATCCGTCGAATCGCTCCGGCGCCTCCAGCAACATCAGGTAGGCAACGAACGCACCCCAGTCGTGGGCGAGCAGCAGGGCCCGGTCAATCCCCAGTGCGTCCATCAGGGCCAGTACGTCACGCGCGACGTCTTCTTTGGCCCACCGGTGCGGCGCTGGACCCGACCAGCCGTACCCGGGCAGGTCCGGGGCGATGATCCGGAGCCCGGGCGGCGGGTCTGCCAACAGATCCCGGTAAACCCAGTGGTGCTGCGGCCAACCGTGCAGCGCGATGACCGGTCTACCGTCCACCGGCCCGGCCTCAGTGACGTGGAACCGCACTCCGCGTGCTTCGACGAAGGACCGCCGGACACCGGCGAGCGGCGGAGGTCCGCTGCTCGCCGGCGTGATGTCAGTAGCCATCACTGGACTATAGAACTCCCCCTGGGACCGGGTTTTCCAGCGGCGGGTAGGTGAGCTCCAGTTCACCGAGGTGCGCAGCGACCGTGAGCAGAGGCAGCGCCGTGGCGACCGCGGTCTTGCCCGTCCTGCGCGCCTGCGCCCGAAGTGCCGGGACGAAGTCGTCACTGATCGGCGGAAGCACTGAGGAGGTGTCGCTGCCGTCGAGTCGTGCGCACACGACGGTTGCGTGCGTTTCCAGCACCTCGCGGACTTGCGGATAGAGGTCCGGCGGAGGTGGCACCACATCGGCGACCAGGTCCGCGGCGGTCCGGAGCCGCCAGGCCCGGTTGGCGGCGTAGAGCATCGGCGACCTCGAATCAGTGGGCCCGCCACTCTCGGAGAGGTAGTAGCGAACAGCGTCATCCATCGTGCGCAAGGCCGGCACTGTCTCCGCATGATGGGCGCGGACGCTGTCAAACGTCTGATCCGGCAAGCGCTGGGTGACGAAGAAGACGGCCGACCGCAGGTAGCGCGCCCCGACGACGCATGTGGTGTCGATCATTGATTCAACCCATGCCGTGGCCCCACGCGGCCATAACAAAACCGATGCGATCACGGCAACGGACGCGCCGAGTGCGACGTCCTGCAACCGAATGAGGCCCAGCTGCCATCCCGTCGGCACCACGAGGTTGAAGACGATCAACACCAGCATCGTGAAGGCAGCCTGACCGGCCGCGAACGACCCGATCTCCGGGACGTATGCCGCCGCAAAGCACACCGGCGGCAACAGCAGCCACATCACGACGGGGTCCACACCGAGCAAGCCGATGACGACAGCACCGATCGCAATGCCGATCACCGTCCCAATGACCGCGCGGACGACACTGGTCCCGGTGGCCAGTGCACTACTGCGCAGCACCGACATCGTGCCGAGCACCACCCACAGTCCATTCTCCAGCGGAAACAAGAACGTCAGCGCCACTGCCAGGGACAGGCCCACACCGGTACGCAGACTGTTACGGACGGTGACGGCGCGTGTCTTCAGATAGCCGGCCGTCATCGAGATCACGGCGGTCACTCCCGACGTCATCTGGTCGGCCATACCGCTGTCGGGCATCCTGCGCCCCAGGACGCGGGCCCATACCGGACGGGCATCGGCCGTTGCGGCCGCGAGGATGAGTTTCCCGGTGACCCCTATCGCCGCTCCCATGGTGCGGCGGTGCAACAGGGTCCGGCCGAGCTGGATTGCGGCGGCATCGTCGGTTTCGGCCAGGATGTCCACGATCGCCGACCGGTATCCGTCAGCTGCCACGGTTCGGAGTCCGCCCGACGAACTCGCCAGGGCCGCCCGCGCTGCATCGCGGTCAGCGGCATCTGCGGCGTCAAGGGTGCGGGCAGCGTCTTCCAACACCCGGATCCCTGGTTGAGCCATCGGGCCGAGCAACTCGGCGGTATCGGCGGTTGTCCGGTCGGATAACCACTGCAGGTCATCGATCACTCGCACCAGCACCCGGCTCCCGGCGTTCAACGCCACCGGGCGGTGCGTGGTACCCAGGAAACTGGACCGCAGCGCATTCATCGCCGCGGCGACGTCGGCGGCCGCCGCCACGCCGTTGATTCGATCGACCAGCGTCCGGCAGACCTGTGCCGCACGTCGGCGCAGTTCGTCGTGGTGCCTCGGCGGCAACACGAACAGCGCGGCCGGTACGCAGATCACGAATGCGATCAGCCAGCCCACCAATCGGTGGCCGAGCCCTCCCGCCGGAACGCACACCGGAAGCACAAAGGCCAGCAGCACGGAGCGCTGGCCGGCGGCGATCGATTCGCTGAGCACTCCGGCGAAACTGACCGCAGTGGCGATGACGAATGTCAGCGATACCGCCAGCCAGACGTTCTGCGCGACCAAGCTGCCCACGGTAATCAAAAGAGCGCCAACACATCCCAGCCAGGTGTAAGACAACGCCCGGGCATACAGGTTGCCGGGGAAGTCGGCGACGATCAGCAGGGCTATCGAGCCGAAGAGCGCGAAAAGCGTGCTCTGCGGTCCGCCCGCTGCAATTCCGAGACCGGTTGCGACCGGAATGACGGCGGCGGCCCGTAACGCGCGCCGGGCTCCGTCGTACTCAGGGTCCCGCTGTCGGATCCGCGCGAAGACGTGACGCCACAGACCGGCGGGCGTCAGCATTGCTGGATCGTAATTGAGCGCCTCGGATGTACCCTGACGAATGCTCGCCTTTCTGCGGATGGGACGGGAGGGGAATCTGAGAATCCACCGCCTCGTCGGCGTCGCACTCCTGCACACCGCCGTACTCGCCGGTACCGGAATTTCCGCATGGCCCGCTGATTTCCCGGCACAGGCCCAACCCGGCGATCTGGGTTGCCAGCACGCGATGTCCGCCCTCACTGATTTGCGCAGCGGCCTGACGTTGCCCCCGTACTTCTCCACCGAGAACCCCGAAAAGCAAGGCGGGGAATTCGACCCGAACCTGTACTTCGAAGCCTTTCCCCATCTGAGGATGGAGAAGGGATACACGCTGGACTACGTCTACCACCAGGACGGCATGGGCGGCTACCCGATCCTCTACGCCCGCCCGATTGCCCGACCCCCCTATGCCACCGAAAGCGCGTACCGGGCGGCCGGGGATCATCCCGACTACCTCAAGTTCGTGATTCCGCAGAACAGCCCCGAGGGCTACTTCGAATTCGCCGCTTTCGTGATGATGGCGAACCAGTTCTACCAAGACTGGCATGCCAACTACAACGATCGGCAGGTCGTCTGCAGCTCACAGGATGTGGACGCCATCATCCAATCGCTGGAAGCTCAAGGATCTGCCGCACGGCCGATGACCCCACAGCAGCAACAGGCGGCCCGGGACATCGAGAACCCCGAGCCTTCCGTGGTCATCAACGACACCGCCGCGACCGTCACCATGGTGGTTTTCACCAAGTGGGGTGGTTTCTACCGTCGAACCCTCACGATCGGCCGTCCGGACCATTCGATCCTGGATGAGCAGGATCGCCCACTGGTCGACTATGAGTGCGGAATAACGTTCTAAGGCAACCGAATCGGGCTGTTCCACTTCCATGAGGTCACCGCAGGCGGCTCATCGGACGGTGTCTTCGAAGTACCGTGGTCTGCACGCCTGGTAGCTGCCGATAAGCAGCGCGACCACGGCGACCAGAAGAAATTCAAAAGGCAACGTCCAGTGGCCGCTCAGTTCGTAGAGCAAACCGAAGACCAATGGCCCCGCCGAAGCAACCAGGTAGCCAACGCCCTGCACAAATCCGGACAATGCTGCTGAGCCGGCGCCCGTACGGCTGCGCAAATTGATCAACGTGATCGCGGCCGGGAACGTACTGGGACCCAGGCCGACGATGAGCATCCAGAAGACCGTTCCGGTGAGCGGAAACCAAAGCAGGCCGGCGAAGCCGACCAAATAACAGACCGCACAACCGATCACGACCGGATAGGGGTTGGCCAACCGGGCACACAACGCAGGCGTGACGAACGCTGCGGCCAAGCCGCTGAGGGAGAACACCGCCACCATCAAGCCGCCGAGTCGCTCGCTACCGCCCGCTGTCGTGATGATTTGCGGAATCCAGGTAAGCATCGCGTAGGTGATCAGGGCCGTCGTCGCGAACATCACCGTCAAACCCCAGGTGACAGGTGATCGCCAAACCGGTCCGGCCCCTTCCGAGGCTCGCATTTCCTCATCGCCGTTGTCGGTGCTGCGGCTGCTGCGGCTGATTGCGAACCACGGCCACAGTGTGGCGAACGGGATCAGCGCCCACACCGCGAGTGACGTCCGCCAGCCATGGCCGTCGGCAATCGGTATCACGAGCGCGGCCGGGACGATGGTCCCGATCTGCACACAACAGACGTAGACCGTGCTCATCATCCCGATGCGGTCCCCGAAGTAGCGTTTGATCAGCGGTGGGATCGCGATATTGCCGATCCCCATACCCGCCAACGCCAGCGCCATCAGCAGCAGCAGCCCGATCACGTTCGATACCGCCCCACGACCGGCGGTACCGATCGTGGTCGCGGCCGCTGCGAACAGTGTCAACTTTTCCAGACCGATCCTGCGCCCCAGCGCGGGAGCCACAAATCCGGCCAGCGCGAACATGACGGTCGGAAGCATGCCGAAAGCGCCCGTGATCGTGGTGCCGAAATTCAAGTCACCGGAAATTCGGGACAGCAGCGGCGTCAGCGAGGTAATTGCGGCTCGAAGCGAAAGGGAGAACAACACGATCGCCAGCAAGACGAGGAGGCGTCCGTCGAACAGGGGCCGTCTCGCGATGACCCCGCCTTCTGACATTCGCCAACATTACGATGTGCCCGAATCCGGCGCGCCTCACTCGTCGAACTGCGTTTCCAACCGTTGGAGCCGAACGCACTGTTGGGCCCCGCCATACCAAAACGGGAATCGCGACGGAGACGGTGGAGGCGTGAAGGGCACCCGCTTGCTCGCCATGGCTCGCTTGTTGAGCTGAGCTCCAGGAAGGCTCCAGGAAGATGGAAAGCCGTGGGCACCGAAAGCCACGCAGTAACCCGCACGATCGCCACCGGACCATTTCCCGAGGACTACCCCGTCGCCTCGCTGGCGGCTCTTGAGCGAACCGTGATCAACCGCTAGTTCGAGTTCTGCGCAGCAAGACCACCTGACTGGTGCCGGTCTGAGAGGATCGCTCTCGCGGAGGTGATGCCTGTGACGCTCGGGGCAGCGGTCAAGCGGCGCAAAGCCTGGTTCCTTGACGCGATCCGTAGCCGGCTCTGGCCGGTTCCGGTGATTGGCGTCGTGACGGCCGCCGCGACAGGAGTCCTGCTGTCCGACTTCGATGCCCATTTCGATGGCAGGTTGCCGGCGACCATCGCAGAGTATCTGTTCGGCGGCGGCCCGGCCGCCGCACGTGGAGTCCTGAGCACGATCGCCGCATCGATGATCACCGTGACCTCGCTGACCTTTTCGCTAACCCTGGTGACTTTGCAATTGGCCAGCGGACAGTTCTCGCCCCGACTGTTGCGAACCTTCGCCCGGGACAGGTTCGTGCAGCGCACGCTGGCACTGTTCGTAGCAACCTTCGTCTACGCGTTGACCGTGCTGCGGGCCGTGCGCTCCGGTCGCGCCGACCAGCCTGATTTCGTACCGCGGGTGTCGGTGAGCCTGGCCTACCTGCTTGCGCTGGTCAGTGCCGTCAGCCTCGTTGTGTTCCTCGGTCATCTGGTTCGACAGATCCGGGTCGAGACGATTCTCGAAACGGTTCAGGCCGAATCGATCAAAGTCGCCGACGCGATGTTCAATGAGTTTGGCGACGCTGAGGCCGACAAGCCGGCACCGACCCCACCGCCTGACGCGGTCGCCGTCACCGCCGAGCGAACGGGTTTTCTGCTTGGCGTGGATGAGCAGCTACTTGTCGGCGCAGTCGCCCGCGTCGACGGGGTGGTCGCGATGGACCGGATGCCCGGCGAATGGCTGGTGGCCGGGACCCCAATCGCCCTCGCTTGGCCGGCCGCGGGCGGGAAGTTCGACGCCGAAGCTCTTGCTTCCATCCACCGATCACTGGCGGAAGCGGTCCGTACCGGTGAAGAGCGCACCCAGGTGCAGGACATAGCGTACGGGCTCCGCCAGCTCACAGACGTTGCGATCAAGGCGCTTTCGCCGGGGATCAACGATCCGACCACCGCTGTCCACGTTCTCGGGCACAGTTCCGCGCTCCTCTGCGACTTTGCCGAACGCCGTCTCGGCCCGACGGTGCACCGTGACGACGACGGCGAGGCTCGGGTCGTGATTATCCGACCCGAACTCGGCGATCTGCTGGAACTTGCCGTCGCGCAACCCCGTCGCTACGGTGCCGCCGACGCGCAAGTGCAGGCTGGGTTACTGCGGCTGTTGCGTGATCTGGCCTGGCGCACTTCATCGCCCGAGCACAAGTTGGAAATCGCAGTTCAATTGCGCCGGTGCCGCTGGACGGTGTCCAGCCAGGATTTCGATGAGGTGGAACGCGATCGTCTCGAGTGTCTCGCGTTGGCCGTCGATGAGGCGCTCGCCGGCCGGTGGCGGGCGATTCCCCTCGGTAGGGGCTAATGGATCAAGTGTCCTCAGCAGTGCGGCTGACGAGTACCGCAGCAGCCCTGACCCGAGGAACTTCCCGTGCCCCCAGTCGGACTCGAACCGACACTGGGCGGATTTTAAGTCCGCTGCCTCTGCCAATTGGGCTATGGGGGCTCGCGCCGTAGACCGGCGCGAGTTCGGCTGACACGCACGACCATGCCAACTATCGTTTAAGACTAGGTCCGCGCGCGACGGACCCCAAAAGGAGATGACTTAGAATGCGTGTTACCGAGGTCAAGCGCACGGGCGGCTGCATGTGCCGCTGCAACGCATGCAAGAGCCAGGCTCACTGCCGCAACATCGGCAGCGGCTGCAAGATCAAACTCTGACGTTTTCCACACGGAGGAACTCCGTAATCGAACTGCGGCGCGAGTCAGTCGACTGCGCCGCAGTTTTCGTTGCTGCCAGGAAGACGCGCCCTTCCCTGCCGAATTACGGAACGGACAGCGCGATGCCATCCAGAATGTCGTGCTCACTGACCACGAGATGGTCGATCCCGGCCCGTTGCGCCAACGCGGCAGCCAGTTCCTCGACGACGATCGCGCCGCCACCGATCACATCCACTCGGCCCTCATGCATGGGCCCCAGTTCGGCGCGCTGCGAACGGGTCATCGTGATCAACTGATTGCACACTGCCAGCAGGGCGGGAAGCGACACCCGAGAAAGGTGGATCGCCACGGCGTCATACATGGCCATCCCTTTGGCCAGCGCGGCGATCGTGGTGAAGGTGCCGGCCACCCCCACCCAGGTCTTTGCGCCTTCCACCGGGACGCGCCGCAGCGCTTCGCCCAGGCGCTCCCGCACCACCGCGCGGGCCGCTGTCACTTCGGCGGCTGTGGGAGGGTCGGAATGCAGACAGCGCTCGGTCATCCGCACACACCCGATGTCGGCCGAGTAGCTGGCCTGGACGCCGGCCGAGTCACCGACAACCACCTCAGTAGACCCGCCACCCAGGTCGACAACAACGAAAGGCGCTGCCGCAGGATCTAATTCGCCCACCGCTCCGGCGAACGACAGTGTGGCCTCCTCGGTTCCGCTGATCACCTCAGCGACCGCACCAGGGATCACCGCGCCCAGCACGGCAGCGGTCATCGCGAAAAATTCGTCACGATTGCCCGCATCCCGAGTGGCTGACGTCGCCACCATACGAACTTTGGCCACCTCGAATCGACGCAAGAGTTCGGCGTAGTCGGCTAACGCCGCTCTGGTGCGTTCCAGAGCGTCCGGCGCGAACTGCCCGGTGGCGTCCACCCCCTGGCCCAACCGCACGATCCGCATCTCCCGGTGGACGTCGCGGAGCCGGCTTCCGAACCGGTCCGCGATCAGCAGTCGTATCGAGTTGGTGCCGCAGTCGATTCCGGCGACCCTCTCTGGATTCCGGCCGCTCGCGCTCACGTCCACTCCTCTCGGACCAGAATCCCGGCCATCGCCGGTTCTGTGGCCAGAACTCCCAATGCCTCGTCACCGAACGGATTCACACCCCGGCCCTTGGCCAACGCGTGCGCCATCAACACGTGGAGGCACTTCACCCGGTCCGGCATTCCGCCGCCGGAAAAGTCGGTGCCCAACGGCTCGATTGCGTCGCGCTCGGCCAGATAGGACTCGTGAGCGCGCCGGTAGCGCGCGGCCAACTCGGGGTCTTCGTGCAGCCGCGCGGACATCTCCCGCATCACACCGTCGGATTCGAGCCTGCTCGCCGCGGCGGTCAGCGCTGGATGCGTGAGGTAGTAGAGGGTCGGGAAGGGTGTCCCGTCCGGCAGTCGCGGCGTCGTCATCACGACACCGGGTTCACCGTTGGGACAGCGATAGACGATCGCGAGGACACCGCGCGGTTCACGCCCCAGTTGGCGCGCCACGGCGTCCAGATCGGCGCGGTCAACCACCGGGAGGAGGTGCCGGCGGAACGGGGCCTGGCTCATCCGACGGCAGTGGCGGTGCAACCGATCCATCCGCTCCCGCGGGCTCGTCGCCGGGATTGGCTGCGGGCGCCGTGTGCGGGTCGTCGGCGATCGTGTGCCACAACGAGGTGTACCAGGGATCGCTGCTGCGAACGGGCTGATCACTTGGACCGGCCACCGGTGCCGGCACCGCACCGGGCGGCAGTTGGACCTGATAGGGAATTTCGCCGGGCATGACGAATCCCAACCGCTCGCGCGCCTGCGCGGCGATGAAGGCCGGGTCGGCGAGCTTGGCCTTCTGCCCTTCCAGTTCGGCGATCTGCGCGCGCAACGACGCCTCGGTCTGAGCCAACTGCTTCATCTCGGTGCGCTGGGCGAAATAGGTGCGTACCGGTCCGGCGATCGTCAGGGTCAGTACGCAGATAACGGCCGCCAAGATGGCCGCCCGACGAGCCGTGAACCCGAGTCGCTGTTCGCTCTGGTGGGCCACCGCCTCCGCGACGATGCGGCGGATCGGCTGCGTAAGCGCCATCCCGGGCGACTCGTTCTGTCCGCGCAGATTCGCCCGGCTGGCTTCACGCGCGCCGCCCTTGGCCGGACGCGAGCGGCCCCGGCCCGAAGCCTCGGGCCGGGATACCGGTCCACGTCGCTTCGGGTCGGACCGCTTGCCTTCTGCCACAGTCTGTTTCGGCTCCCTCTCAATCCAGTGTCACGCCTGCACTCGGTGCAGGACTAGTCCGCGCCGCCGAAACGCGGGAAAGCGAGGTCGCCCGCATACCGGGCAGCGTCGCCGAGGGTTTCTTCGATACGCAACAACTGGTTGTACTTGGCGACTCGTTCGCTGCGCGCCGGCGCGCCGGTCTTGATCTGACCGCTGCCCACCGCTACGGCGAGGTCGGCGATGGTGGTGTCCTCCGTCTCGCCGCTGCGGTGGCTCATCATGGTCCGGTAACCGCTGTTGTGGGCCAGTGCGACGGCGTCGAGGGTTTCAGTCAACGTGCCGATCTGGTTGACCTTGACCAGCAGCGCGTTGGCCGCACCCCGTTCGATGCCCTCCTCGAGCCTTTCGGGGTTGGTGACGAAGATGTCATCACCGACGATCTGGACCCGCTCGCCGATGGCGGTGGTCAGGTCCACCCAGCCGTCCCAGTCGTCCTCGCTGAGTGGGTCCTCGATGGACACCAGCGGGTAGTCGTCAAGCAGGGCGGCGTAGAACTCTGTCATCTCCGCGGCGGTACGTGTCTGCTTCTCGAAGCTGTAACCCTTTGCGGAGTCGTGGAACTCAGTGGCCGCGGCATCGAGGGCCAGGGCCACATCCGCCCCCGGTTTGAAGCCGGCCGACTCGATGGCCGAACAGATCAGATCGAGCGCGGCTTTGGTTCCGGCGACGTCGGGGGCGAAACCGCCCTCATCGCCCAAACCGGTGGAAAGGCCCTGCTTCTTAAGCACCGCCTTGAGCGCGTGGTAGACCTCCGCACCCCAGCGCAGGGCCTCGCGGAAGTTCGGTGCCCCTATCGGAGCGACCATGAACTCCTGGATGTCCACGCCGGTGTCGGCGTGCGCGCCACCGTTGAGGATGTTCATCATCGGGACGGGGAGGATGTGCGCGTTCGGACCGCCCAGGTAGCGGAACAGCGGAAGATCGGCCGAGTCCGCAGCGGCCTTGGCGACCGCCAGCGAAACACCCAGGATGGCGTTTGCACCCAGCCGGGACTTGTCGGCGGTGCCGTCGAGGTCTACCAACGCCTGGTCGACCAGTCGCTGCTCGTCGGCCGAGATCCCGATGACCGTGGGAGCGATCTCGTCGAGTACTGCCTCGACGGCCTTCTGCACCCCCTTGCCGCCGTAGCGTGAACCGCCATCGCGCAGTTCGACCGCTTCGTGTTCGCCGGTGGAGGCTCCGGACGGAACGGCCGCACGGGCGACGGTTCCGTCGATCAGGGCCACCTCAACCTCGACGGTCGGATTGCCGCGTGAGTCGAGGATCTCTCGGGCGGCGACCTGCTCGATGATGGGCACGGGCTCTCTCCTTGCTGAGGTGGGGCTGGACTGGTGCCGGCCTAGGGCCGGGCGTTCTTGCGGGTTCCGCGCAACAGCCTAATTGCGCGCCCGCTAGAGCGAATGCCCTTCGGCGTAGGCGGTCGCCCAGTCCCGGACTGCGCGCGCGTAATTGTCGGAGTGGTTATAGGCCTGCAGCGCGCTCATCCAGCCCACCGAGGTGTCCAGGTCCTTGCCACGGAAACACAGATATCCGGCTGCCGACAGCGCAGCGTCGTCGAAGTTGTCCGGGCTGATGAGGCCGTCGTTGTTGGCGTCCACCCCGTACAGCCGCCAGGTCTCCGGGATGAACTGCATCGGACCCATCGCCCGCGCGTAGACAGGATCGCCATCGCCCGAGTCGGCGTCGGTGGCCTCCTGATCGATGATCTCCAGGTTGCCGTTTGTGCCGTCCAGGCGCACCCCGCGGATCGGCGGGCTGACGTCGCCGTTGGCGGCGATCTCCGCACCCCGGTAGGTCCCGTGGTGACTCTCGACCATGCCGATGCCGGCCAATGTCGTCCAGGCCAGATGGCAGTCCGGGTTCTCAACCTCGGCCACCCGGGTGGCGTAGGCGTAGGCCTGGAGGGCCTCGATCGGGATGCCCAGCGCGGGCGCCCGGCGAGCCGCCCAGTCCTCGAGTTGGTCGGCCGGCCGCCCGGCGACGTCGGTACCGATCTGGGGAACCGGTTCACCGCGCGGCGGCGGGACTCCGTCGGGGATAAGCATGCTGGGTTGCCAGGAGCAGCTTGACGCAAGCAACATCGCCGTCGCCGCGATGACGGCGACGGTGCGCGCCAAGCGAGACGACGACACCAAAACTCCTCGTTACCGCAATCCACTCACACCAGAGCCGATTGCTCACCCATACCTTTTGATACATCGTCCCATGAGTTTGCTGAGGTTAGCTCGCGCGCGGCCCGGGCAGGTTGTCTGAGAATTCCCCCGGGGTGCCTGGATTAGGTGATGCTAAGTATGGCTACCCTAATGGGGTGAGCACCACGGTTCTGGCGACTTCAGCACCCCTTTCGGCCCAGCTGCTCGGCAGCGGGCTGATCGGGCTGCGGGAGGGTCTCGAGGCCGGAATCGTGGTGATGGTCCTGATCGCCTTCCTGGTCAAGGCGGGCCGGCGGGACGCTCTGAAGTGGGTGTGGCTGGGCGTGGCCGGCGCGGTGGCGACGACGGTCGCGGTGTTCCTCGCCGTCCAGTTCGGCGCCTACGACGTCAGCGGACTCGCTGCCGAAGCGGTTGCCGGTTTGGCCTCGCTGGTCGCCGTGGCGATCGTCACCTCAATGGTGTTGTGGATGCGCCGGGCCGCCGCCACAATATCGGGGGATCTGAAGGCCGGGATGTCGCGTGCCCTGGAGGCCGGTACACCGGCTGTCGTGCTGCTGTCGTTCCTGGCCGTCGGGCGCGAGGGCGTCGAAACGGCGCTGTTCATGGTGGGCTACGCCGAAGCCGATACGGCCTGGCCGTTGCTGGGACTGCTGGCCGGTGTGCTGGTGGCCGTCGGGATCGCGTGGGGCATGTACGCCGGGGCGGTTCGCATCAATCTCGGCAAGTTCTTCAGCTACACCGGTGTGTTCCTCGTGGTCGTCGCCGCCGGAATCCTGTCCTACGGGATAGGCGCCCTGCAGACCGTCGGCTGGCTGCCGATGAGTCGGCCGGCCTTCGACATCAGTTCCTGGTTCGACTGGTCGTCCTGGTACGGCGAGATCCTGCGGGGCGTCTTCAACATCACCCCAACCCCGACCGCACTGCAACTGGTGTGTTGGTTCGTCTACCTGGCGGTCGTTCTCACGCTGTTCCGCAGGCCCGTCCGACCCGCTCCATCGTCACCCGCCGCCGTCCACATCACCGAAAGGTCCACCACGTGAGGGTCCACAATCCACGCTTTCTCCGTACCGCAACCATCGCCGCCATCGCCGTCGGTGTCGTCGTAACCGGTTGTTCGGCCAAGAAGTCGGAGCCGGGGGGCACGCAAATCAGCGTCGACGCCACCGACACCGGATGCGCATTGTCGGCGGTCGAAGGGCCCCGCGGTACGACGACGTTCGTGATCACCAACAATGGCGCCAAGGTCACCGAGTTCTACGTGTACGCAGACGGTGGCGGCGTGCTGGGCGAAGCCGAGAACATCTCCCCCGGCCTGCAGCGCGAGCTGACGGTGGATCTCACCGAACCCCGCGCCTACCAGGTCGCCTGCAAGCCCGGCATGGTCGGGGACGGCATCCGGAGCACCTTCACCGTCAAGGGCTGAATCACGGGGGCTGACTCACGGGGGCTGACTCACGGGGCCTGAATCACGGGGGCTGACTCACGGCCAGGAGGAGCGCCACTCCTCGGCACTCGCCGGTCCCCCATCGGGACGGGAGGTGGTGAGCGCCTGTTCGGCAGACCGCACGGCATCCATGAAACCCAGCACAGCTCCGCGGAGGTCGTTCTCGGCGTCTCCCTCGACGCTGACCGACACCGAGGTCACCTCGGGCGGGATCAGGTCACTCGGCAGCCCGGCCGTCGTCACTCTCGCAATCACCTTCTGCGCCAAGGCCAGTGCCGGCTGCGCGGTCGGAATGCCGTCCAGGCACGACCGGCCGCTGTCCTTCGCCGACGCTCTTTCCAACGCCTTGCGCTGCTCCCACTGGGCAAGCTGGTCCTCCAGCGTGATGGACTCCCCGGCCAGCACGGCGGGCACCCGGTTGCCCAGCTTGCGCACCAGCGCATCGGCGACGTCGTCGATGGTGAAGGGATGGTGCGGGGCCTCCTCGGCGATGCGGGCGTGAAAAAGCACTTGCAGTAGGACGTCCCCGAGTTCGCCGCACAGTTCCTCGGCGTCCCCGCCGCGCACCGCGTCGAACAGCTCGTAGGTCTCCTCCAACAGATAGCGCCGCAGCGAGTCATGGGTCTGCTCGCTCTCCCAGGGTCCGGCCGCCCGCAGCCGGTCCATCACCTCGACCGCGTCGAGCAGCCGCTCACCGGGCCGCGGAGGCGGTGCGGCGATCAACCGTTCACCCGCTGCCAGTCTGGCCCGGACTTCGGGATGCCCGGGATCCGACGACACCAGGACCGGCGCGGCAGGACCGGTCAGGGCTGAGCGCGCCGCCGGCAGTGACCAGTGCACCTTCACCGGAACCTCCTCGGTGCACTGGACGTCGCCACCGAGCAGTTCGACGGCCTCGATCGGCACCAGCGAAGGACGGCGCGGGTCAAGCAGGATGACGGTCACTCGCCCCTCCCCTTTCCGCCGTTCACGTCAAAGCTCGTTAAATCAACATCGCCCTTGGGCCGGCCGTCAAGGGCCAGCAGCAGGTCGGCCGCCATCTGGGCCAATTCCAGGTCCCGAATCCGCGGCGAGCCCACCGCAGCGGCAGCCCGCGGAATCGGCACCTGAACCAGGGATGTGGTCGCGCGATAGCTTGCCGCCGGATACATACGTTTCAACCGCACCTGGGCGGAATCCGGAAGGGCCAGCGGCGCCACCCGGAGGGTGGTCTCGGTGGCGGCGAGTTCGGTGACACCGTATTGGCGGCACAGCAGACGCAGCCGGGCAATGGCCACCAGCAACTGCGCGGGCCCGGGCAGGGAACCGTAACGGTCGATCAATTCCTCGACCGCTCGTGCCACCCCTGCCTCGTCCGGCGCTGCGGCGAGCCGTCGGTAGGCCTCCAACCGGAGTCGGTCGCTGCCGATGTAATCCGGCGGCAGATGCGCGTCGATCGGCAGGTCGATGCGGACGTCCTTGGGTTCTTCGGTGGTGGTCACCAACTTGCCGTCGGCAGCCGCCCGGTAGGCCTCGACGGCCTCACCGACCAGCCGCACATAGAGGTCGAACCCGACACCGGCGACGTGTCCGGACTGCTCGGCCCCCAGGACGTTGCCAGCGCCGCGAATCTCCAAGTCCTTCAACGCAACCGCCATGCCCGCACCGAGCTCGTTGTTCTGCGCGATGGTGGCCAGCCGGTCGTGGGCGGTCTCGGTCAGCGGAGTGTCCCGCGGGTAGAGGAAGTAGGCGTAGCCCCGTTCCCGGCTTCGACCCACCCGGCCGCGCAACTGGTGCAACTGGGACAGGCCCAAGGCGTCGGCCCGCTCCACGATCAGGGTGTTGGCGTTGGAGATGTCCAGGCCGGTTTCGATGATCGTCGTGCAGACCAGGATGTCGTAGTCGCGATTCCAGAACCCCTGCACGGTGCGTTCGAGAAGTTCTTCGGGCATCTGCCCGTGCGCGACGACGACCCTCGCCTCGGGTACCAACTCCGAAAGCCGCGCGGCGGCGGCGTCGATGCTGCTGACCCGGTTGTGTACGTAGAAGGCCTGGCCGTCCCGCAAAAGTTCGCGGCGCAGCGCCGCAGCTACCTGCTTGTCGTCCTGCGGGCCGACGTAGGTCAGAACCGGGTAGCGCTCCTCGGGCGGGGTGAGGATGGTCGACATCTCGCGGATGCCGGCCAGGCTCATCTCCAGGGTGCGCGGAATCGGGGTGGCACTCATGGTCAGTACGTCGACGTGGCTGCGCAGGCTCTTGATGTGCTCCTTGTGCTCGACCCCGAAGCGCTGTTCCTCGTCGACCACCACCAGGCCCAGATCCTTCCAGCGCACTCCGGTCTGCAGCAGCCGGTGGGTGCCGATCACGACGTCGACGCTGCCGTCGGCCATGCCCTCCAACACTTTTCGCGACTCGGCGGGATCGGTGAACCGGGACAGGCCCTTTACTACGACGGGGAAGCCGGCCATCCGTTCAGTGAAGGTCTGCAGGTGCTGGTCGGCCAGCAGCGTGGTGGGCACCAATACGGCGACCTGCTTGCCGTCCTGCACGGCCTTGAACGCCGCGCGCACCGCGATCTCGGTCTTGCCGTAGCCGACGTCACCGCAGATGACGCGGTCCATCGGGACGGCCTTCTCCATGTCCGACTTGACCTCTGAGATGGCGGTGAGCTGGTCGACGGTCTCGGTGAACCCGAAGGCGTCCTCCATTTCGGCCTGCCACGGGGTATCCGCTGCGAACGCGTGGCCGGGAGCGGCCTGCCGCTTCGCATAGAGCGCCACCAGTTCACCGGCGATTTCACGAACGGCCTTGCGCGCCTTGGTTTTCGTGTTAGCCCAGTCGCTGCCGCCAAGCTTGCTCAATGCAGGTTGCTCACCGCCGACGTAGCGGGACAACTGGTCCAGTGAGTCCATCGGGACGAACAGCTTGTCAGCCCCCTGGCCCCGCTTGCTGGACGCGTATTCCAGAACGAGGTACTCCCGGCGTGCCCCACCGACGGTGCGCTCAACCATCTCGACGAACCGGCCGATGCCGTGCTGGTCATGCACCACCAGATCACCAGCCGTCAGTGCCAGCGGGTCAACGGTGTTGCGGCGCTTGGCCGCCAGCCGTTTGCCTTCCGGACCGGTGGCCCGGTTGCCGGTGAGATCGGTCTCGGTGATGACGACCAAATGGGCGCCGGGAACGACGATTCCGGCATGCAACGGGCCCTTGAGGACACCGACCACGGCGGGCTTCGGCGGCTCGCCCGGTTCCAGCATGGCCGCCGGAATGTCGCGTTCGGCGAGTTGCTCGACGACGCGATGGGCGATGCCGACGCCGGGCGCGACGACGCAGCCGAGGCCTCCGGTGAGAACGTGCGCCCGCAGCATGCCGAAGATCTCGTCGACGTTGCTCTGCTGACCTCGTGCCGACGGAGCGGGCCGCACGTCGAGGTCGACGGCGTCCTCGCTGACCAACTGGCTGACCGTCCACCAGGGATGAGCGCCGGCCTGGGCGGCCGCACGCACCTCGTCGAGTTCACGGAACCCCGACCCGCCCAACTGTTCGATGTCGATGGGCGCGTCGCCGCCGACGGCCGCTACCGACCAGGACGCCTCGAGAAACTCCTGGCCGGTCTTGATCAGGTCGGCTCCCCTGGTGCGGACCTTCTCGGGGTCGCAGAGCAGCACCGGGGCGCCGTCGGGCAGGTGGTCGACCAGTAGCCCCAGTCGCTCGGGGCGCAGCACCGGCGCGAGAGCCTCCATGCCGTCCACCGGGATGCCCTCCGCCAGCTTTGCGAGCATGCCGGCGACACTTCCGGTGACCCGGTCATCGTCGGGAACAGCGTTCTGCGCCAATTGCGCTGCGCGGGAACGCACCTCTGCGGTGAGCAACAACTCCCGGCAGGGAACCGCGACCACCGCGTCGACGTCAAGCTCTGGGATGGACCGCTGGTCGGCAACCGAGAACATCCGCATCTCGGTGATCTCGTCGCCCCAGAACTCCACGCGCACCGGATGTTCGGCGGTCGGCGGGAACAGGTCGAGGATGCCGCCGCGCACCGCGAACTCCCCGCGCCGGGCCACCATGTCGACCCGCGAGTAGGCCAGTTCGACCAGCCGGGCCAGCAGCGCGTCGAAGTCGCACTCCGCCCCCACGGCCAGCGTCACCGGCTCGATCTCGGCGAGGTCGGCGGCCATCGGCTGCAGCAGCGAGCGCACCGTCGTCACCAAAACCCGGATCGGCGGCCCCAGCCGGGCGTCATCCGGATGGGCCAGCCGGCGAAGCAACATCATCCGTGCGCCGACCGTGTCCACCCCGGGCGAGAGGCGCTCGTGCGGCAGGGTTTCCCAGGACGGGAACAGCGCTGCCGCAGCACCGTGGACCGCGCGCAGTTCGGCGGTGAGGTCATCGGCCTCGCGGCCGGTGGCGGTGACCACCAGCAGCGGTCCGGTCCGGGCCAGCGCGGCGGCGACGAAAAGCTGGGCGCTGGAGGGACCCACCACGTTCAGCGTGTCGGGCCGCGCGGCGGCACGCTCGGCCAGTTCGGCGAAGGCGGGGGCGGTGAGCGCGGTGTCGACGAGCCCGGCGAGCGGGGCCTGGACTGCGGTCATTGCTGGAATCTTAAGGCCGAATCCGGAGTCGGGGATCCGCTACTCCTCACGTAGCTGAGGGTCCGCCTCCAGGTGGCTCAGCCCATTCCACACCAGGTTCACCAGGTGAGCGGCCACGACTTCCTTCTTCGGTTCACGGACGTCCAGCCACCATTGGGCGGTCATCGACACCGACCCCACCAGGGCCTGTGCGTACAGTGGCGCCAACTCGGGGTCCAGGCCCCGGCGGGCGAAGTCGCCGGCCAGGATCGAGGCCACCTGACTGACGGCATCGTTGAGCAGGCTGGAGTAGGTGCCCGAGGTGATCGAGGCCGGTGAGTCGCGGATCATGATGCGGAAACCGTCGGTGCGTTCCTCCACATAGGTCAGCAGCGCCAGCGCCACCCGTTCGACCCGCACCCGGGAGCGGTTGTTGGTCAACGAGGAGGTGATTCCGTCGAGCAGTGCCGACATCTCCCGGTCGACCACCACCGCGTAGAGACCTTCCTTGCCGCCGAAATGCTCGTAGACCACCGGCTTCGAGACGCCGGCCCGCTGGGCGATCTCCTCGATCGAGGTGCCCTCGTAACCGCGTTCGGCGAACAGCGCCCGGGCGATGTTGATCAGTTGGTGCCGGCGTTCACTCCCGGTCATCCGGGCCTTCGGAGTTCGCGGCTGGTTCTCCGGCATTGCCACGGCTGTCAGGGTAAGGGGTCGGCCGGCTTGGGCTAAAGTCTGTAGACGGCGATCCGTCGTGGTGTAATCGGCAGCACCTCTGATTTTGGTTCAGATAGTTCAGGTTCGAGTCCTGGCGACGGAGCGAGGCTCGTCCGAGCGACCATCGGCACGAGCTGTTACGCGACTGTGCGGATTTGCACGGTCCGATCGGCGTGTCGCGTACGACACCGCACACTCGAGGGGCCGCGATGACAGCAGCACGAACCACAGCAACCGAGTCAGCAGTTCTGGTCCTGGCGGCGGGGGCAGGTACCCGGATGCGCTCGGACACCCCGAAGGTGCTGCACACCCTGGCCGGTCGAAGCATGCTGGGGCACGCCCTGCACGCGGTCGCCAAGGTCGGCCCCGAACACCTGGTGGTGGTGCTGGGCAAGGACCGCGAACGCATCTCCCCGGTGGTCGGCGATCTGAGCACCCGGCTCGGCCGACCGATCGAGGTGGCCGTGCAGGAGGAACAGCTGGGCACCGGGCATGCTGCGCTGTGCGGGTTGTCGGCGCTGCCGGAGGAATTCGACGGCGTGGTGGTAGTCACCTCCGGTGATGTTCCGCTGCTCGACTCCGACACCCTGGCCGGCCTGATCGCGGCCCACGCCGGCGAACCGGCGGCGGTGACCGTGCTGACCACCACCGTTCCCGATGCTCGCGGCTACGGCCGTATCTTGCGCACCCAGGACGGTGAAGTCATCGCGATCGTCGAGGAGGCCGACGCCACCCCCCAGCAGCGGGCGATCCGCGAAGTGAATTCCGGTATCTACGCCTTCGACATCGCCGCTTTGCGATCAGCACTGAGCCGCCTGTCCTCGGACAACGCCCAGCATGAGCTCTACCTCACCGACGTCATCTCGATCGTGCGTTCAGACGGGCGACTGGTTCATGCCCGCCACATCGAGGATCACGCCCTGGTCGCCGGCGTCAACGACCGCGTCCAGCTATCGGACCTGGGCCGCGAGCTCAACCGCCGCATAGTCGCCGCCCACCAACGGGCCGGCGTCACCGTGGTCGACCCGGCCACCACCTGGATCGACGTCGATGTGACCGTCGGACGCGACACCGTCATCGCGCCCGGCACTCAACTACTGGCGGCCACCCGCGTCGGTGCCCGCTGTCGGATCGGCCCGGACACCACGCTGAGCGGCGTGCACGTTGGGGACGGGGCATCAGTCGTGCGAACCCACGGCAGCGACGCCGTGATCGGTGAGGGCGCCGACGTCGGCCCGTTCACCTATCTGCGGCCCGGCACCCGACTGGGCGCGGACGGCAAGCTGGGCGCATTCGTCGAGGCCAAGAACGCCACCATCGGCACCGGCACGAAAGTGCCGCACCTGACCTATGTGGGCGACGCCGATATCGGCGAGTACAGCAACATCGGGGCCTCCAGCGTGTTCGTCAACTACGACGGCGAGCACAAGAGCCGCACCACCGTCGGTTCGCATGTGCGCACCGGAAGCGACACCATGTTCGTCGCGCCGCTGTCCGTGGGGGACGGCGCCTACACCGGGGCAGGGACGGTGCTCCGCCACGACGTGCCGCCGGGCGCCCTGGCCATCTCGGCAGGACAGCAGCGGAACATCGAGGACTGGGTGCTGCGAAACCGCCCCGATAGCGACTCGGCTCGCGCAGCGACAAGAGCAATAGAACGTTCTCCGGACCCGAGCAGTCCTGTGTGACGGCCAACCACGTACGATGACGGGGTTACGGCACCCGACTGGCAAGGCAGCGTAGTGGGCACGGATTGGATCGACAGCCGCAAGAACCTGATGCTTTTCTCCGGCCGGGCGCACCCCGAGCTCGCGGATCAGGTGGCCAAAGAACTCGACGTCACCGTCACGGCCCAGACGGCCCGCGATTTCGCCAACGGCGAGATCTTCGTGCGGTTCGACGAGTCCGTTCGCGGCAGCGACGCATTTGTGTTGCAGTCCCATCCGGCCCCGCTGAACAAGTGGCTGATGGAACAGCTGCTCATGATCGACGCGCTCAAGCGCGGCAGCGCCAAGCGGATCACCGCGATCCTGCCGTTCTACCCCTACGCCCGCCAGGACAAGAAGCACCGCGGCCGCGAGCCGATCTCGGCACGCCTGGTGGCAGACCTGCTCAAAACCGCCGGCGCCGACCGCATCGTGTCAGTGGACCTGCACACCGACCAGATCCAGGGCTTTTTCGACGGCCCTGTGGACCACATGCGGGCACAGAATCTGCTCACCGGCTACATCCGCGACAACTACTCCTCGGAGGGCATCGCCGTGGTGTCCCCGGACTCCGGCCGGGTGCGCATCGCCGAGAAGTGGGCCGACGCGTTGGGCGGCACCCCGCTGGCATTCATCCACAAGACCCGTGACCCGCGGGTGCCCAATCAGGTGGTGTCCAACCGCGTGGTCGGCGAGGTGCAGGGCAAGACCTGCGTGCTGATCGACGACATGATCGACACCGGCGGCACCATCGCCGGCGCGGTCAAGCTCCTGCGCGACGACGGCGCCAAGGACGTCATCATCGCCGCCACCCACGGCGTGCTGTCCGACCCCGCTTCCGAACGACTGGCGGCCAGCGGTGCCCGCGAGGTGATAGTCACCAACACCCTGCCCATCGACTCCTCGAAACACTTCCCGCAGCTGACGGTGCTGTCGATCGCGCCACTGCTGGCAAGCACGATCCGCGCGGTGTTCGAAAATGGTTCGGTCACTGGGTTGTTCGACGGGGACGCCTGACTCTGACGATGAGGAACATCGCCACCCGTCGGCTCGCAGCCACGATCCTGGCTCTCGCCTTCGGCGCCGTAGGCTGCTCGGCGCACTCGACCCCGGACTATTCGTCGCTGGTAACGACGAGTGCCACCAGCACCGAAGAGACCAGCCCCACCGAAGCGCCGACGCCGATCGCCGACTACCTGGCCAGCGTCGACGTCACCGGACAGCAAGTACCGCTGGACAAGCTGACCGACATCACCGTGACCCTGACCAAGCCGCCGGGCTGGACCAAATACGCCAACCCGAACTTTTCTCCGGGTACCGAAGCGATCGCCAAGAACAACACCTACCCCACCGCGATGGTGATGGCGTTCAAGCTGACCGGCAACTTCGACGTCGCCGAAGCGCTCAAGCATGCGCCCGCCGATGCCGAACTGTCGCAGAACTTCACCAAGCTGAACTTCTCAGAGGCACCCTTCATGGGCTTCCCGTCGTCGATGATCGAAGGCACGTACGACCTCAACGGCACCCGGTTGCACACCTACAGCCGCATCGTGATCCCGGTCAGCCCGGGACCGGCCTTCCAGCGCTACCTGGTGCAGTTCACGGTCACCTCGCGCGCCGACCAGGCCGGCCCGGAGGCCGGCGACGTCGAGGCGGTCATCAAAAGCTTCACCGTCACAGCCAAGAAGTAGGCGCCGCGTAGGTTGGACGCCATGAGTTGGACTTCAGCCGATCTCCCCTCGTTCGCCGGCCGCACCGTCGTCGTCACCGGCGCCAACAGCGGTCTGGGACTGGTGACCGCGCGTGAACTCGCCCGGGTTGGCGCCCAGGTCATCCTGGCCTGCCGCAACACCGGAAAGGGGGACGCCGCGGCCGCAGGCATGACCGGCGAAGTACAGGTGCGCCGCCTGGATCTGCAGGATCTGGCCTCGGTCCGCGAGTTCGCCGACGGGGTCGAGGCACTAGATGTGCTGATCAACAACGCCGGCATCATGGCCGTCCCCTACTCCCTTACCAGCGACGGCTTCGAAAGCCAGATCGGCACCAACCATCTCGGGCACTTCGCACTGACCAATCTGCTGCTGCCCAAGCTGCGTGACCGGGTGGTGACGGTGTCCTCCATCATGCATCTGACCGGCTGGATCAGCCTGCGGGACCTGAACTGGAAGGCCCGTCCGTACCTGGCTTGGCCCGCCTACGGCCAATCCAAGCTGGCGAACCTGCTCTTCACCAGCGAACTGCAACGCCGCCTGACCGAAGCCGGGTCGCCGTTGAAAGCCCACGCGGCCCATCCGGGCTACTCGGCGACCAACCTGCAGGGGCATACCGGCAACGCGCTGGGAACACGCTTCTGGGCGATGACGAACATGGTGGCGGGCACCAGCGCCGAGTACGGCGCGACACCGACGCTCTTTGCCGCCTCCGAAGACCTGCCCGGCGACAGCTTCATCGGTCCGAGGTTCGGCATGCGGGGGCCGGTGGGGCCGGTGTGGCGCGGGCCGCTTGCCCACGACGCCAAGACGGCCCGGGGCTTGTGGACCCTGTCCGAGCAGCTCACCGGCGTGGAATTTCCGCTCTCGAGGTCCATCGGCTAGCCTGTAGACCGCGTCACGGCGAGGGTGGTCTGGCTACCGTTATCGACGAGGCTCGCTCTTCGGAACTTCACAAGTTCACGCAAGAGCCCTCATGCCCTCCGCCGCGCGGTACGAACCCCAGCAGAAGGCAGGAGATTCCCGATGGCCAAAGGTGCCGTTACCAACAAGCTCACCGTCGAGGTCCGCACCCGGACCGGCAAGGGCGCTTCTCGGCAGGCCCGCCGCAACGGCAAGGTGCCAGTGGTTCTCTACGGCCACGGCAGCGATCCTCAGCACCTGGAACTCGATGCTCATGACTTCGCGGCCGTGCTGCGCCATTCCGGCACCAACGCGGTGCTGAGCCTGGACATCAGCGGCAAGGAGCAACTGGCGCTGACCAAGGCGATCGTGATGCACCCGATCAAGCGGACCATCACCCACGCCGATTTGATCATCGTCCGCAGGGGCGAGAAGGTGACCGTCGCCGTCAACGTCGTCGTCGAGGGCGAGGCCGCCTCAGGCACCCTGGTCACCCAGGACGCCAGCACCATCGAAATCGAGGCCGAGGCGCTGTCCATTCCGGAAAGTCTGACGGTGTCGGTCGAGGGCGTCGAAGAGGGTACCCAGATCCTCGCGAGCGAGATCGAACTGCCCAACGGCGTGACTCTGGTCAGCGACCCGGAGACGCTGGTGGTCAATGTGGTTGCCGCCCCGACTGCCGAGGACCTGGACACCGAAGGCTCCGGCGAGGAGGGCGAAGCCGAGGGCGAGGAGGCTGGAGCCGAAGGCGAGCAGGCCGAAGCCGAAGGCTCGGCCGAGGCCGAGTAACCGCTCGTGGCCGAGCCGCTGCTGATTGTCGGCCTGGGCAACCCCGGCCCGAAGTACGCCAAGAACCGCCACAACATCGGGTTCATGGTGGCCGACTTATTGGCAGAACGGGTCGGGGCGAAGTTCAAGGTGCACAAACGTTCCGGGGCCGAGATCGTCACCGGCATGCTGGCGCAGCGACCCGTCGTCCTGGCGAAGCCGCGCAGCTACATGAACGAGTCCGGCAGCCAGATCGGGCCGTTGGCGAAGTTCTATTCGGTGCGTCCCACCGACATGATCGTCATCCACGACGAACTCGACATCGACTTCGGCAGGATCAGGCTGAAGCAGGGTGGCGGCGAGGGCGGCCACAACGGGCTGCGGTCGATCGCCAACGCGATGGGCACCAAGGCGTTTCAGCGCGTGCGCATTGGAATCGGACGGCCGCCGGGCCGCAAGGAACCGGCGGACTTCGTGCTGGAGAACTTCAACTCCGCCGAACGGGCCGAGGTGCCGACTATCTGCGCACAGGCTGCCGACGCCACCGAGTTGCTGATAGAGCTGGGCCTGGAGGCAGCGCAGAATCAGGTTCACGCCTGGGTTTGAGGCCCTGGAGTCGAGCCCCGCGCTCAGCCAATCGAGCCTTCATCAGCAGCGACGCTCATCCGGCGACAAGCGACACCGAGTTCGCCCTCCGCAGCTTGCCGGACGGCGTCTTCGGGATGGTGCCCGGACCGAGCACGACGACGTTGCGGGGCCGCACACCGACCTCGCTGACAACCTCGTGGGCGACGTCGTGTTCGATCCGGCGCACCTCGGCTTGGTCTTCCCAGTCGTTGGACTCCACCGCGACCGCGAAGGTCTCCCGCGAATGACCGGCGTCGAGTCGGACCGCGACTGCGCAGCCGGGGCGCACGCCCTCGACGCGGCCGGCGGCGCGCTCGATATCGGTGGGGTAGACATTGCGCCCGGCCATGATGATGACGTCCTTGACCCGGCCGCAGACCACGACGTGGCCCTGCTCGGTGAGGTAGCCCAAGTCACCGGTGTCGTACCAACCGTTCTCGTCCTGTGCCGAGACGAACCCGCCCATCGTGACGTACCCCGGGGTCAACGACTCGCCCCGAAGTTCAATGACACCAACCCCGCGGCTGGGGCGGACGTTGCCGTCCTCGTCGACGATACGGGCCTCGAGGTCCTGCAGCAACGGGCCCAGGGTGGCCAACCGGCGAACATTGCCCTTGGTGGCCGGCACCGCCCGGCGCAACGCCGCCAGCAGGTCGGCGTCGACCTCATCGACTACCAGACCCGCACCGCAGGCGGAGAACGACACCGCCAGGGTGGTCTCGGCCATGCCGTAAGCCGGCAGGATCGCGTCCGGGCGCAGGCCGAACGGCTTGCCCGCCTCCAGCAGGTCCTCGACGTCGGCCGGGTCCACCGGCTCGGCACCGGACAACGCGAAACGCAAGGTGGACAGATCGAAATCGCCGGGCTTGGCCTGCCGGCGCAGTCGCTTGCCGAACAGCGCGTAGGCGAAGTTGGGCGCAGCGGTCATCGTGCCCTTGTACTTGTCGATCAGCTTGGCCCACAGCAGCGTGTCGCGCAGGAAGTCCAGCGGGGTGACCTTGACCAACTCGGCACCGAAATACATCGGGATAGTCAGGAAGCCCACCATCCCCATGTCGTGGAAACAGGGCAGCCAGCTCACCATGACGTCGTTGTCGGTGTCGTACTGCGCGCCGACGAACATCGCCTCCGCGTTGGAGTAGATGTTGCGGTGGGTGATGACGACGGCCTTGGGAGACCCTGTCGAACCCGACGTCAATTGCATCAGCGCGACGTCGTCCTCGCCGGTCTCCACCGGGTCGATCGGTTCCGCGGTCAGCAGTTCCTCGACCGTGAGTACCTTCACCCCACGCTCGGCCAGCACCGGGGCGGCAGCCAGGAACGGGTCGGAGATGACAACGGCCTTGGCCTCGATCATGTCGATGACGTTGGTGGTGTCCTGTGCCCACACCACCAGGTCCGTTCGCGGAGTCGGCTGGTGCAACATGGTGAGGCTGGCGCCGCGGATCCACAGCGCCTGTGCAGTCGGGGCGATCTCGACCGGTGCGCCGGCGAGCACACCGACGGCGTCCCCGTGCCCGACTCCGGCAGCTGCCAGGCCGCCGGCGATGCGCCGGGCCCGCTCGTGCACCTCGCCCCAGGTATGCCGCACCGGCTCGTGCGGCTCCCCTGTGACCATGCCCTTTGTGCTGGTCCGGGCATTATGAAACATCTTGTCGGTGAAACGGCTCACGACGACCTCCTCGGCGTCCGGCGCGACAATTTCATGCTCCGCCCGCCGACGCCCGTCGCAAAGGCGGCGCGCCCGGACAAAACAAGAGCTTTCGGGTCTCTAAAGGGTGATGCGTTGCGCTTCGGTGACGTGCCATAGCCGCCGCACTGCTGCCCACCTCGAGTCCGGGTGGGCAATCCGCTGGCGCGCGGAAACCGGCCATTGGTGATCACCGGAGCCCATCTTAAACTTCCCTTAACTTTTCGCCAAACCCTGCAGCGGTTTGTCGGTGTGTCTCCGCCGGCAGTGCAGCGAAGGCGTCACACCACCCGGGCGCCGTGGACAGGTCCGCTGGCCACCCGGACTGTCCGGCAGACGCCCGCCCCAGCCAGCTCTGCGCTCACGGCAACCGCGGATTCCGCCGATGAGCACAGGAACGCACACGTCGGCCCGGAGCCCGAGACGAGCCCGGCCAGCGCTCCGGCCTCGACCCCGGCCCGCAGCGTCCGACGCAGTTCCGGCTCCAGGCTCAGCGCAGCCGGCTGCAGGTCATTGCCCAGCAGCGGGGCCAGCCGGTGCGGGTCGCCGGCGGACAACGCGCTCAGCAGCGGTTCCGGGTCCTCCAGGCGCGGAGGATTGCCGCCGGACCGCAACCGGTCGATCTCGGCATACACCTGCGCCGTCGAGAGCCCCTCGGCGCCGAACGCCAGCGCCCAGTGGAAGGTGCTGCGGGCCAGAACCGTGGTCAGTTCCTCGCCACGGCCAGTGCCCAGAGCGGTTCCGCCGTGCAGCACGAACGGAACGTCACTGCCCAATTCAGCCGCCATCCCATGCAGGTCCCGGCGCGGTACACCGAGCCCCCACAGCTCGTTGAGACCGACCAACACGGCGGCGGCGTCAGCACTGCCGCCGGCCATCCCGCCGGCCACCGGGATCGACTTGTCGAGAGTGATCGCCACGTCAGGAGCACGCCCGACATGTTCGGCCATCAATTCGGCGGCCTGCCAGGCCAGGTTGCGCTCGTCGGTCGGTACCGTGTCGGCCCCCTCCCCGACCACCCGCAGCGACAGCACGTCGGCGTCGCGGACGGTGACGTCATCGGCCAGGGACACGGCGTGAAAAACAGTGGCCAGCTCGTGGTAACCGTCGGCTCGACGGTCACCCACGCCGAGGTACAGGTTGACCTTGCCCGGCGCCCGGACGGTCACCGAGCCGGTTGGCTCCCAATCCGCGGCGGTGTTTCCGTTAAAGGGTGACACCGCACGAGGGTAACCGGGTCAGAGCACTCCGGCGGGTTCCCCGGGCTCTTTGGCACCATCTTCGGCGTGCTCCGCAGCAGCGGTTACGACCGGCCGGCCGGATCGCTGCAGCAGCCGGACGAAGTCGGCAACGGTCAAAGTCTCGCCCCGGCGGGCCGGATCGATGCTGGCCGCGAGCAGCATCTCGGCGGAGGCGTTACCCGAGCCGGCCCACCCCGCGAAGACGTTGCGCGCCGTCTTGCGACGCTGCCCGAAGGCGGTGTCGACCAGTTCGAAGACCTGCTTCCGGAAGACCGGGTCGGACGGCCACGGCGCAGTCTCGTAGCGATCGATGCGAACCAGTCCGGAGAACACCCTGGGGATGGGCCAGAACACAGTCGGCGACACCGAACCGCAGCGACGCACGTCGCCGTAGAAGCGCACCTTCACGCTGGGTACGCCGTACTCCTTGGTACCGGGTTCGGCGGCCAGGCGCTCGGCGACCTCGGCCTGGACCATGACCGTCACGGTGCGGATCGACGGAAACTCGGCCAGCAGATGCAACAGCGCCGGAACGCCGATGTTGTAGGGCAGATTGGCCACCAGTGCGGTCGGCGGTGGGTCGATGTCGGCCTGCTCGATCCCGAGGACGTCGCGGTGCAGGACGGTGAGGCGGTGGACTTCGCTGGTGCTGTGCTCGGCGATGGTCCGGGGCAGCCGTTCGGCCAGTTGCCCATCGATCTCGACGGCGGTGACCGTCACTCCCCGTTCGAGTAATGCAAGCGTCAGCGACCCCATACCGGGACCGACCTCGAGCACGTGGTCATGCTTGCCGACACCGGAGGCCGCAACGATGCGGCGCAACGTGTTGGCGTCGTGGACGAAGTTCTGACCGAACGACTTCCTCGGCCGAAAATCGAGCTCCCGGGCGATGCCCCGGATTTCGGTTCGGCTGAGGTACCGGATGGTCACCAGGGGACCTTACCTACCACAGACGGGCCAGGCGCCCCAACCCTGACGGTCACGGGTTACTTCGGCAATGGCGATCTGCTCTTCCCTGGTCGCCAGGTCGGCGCGGGCAGCGTACTTCAGGCCACCGTTACGCTCCCAGGTGCTCTGATCGAACTGCACGCCCCCGTAGTACCCATTCCCGGTGTTGATCGACCAGTTGTTTCCCGACTCGCAGGCCGCGATCGCGTCCCACCGGTCTCCGTTGGCGACCGGCGGAACATCGGTGCCGGGCCTGGTCCCCACCCGAACCACCGACTCGCGGGCCGGGGTGACGACCGTGTTGGCGACCGGCAGCTTGCCGGTCGGGTTGCCGTTGACTATCGCCACCGCGAACGTCACGTTCTGCAGGCCTGGCGTACCAGGATCCTCGACCACCGTTCGGCTGGCGTTCAGTGTCGGATCCTCGATCCGACGGGCCCCCGGCTCAAGCGGCACCAACTCGGTGACCTTCTCGACGCGGATCCGAGTGACTGCGATAGTCATGCCGTCGACCACGGGGGCAGCCGGCCCGGGGACGACGACGTCTCGCTGCACCAGCGGAGCCCCTGCGGCAGCCAGAAGCGATCCCACATCGGGGGCGGCCACCCGCACGGTGTTGAGCACGCCACCGTCGTCGATCTGAACCGTTTTTGCGCTTACCACCGGCAGCACCATTCCGGCCAACGGAACCCGGGTGCTGCCCAGTGCCTCGGCGGGCGCGGCATCGGTCATCTTCAGCTGAGCCAGGGCCTCGTCGACGGTGGACGCCGTCGTCCACACCTGCTTGGGCTCCTGACCGTCCAGCGCGATCTGCAACGGTCGGCCGCGCCGCAACACGATGGTCTGTGCGTCGCCAACGGTCTGGCCGGCCGCCGGGGACAGTTCGTCCTTGTCACCGACGCTCAGGCCGTTCTCCTCGATGATGTCGACGACACGGGACTTCATCGTCGAGACCCTGGTCGTCGTGCCGTCGACGTCGAGCGTGACCGTCTTACTGGAGGCGAGGGCCACCCCGCCAGACACGGTCAGCGCCACCAGCAGAGCACCAACGGTTGCCCGCAGGGCGGGCGAGTGAGACTGATTCAGTTTCGTCAACACGCTCATATGGGTTTCGACCTCGCAACCATCTCAAACGGGGGCACTTCACCCCGCCACGATCACAAGACGGTAACGAACCGGTGGAGCTAAGGACAACCTAGCCGTCGAGGTCTCACCAGACCCTTACCTGTTTGCGATGCCCCAGACCAACGCCTCAGAGCAATCCGTAGACGCGCCTGGCGGTGTCAGACGAGGCGTGCGCCACCTCTTCGGCGGGCCGCGCCAGCAACTCGGCCAGCGCCCGCACTGTGTAGGGCAGGCAGTACGGCTCGTTGGGCGCGCCACGGAACGGATGCGGGGTCAGGAAAGGCGCGTCGGTTTCGACCAGCAGATGCCCAGGCGGGATCAAGGTCGCGGCCTGGCGCAGGTCGTGGGCGTTCTTGAAGCTCACGGTGCCGGACAGGCTGAGGACCCAGCCGGCGTCCAGACAGGCCCGGGCCATCTTCGGGCCGGAGGAGAAGCAGTGGAAGATGACGGTGTCCGGCGCGCCCTCGGCGGCCAGGACGTCGAGCACCTCGGTGTCGGCTTCACGGTTGTGGATCATCAACGGTTTACCCGTGCGCTTGGCCAGTTCGATGTGCCAGGCGAAAGCCTCACGTTGAACGGCAGGATCGGCGCAGTCGATCTTTCCGGGCCAGTACAGGTCCAGGCCGGTCTCGCCGATCGCGACCACCCGGGGATCGGTAGCCAGGTTCGCGATCTCGGCGCGGGCGTGGTCGGTGAGATGTCGGGCACGGGTCGGGTGCAGTGCGACCGCCGCGTACACCCGGTCGTCCCAGCCGGCCGCGTCGACGACCCAGCGCGCGGAGTCCAGATCGTCGGCGATGGTGACCGCTGCCTGAACGCCGACCGCTTCGGCGCGGTCGAGGATCGCGCGCACGTCGTCGGCGGTGCGGGCCCCACAGGCATCGAGGTGGGTGTGGGCGTCGACCAAGGGGGCCAAGGGCTCCGGGGGCGGCGGTGCCGGTCGCTTACTCACCGCAACACAATAAGGTGAAGCTGAAATGAGCCAGCCGTTCTATGTGACCACCGCGATCGCCTATCCCAATGGCGCACCGCATGTCGGGCATGCCTACGAATACGTCGCCACCGATGCGATCGCCCGCTTCAAGCGACTCGACGGTTTCGATGTGCGATTCCTGACCGGCACCGACGAGCACGGCCTGAAGATGGCACAGACCGCCGCCGCGGAGGGGATCCCCACGGCCGAACTGGCGCGGCGCAACTCCGATGCGTTCGAGCGACTGGACAAACTGCTCAACGTCTCCTTCGACCGGTTCATCCGCACCACCGACCCCGACCACTACGCGGCATCGAAGGCGATCTGGCAGCGGATGGCCGACCGCGGCGACATCTACCTGGACAGCTACTCAGGCTGGTACTCGGTGCGCGACGAGCGGTTCTTCACGGAGGCCGAGACCACCGTGGGCGACGACGGCAACAGGGTGGCCACTGAAACCGGCACCCCGGTCAGTTGGACCGAGGAGCAGACCTACTTCTTCCGGCTGTCGGCCTATGCCGAACCGCTGCTCGCGCATTACGCCGCCAATCCGGATTTCATTGCCCCGGAGGTCCGCCGCAACGAGGTGGTCAGCTTCGTCTCCGGCGGGCTGCGCGACCTGTCGATCTCGCGAACGTCGTTCGATTGGGGCGTGCCGGTGCCGGACGACCCCGAGCACGTGATGTACGTGTGGGTCGATGCACTGACCAACTACCTGACGGGGGCCGGTTTCCCGGACACCGAATCAGAGCTTTATCAGCGGTATTGGCCTGCGGACCTGCACATGATCGGTAAGGACATCATCCGGTTCCACACCGTGTACTGGCCGGCCTTCCTGATGTCGGCGGGAATCCCGTTGCCACGCCGGGTTTTTGCGCACGGGTTCCTCTACAACCGCGGCGAGAAGATGAGCAAGTCGATCGGCAACGTCGTCGACCCGGTGGCGCTGGTGGAGACGTTCGGCGTAGACCAGGTCCGCTACTTCCTGCTGCGGGAGGTGCCGTTCGGCCAGGACGGCAGCTACAGCGAGGAGGGGATCATCGGCCGGATCAACACCGACCTCGCCAACGAATTCGGCAACCTGGCGCAGCGGTCGCTGTCGATGGTGAACAAGAACCTCGGCGGTGTGGTCCCTCAGCCGGGTGAGTTCACCACCGCCGATGCCGAGTTGCTTGCCTTGGCCGACGGGCTGTACGAGCGGGTACGCGCAGCTTTCGACGAGCAGGCCATGCACCTGGCGCTGGAAGCCATCTGGCTGATGCTGGGAGCGGCCAACCGATATTTCTCGGCCCAGGAGCCGTGGGTGCTGCGCAAGTCGGAGTCGGAGGCCGACCAGGTGCGGTTCCGCACGGTCCTCTACACGACGCTGGAGGCAGTTCGGGTCGCCGCGGTGCTCGTGGCGCCGGTGATGCCGGCTTCGGCCGCCCGACTGCTCGACCTGCTGGGCCAGCCCGAGGACCGGCGCGACTTCACGGCGCTGGGAACCCGGTTGGCCCCGGGCACCAGTCTGCCCACTCCGGCGGGGGTGTTCCCGCGCTACGAGGCTCCGCGCGCCCCGCTCGAGACCCCCTGACCGTCGGGCGCACCTGATGCGGGCTGACCGGTTCAGCGGGCTGGGTCCCGCCGCTGATGTGTTGCGTGCGATCGCCGCCGGGGCCCGCCGCGAAGGTCTGCCGCCGCCGGCCGCCCTCATCGGCGACTGGTTCGGTTCGGCCGCGGTGATCGCCCCGAGCGTGGACGTGCGTCCAGTCGACCCGGCCGAGGTTTTCGACGTCACCCCGGGCGATCGGACCGGCGCGGTGGGCGGTGGTTGGATCGGCTACCTGTCCTACCCGGACGCCGCCGCCGACGGCACACCGCCCCGGGTTCCCGAGGCCGCCGGCGGCTGGACCGACAGCGTGCTGCGACTCGACGGCGACGGCTGCTGGTGGTACGAGAATCTCGCCGGGGTGCCGCCGCCCGGCTGGCTGACCGCGGCCCTGGAAACCACACCCGCCCGACAGGACTGCGAAATCGCCTGGCGAGAGCCCGACTTCGACGATCACCGAGCCGGAGTGCTGGCCTGCCTGGAGGCAATCGGCGCAGGAGAGGTCTACCAGGCGTGCGTGTGCACGCAGTACGCCGGCACTGTCACCGGCTCGCCGCTGGACTTCTTCGCCGACACGGTGGCCCGCCTGGCTCCCGCGCGCGCCGCGTTCCTGGCCGGCGACTGGGGCGCAATCGCCTCGCTGTCTCCCGAACTGTTCCTGCGCCGGGCCGGAACGGAGGTCAGTTCCTGCCCCATCAAGGGCACTCTCCCCCTGCACGCCGATCCCGATGAACTGCGCGCCTCGACCAAGGACGTCGCCGAGAACGTCATGATCGTCGACCTGGTTCGCAACGACCTGAGCCGGGTGGCTCAGATCGGGTCGGTGACCGTTCCGGAGTTGCTGACGGTGAAACGCGCGCCCGGAGTCTGGCATCTGGTGTCGACGGTGGCCGCCCAGGTGGCGGTCGACGTGTCGGCCGCCGAACTGCTGCGGGCAACCTTTCCGCCCGCCTCGGTCACCGGCACACCCAAAGCCAGAGCACAGCAATTGCTTTCCCAGTGGGAAACCAGGCGGCGCGGCGTCTACTGCGGCACCGTCGGACTGGCCTCGCCAGTCGCCGGCTGCGAGCTCAACGTGGCGATTCGCACCGTGGAGTTCGCCGCCGACGGCACTGCGGTACTGGGCGTCGGCGGCGGAATCACAGCCGACTCCGAACCGGATGCCGAGTGGCAGGAATGCCTGCACAAGGCAGCGCCGATTCTGGGGGCCCCACCGATTCCGGGGGGCCGGCCCTCACCCTCGTGACCCCCTCACCCTCGTGACCGCAGCACCGCGTCGTAGAGATCACGCCGTGACGGCGCCCCGGGGTGGACGGCGACCACAGCCGCGCAGGCGTCCTTGACCCGCATCCCGTCCATCACCAACACCTCGACCTCGGCCACCAAAGCGTCCACATCAGCCTTCGGAGTGGCACCGGCCAGGACCACGGTGATTTCGCCCAGGACACCGTCGGACGCCCAGTCGGCAAGTTCGGCGAGGGTGCCGCGGCGAACCTCCTCGTGCACCTTTGTCAGCTCCCGGCACACCACAGCCCGGCGCTGCGGGCCCAGCTCGTCGCAGGCGTCGCGCAGGCAGTCGGCCAGCCGCCGCGGTGACTCGAAGAACACCACCGTGCGCGGCTCGGCGGCCAGTCCGGCCAGCCATCCCCGCCGCGCGGAGTGTTTACGCGGTGGGAAACCTTCGAAACAGAACCGGTCCGCGGGCAGACCGGAGACCGCCAGTGCGGTAGTCACCGCCGACGGGCCGGGCAGGCAACTAACCGGCCACCCGGCTTCGATGGCTGCGGTCACCAACCGGTAGCCGGGGTCGTTGATCAGCGGCATGCCGGCGTCGCTGACCACCAGCACGGTTGCCCCCGAGGCGAGCTCCTCGACAAGGCCGGCCACCCGCGTCGCCTCGTTCGCGTCGAACAGGCTGACCACCCGCCCGCCGATCTTCACTCCCAGCGCCTGTGCCAGGGTGCGGACCCGTCGGGTGTCCTCGGCCGCGATGACGTCGGCCGAGGACAGCGCATCGATCAGGCGCCTCGATGCGTCTGCCGGCCGGCCCAGCGGTGTGGCGCCGAGAAGCAGGCGGCCGCTCGACACAACCGGCGTGGTGGAGCGCTCGGGGAAGGACACGATCTCAGCCTACGATTGGCGGCAATGACCATTGCGGCGGACGACCTGGATGCTCAACAGCGCCCCGTACCCGTCATCAGCCCCGGCCCCGTGGTGCCCGTTCCTGACTTCGGGCCAACCGACCGGCTGGAGGGCTGGGCGGCCACGGCGGTGGTCACTTCGTTGGCCGCGTTGACCCGGTTCATGAACCTGGGTTCGCCGACAGACGCCGGCACCCCGATCTTCGACGAGAAGCACTACGCTCCGCAGGCCTGGCAACTGCTGCACAACTTCGGGGTGGAGGACAACCCCGGCTTTGGTCTGGTGGTGCACCCGCCGCTGGGAAAGCAGCTGATCGCGATGGGCGAGGCGTTGTTCGGTTACACCGGACTCGGCTGGCGATTCACCGCTGCGGTGTTCGGGGTGATCCTGGCGCTGCTCACGACCCGCATCGTGCGACGGATCAGCCGCTCGACGGTCATCGGGTCGATAGCGGGGCTGCTGCTGGTCGCCGACGGGGTGAGCTTCGTCGCCGCCCGCACCGCACTGCTCGACGTGTTCATGACGGTGTTCGTCGTGGCGGCCTTCGGCGCACTTCTGGTCGACCGCGACCAAATCCGGGAACGGATGTACACCGCCTGGCTGGAGGGCCGCAGCGACGAAACTCCCTGGGGGCCGCGACTCGGGGTTCGCTGGTGGCGGTTCGGGGCCGGGGTGCTCCTCGGGTTGGCATTCGCGACGAAGTGGTCCGGCCTGTATTACATCGCGTTCTTCGGCCTGATGTCGCTGGCTTTCGATGTCACCGCCCGCCGCGCCTATCAGGTTCCCCGCCCATGGCTGGGAGTGCTGCGCCGCGACGCCGGGCCTGCAATCTACGCCCTGGGCCTCATTCCGGCGGCGTTGTACCTATTGGCCTACACGCCGTGGTTCGCTTCGGAGACCGCGGTCAACCGATTCGAAGTCGGCCAGTCGATCGGCGAGCGCCACTGGTGGCAGCCTCCCGACGCCATCAGGTCGCTGTGGCATTACACCTACAAGGCGTTCCACTTCCACGCCACGCTGACCAACTCCGCGGGAAACCACCACCCGTGGGAGTCGAAGCCGTGGACCTGGCCGATGTCGCTGCGGCCGGTGCTCTACGCCATCGACAACAACGAGGTGCCGGGCTGCGGGGCATCGTCGTGCGTCAAAGCCGTCATGCTGGTCGGCACCCCGGCGCTGTGGTGGCTGGCGGTACCAGTGCTCATATACGCGACATGGCGGATGTTCGTGCGACGCGACTGGCGCTATGCCGTCGCACTGGTCGGGTATTGCGCAGGCTGGCTGCCGTGGTTCGCCAACATCGACAGACAGATGTACTTCTTCTACGCGGTACCCATGGCGCCGTTCCTGGTCATGCTGATTGCGTTGACTCTCGCCGAGATCGTCTATCAACCGAAGGCCAACGCCGAACGTCACACCCTCGGCGTCATGGTGGTCAGCTTCTACGTAGCGCTGGTAATCACCAACTTCGCCTGGCTTTTCCCCATTCTCACCGGAGTTCCGGTCTCCCAGAGCACCTGGGACCTGGAGATGTGGCTGCCCAGTTGGCGGTAGCACCGTTGCGGGAATTCGATGCCATCCCACGTCGCGGAAGGAAACGATTGGACCGGCATCGGAGATCAAGACGCGGAGGTCTTCGCGTCAACAGGGTGCCGTCTCGTCATCGGGTGACCCAGGGATATCGGTACACAGGCACATCGGCTGGCTGAAGGAGGCGGGCGGCACGCAATCAGTGTCGTTGGAGAACTTCCAGGACGGGCAAACTAACGGGCACCCGATCCCGGTGTCGGAATCCTGCGGTGAAGGAGAGGGAGGGGTCACTGGATCGGCTTGGACGGCGGGGCACAACACGAAGGCGCCTCCCAACGCCACCGCGCTAACCGTTGAAACCAGACCGGCGTATCGCAATGAGCCCACCAGCGTGCCCCTCTCAATCTGCGCTGACTTATCCATTGTCAACGCGCAACCCAGCAATGGAAAGGATTATCGCTGTCGTGGTCGTCGTGGGTGATTCTGAGCATGATGATCTGGACATCGTTCTGCGGCGTTTTCCGGCACGGCCCGCAGCAGGCGCATATCCTTGAAGGCAGTGGTGATGAGTTCGTCGGCCGGCGCGGGAGAAGGTTTTTGATGACCTGGTTACGTGTTTGCCTGTTGGCCGCCGCTGCGGCGTTTGCCGCGGCTGTCGGCTCCGGTATCGGCGTTGCCGACCCGGGCCCCGACATCGATGTTCCTCCACCACCATCCATGCCCCAGGTAGATATCCCAGGCATTTACGATCCCGGAGCGATCAACCCGAACATTTCAGTTTCCGTGCCGCAGGTCGGGTGCGACGATCCCCTCGTGGCCGCGGCGAGCGTGGGCTGTTAGAGACTGGCCGCACAAACACCAAGGGGACGACAAGCGGAAGCAGCAACAGCGAAGTCGAACGCATGTGCGATAAAATCGCTGCGTGTCCGTCTCGGTACAAGGCTCACTCTTCGAGCACAGCCAGCGGCGCGATCTTGGGAACGGAGCCTGGATCGAAGCGCGCTCCGGATGGATCGGCGAATCCACGCCCTTCGACGTACGAACGCTGTTCGACGAACTGCTGATCGCCGTCCCATGGCGCGCCGAGCGTCGCCAGATGTACGACCGGGTGCTCGATGTCCCGCGACTGGTTGCCTTCTGCGACCTGGCTATTGACCCACCGCCTCATCCGGCGATCGCCAGATTGCGGCGTCGCCTCAACGATATCTATGCCGGTGAATTGGGCGAGCCGTTCACCACGGCAGGGTTCTGCCTCTACCGCGACGGCTCAGACAGCGTGGCGTGGCACGGCGACACAATCGGCCGAAGCAACGTTGAGGACACCATGGTCGCTGTCATAAGCCTCGGCGCGACAAGGGTTTTCGCCATGCGTCCGCGCGGCGGCGGGTCATCGCTGCGGTTCCCGCAACACCACGGCGATCTGCTTGTGATGGGCGGCTCCTGTCAGCGCACCTGGGAGCATGCAGTGCCCAAGACCACCGCGCCGACGGGCCCGCGCATCAGTGTGCAGTTCAGGCCGCGCAACGTACGCTAGCGCTCCCCTCTACAAAGATCCGAGCGCGAACCCTATTGCCGGATGGCGTTCACCCCGGCGATCAGCAGATCCCGCGCCCTTTGGGTGTTCACCGGTGTCGTCGGCTTCTCCGGCAGCACAAGCGGATTCGCGGCTACGATCACCTGGAACTTGCCGAAATGGGCGGAATAGTTGTAGACCTCGCCGGTACGGGAACTCCCGTCGACCACCGTCTGCAACACGCGGTGCACGCCGATGGTCTTGGTGCCGTCGATCTCCGGCACCTCTACAGCCTCGACGGTTCCATGCAGGGTGCCACCCACGAAAGACACCTTTCGGCAGTCGGATCCGGGCTCGGTGACGGGCACCGCCTCGTTGGTCTCGACGGCGATGACGACGAATCGATTGCCTTCTCCCTCGGCCGACACCGCGGCCATGTTGCCTTCGGTGCCCGGTGGAATCAGCTGCCCGGTGGCGAACTTCGCGCATGTCTCCGGCTCGAAGCGGAGTCCCTGCGGCAGCCGTTGACCGGCCAGGAGTTTCGGGTCGATTCCGGTAGGGGCCACCTCGGTGACGGCGAACTGTGGCCCGAAGCTGGCTTTGATCGTCGAGATCTTTCCAAGATCCGCGGTGGGCGCTTGGCCCGAGTCGCAGGCGGCGATCATCCCGGCGGCAAGTCCGGCCCCCAGAACCGCCACCGCTGTCCGCAGAAGCATCAGCGGTTCAGGCGCCAGATATCGGCCGACATCACCGTGGCGAATCCACACCACAGTGGATAGGGAGCCAAAGCGGCCCCAAGCTTGAGGTCGGCGTCACCAGCTCGCCGGGCCAGGTCAGCACTGCTGAGGGCCAGGGCTCCGGCCGCCAACGTCCCAAGTCCCAATCTGCGCTGGGCGAAGAATACCCAGCTCCACCCGGCATTGAGTCCCAAGTTAACTCCGAGCGCCGCCCCGTACGCCCACGCCTTGCCCCGCTCGCCGTCCTCGCGGAACCGGTCGATCACAGCCGCCGACGTCACCGCGATGTCGGCGTACAGCGTCGTCCAGGCGATGGGAAACACCGCGTTCGGAGGCACGTAGTCCGGTTTGCGAATGGTTCTGTACCAGGTGTCGACACCCTCCCGGCTCGCGATGCTGCCGGCGACCGCCGCCGCCGCGGTGGCCAGTGCTGTTCCGATCAGTGCCTTACGCATGCCCTCAACTTACCCATTGCGTACGATTCTGCTGATGAAGAAGATGTCGGTGGTGACCGGTCTGTGCGTGGTGACATTGAGCGTCGCGCTGTCCGGCTGCAGTAGCAAGACCGAGAGCAAGCCCGCCGCGTCGGCGTCGAATGAGACGAGTAGCGCTGCGCCCTCCAGCCTGGTCCTGCCCGACAAGCCCACCGGACCGCACATGACAATCGCGGATTACGTGGAACAGAACAAGATCATTGAGGCCCCGGTGACCAAAGATGAACCCGGGGCTCCGACGGTCCACTTCGCGATGCCGCCGGACTGGGTGGCCGCCGGCGCGCGCAAGCCCGCGTGGGCCTACGGTGCGATCGTCTACGACAAGGCCAAGAATCCCGCCGATCCGCCATTCATGACGGCGATCTACTCCAAGCTCACCGGCAACGTCGACGCGGCCAAAGTTCTGGAGTACGCGCCGGGGATGCTGGAGAACCTTCCCGGTTACGAGCAGGACGGCGATTTCAAGAAAGAAACCCTCAGCGGATTCGAATCGATCGCGTTCCAGGGTTCTTACCTCCAGGACAATGTGCGGCGCTACATCGCGCAGAAGACCGTCGTCATCCCCAAGGGGGACGCTCTGTTCGTCCTGCAACTCAACGCGGATGCCCCGCTCGGCCAGGACGACGTGATCAAAGAGGCCGCTGGCGTCATCAACCGGGAAACGAAGATCACCGTCTGAGCAGCCTCAGACCGAAATCACCGTCTGAGCAGCCTCAGACCGAAATCACCGTCTGAGCAGCCTCAGCTCACAGCTCGCATCACTTGCCGTGCCATGGCGCGGATCTGGGCCGCCATGCCGGGGTCCATATGCAGTTCCGAATTGCGCGGCACATCGAATTCCGTTGTCAGCACACCGGGTTCCTCACGTTCCCACTCCCCGCCGAACCGGTCCAGAATGGTTCGCATGGGCACGTTCTCAGCCAGCAGTCGTGCAGTGAACCGCCGGACTCCGGCAACGTGGGCGGCAAGGATCAGAGCCTCCATGAGGAATTTCCCGATGCCGCGGCCTTGGTAGTCGTCGGCCACGATGAACGCAACCTCGGCCGCCGTCGCATCGTCGGCGTCGCGGACGAATCGGGTATCGGCGACCACCGGACCATCGACACCGTCGCACAGAACCCACACGAAATGGTCGACGTAGTCCACCTCGAACAGGTAGTGCATCAGCGCCGGGCTCGGGGTACGGGTGGACATGAACCGCCGGTACAGCGTTTCGGTGGAGAACTCCACCGCCGGGTGCGAAGTTTCGTCACGGTCACCGGGTAATACCGGTCGCAGTAGCAGGACCGTTTTTCGGTCGTCGTGGAACCGCACCTCGATCGGGGTGACGAAAGCCGCTAGCCGCTGCCGCGCGATGCGCACCAGCCGCTGTCCCATGCCCTCGAGTTCGATGATCTCCGCAAAAGCCGCTGCGCCGCCGATAAACCCCGTTAACGGTTCGAGGGCCGTCACGGTCGCTGTCCGCGGTTTACCCCGCAGCAATGCGATCTCCCCGACGATCGACCCGGGGGAAACCTCGGTGAGAATCTCGTCGCCGTCCTCGCCGGTGTGGCGAATCTCGGCCCGGCCGGACCGGATGAGGATGAACGACACCGCCTCCTCGCCTTCGCGCATCAGCACCTGCCCGGCCTCAGCGCGCAGTGGCTGCAGCCGCTGAGCAAGGGCGCGCAGTTGCTCGGGTGTGCAGCCCTCGAAGATCTCCATGTCAGCCAGGTCATCGGCCACGTCGCTCGCCATCGCCCCCCTTCCCGGTTATCAGCCTCTCCATTTTGGGCCTCAATACGCAAGCAGATTGACGATTCCACGGAAGGCTCCGGGCAGCGCGGCCGCGGCCGGGACGATCATCGACCGCACCAGCGGAATTCCGCTTGCCTGCAGCAACCCGGCAGTCATCAGGCGGTACCGCCGCGACATCCGCCGCCACCGTCGGTCGTAGTCCCCGGGCGCGTCGGCCAGGACACATTCGACCAGCAGTTCAGCCCCTCCGAAGGCGATGCCCAGGCCCTCTCCGGTGAGCGCATCGATGTAGCCTGCCGCATCACCGACGAGCAGAATACGTCCGGCACCCCGATGCCGGACCCGCTGTCGCAACGGGCCGGCCGCCCGGTCAGAACCGTGCGGGGCGGCCGCCAACCGTGCCGCGAGTGCCGGAAATTCGCTGAGGTGACCGTCGAACCGGCCCTGCTCAGAGGTCAAGATCGCCACTCCCACGGTGTCGTCAGCGACTGGCGTCACATACGCTTCAGTGCCGCCCGCCCAGTGCACCTCGACCGTGTCGCTCCACGGTGACACCTGGTAGTGCCGCCGGATTCCCCACCGCCGCCGGCCGCGGTCCGGCCGGTCGAGGCCGAGGGTGCGGCGGATCGGGGAATGCAGACCGTCCGCGGCCGCCAGGTAACGCGCTCGCAGATCGCCGCACCAGACCGAGTGTGCGTCTTGGCGGACCTCCCCCACATCGTGGCGCACCACGCGCACACCCGCCGCCGCGGCGGCGGTATGCAGGGCTTCGGACAGCACAGTCCGACGCACCCCCATGCCCTCACCGGACCGGAACCGGGCCTCGACCCGGCGAGTGGAGTCCAGATAGGCGATGCCGCCAAACGGCTTGCCGCTCAGCGTGACTCCGAGATCTCGCAGATGGCGCACGGTGTGCGGCATCAGCCCCTCGCCGCAGGCCTTGTCGATCGGGCCGGCACGGCGTTCGACGACCACGGCCTGCAAACCGGCACGGGCAGCATAGGTGGCGGTGGCCAGTCCGGCGGGACCGCCGCCGGCGACGATCAGGTCGATCACGTCAGCCTCGCCAGTGCGGCGTTCTCGACGTCGATACGGCGGGCCAACAAGGCGGCGTTGAGCACCGTAAAGGCGAGTGCGGTGAGCCACGCGGTGTGCACCAGAGGCAATGCGACACCTTCGGCTACCACTGCCACGTAGTTCGGGTGCGACAGCACGCGATAGGGACCCTTGGTGACTCTCGGAACGCCGGGAACTACCACCACCCGGGTATTCCACTGCGGCCCAAGGGTGGTGATACACCACCACCGAAGTCCTTGGGCGGCAAGCAGGACCGCCAGCATCGGCCACCCCAGCCAGGGCAGGAATGGCCGGTGCAGGAAGAAGACCTCAGCCAGACAGCCAATCAGCAACCCGGTGTGCAACACCACCATGGCCGGATAGTGACCCGCGCCGAGTTCGACACCGCCCTGGGCGCGGCTCCACGCCAAGTTGCGTTGTGATACAACAAGTTCGGCGAAGCGCTCGATGGCGACGGCGCCAATCAGGAATGTGTACCAGCTCAGGGCCACTGCAGCAGAACCAGTTCCGAGCAGAAACCCGGACCCATCGCCATCATCACCCCCGGACCGGACGGCGGCTGCTTGGCGATGGTGTCGCGCAGCACGTGCAGCACCGACGAGGACGACATGTTGCCGACGTCGGCCAACGAGCGCCACGTCAGTTCCAGCGCGCCGTCTGGAAGGTCGAGGCACTCAACGATGGCCTCGATCACTTTGGGGCCGCCGGGATGGCTTACCCAGGTTCCGATGTCCTCGATAGTCAGGTCATGGGAACGCAGAAACGCGGTGACGTCGTCGGCCAGGTAGCGGCGGACGACGTCGGGAACGTCCGGCGAGAGAACCAACTTCAAGCCGGACTGCCCGACGTCCCAACCCATGGTGCGCAGGGAATCCGGATAGAGATGGCTGCGACTGTCGATCACGTAGGGCCCCCGCGCGCCGACCTTCTCGGCTCGCCGTTCCCCGAGTGCAACCACCGCCCCGGCCCCATCGCCGAACAGTGCGCTACCCACCAGACCGGCAACCTCAGCCTTCAACGCCGGGAAGGTAAGGGAACACAGTTCAACCGACACCAATGCCGCCACCCCGTCGGGGTCGCCGCGCAGGTAGTCGTGCAGGCGAGCCACCCCCGCCGCACCGGCCACGCAGCCGAGTCCGAACATCGGCACCCGGCGCACATCGGGACGCAAGCCAACCCGGGTGCCAATGCGGGCCTCGATCGAGGGCACTGCGATGCCGGTGACCGTCGTCGACATGATGAGGTCGACTTCCCCGGGCCGCACACCGGCCTCGTCGAGCGCAGCCGTGAGCGCCTCGGCTCCCAGGTTCACCGCATGCTCGATGAAGATCTCGTTGGCCTCGCCGAAGTCGGTCAGGTCCGGATAGGACTCCAACGGCAGGACCAGATGTCGGTAGTCCACCTTGGCCGAACGGTGCAGGCCGGCCAAGATGTCGCCGCACTGAGAGAAGACCGGGGAGGCCAGGAACGCCTCGGTAATCTCGGCCTGACTGTAGCGATGCGCGGGCAGTGCGCCCTGTACGCCCGCTAATACGCTAATCACCCTTCGAGTATGCCCGCGAATCTCCGGCTTCGCTTATGCCGAACCGCTCGTGCAGCGCCCGCAACGGTGCGGGAGCCCACCAGTTCCATCTGCCCATGACGTGCATGAACGCTGGTACCAGCACTAATCGCACCAGGGTCGCGTCCATCAGGACAGCCAGCGTCAGGCCCACGCCGAAAAGCCGCATCACCGCCACCTGAGCGGCCATCAGCGCAGCAAACGAAATCGCCATGATGAGTGCGGCGGCAGTGATGACCCGGCCGGTACGGGCAAGACCGAGGGCCACGCTCTCGTCGTTGTCGGCCGAGGTTCCCGCGCCATCAGCCGCCAACCAGAATTCGCGGATCCGGGATACCAGAAACACCTCGTAGTCCATCGACAGGCCGAACGCGAGGTAGAACAGCAGCACCAGCATGTTGGCCACCAAGGTTCCGGTCGAGGTGGTGCCCAACGCATTGAAGTGGCCGTCCTGGAAAACCCATACCATCGCCCCAAATGTCGCGCACAGCGAGAGCAAGTTGAGGATCACCGCCTTCACCGGCATCACCACACTGCCGGTCAGCAGGAACAACAGCACCAGCATGATGGCGACGATCAGGCTCAGTGCCAACGGCAGCCGGGACACGATCGCATCGACGCTGTCGCTGTTGGTCTGGGCCAACCCGCCGAACTCGACCGCTCGACCACCGGGCGGGTCGACCTCGTGCAGGTTCTGCAATTGATTCTCCGACGCCTGCGTGAACATTTCGGCGGCGCTGCCGACCGTCAGCAGCGTGCTGCCCTGTGACACCCCGGTGGCACCCCTTGGCGGCCCAACCAGGTTTCCGTCCACGAACGTTCCCGCCGGCGCCGACACCGAGTTCACGTCGGGTACGCGGGAAAGATCGGCGGCATACCGGCTCACCTCGTTCGCGCTCAGCCCGGCGGAATCGGGAATGACCACAGCCACCTCAGAATCGGTGTCCAGTGCGAAATCGGACCGCAGCAGATCCCCCACCTGATGGGCCGAGGCCGACTTCGGGAGAACCCGGTCATCGGGGAAGCCCGGACGAACGCCCAGGAACGGCGCACCAAGCACAGCCAGCAGTGCGATCACCACCAGGCCGATCGGCACGGCATGGCGCATCACGAATTTCGTTGACCGGTACCAGAACTGTTCAGTGATCGGCTTCGACACCGGCTCGGGCCGACCCGTCAGTCGGCGCACCAGACGCCGCACGTCGAGGGCGTCGATACGGTCGCCGAGCAGCATGATGGCCGCAGGGGTGACCACCAAGGCCGACAGGCAGGCGAACGTCACCGTGGCTACGCCGGCGTAGGCGAAGGACTTGAGGAAATTCATCGGGAACACCACCATGATGGCCATCGACAGCGCGACCGTGACCGCGGAGAACAGCACGGTGCGCCCGGCGGTCAGCAAGGTGGTGACCACGGCCTGCTCCCGGCTGGCACCCTCGGCCAACTCGTCGCGGTAGCGGCTGAGCATCAGAAGCGTGTAGTCGATGGCCACCGCCAAACCCATCGCGGAGGTGAGGTTCAACGCGAAGATCGACACTTCGGTGAACAGCGTGACGGTGCGGAGCACGGCCAGGGCGCCGAGAATCGCCATGGCTCCTACGATCACCGGCAGCGCAGCGGCGAAAAGTCCACCGAAAACCCAGATGAGCACCAGGAAGCTCAAAGGCACCGCGATGGACTCCAGCACCACCAGGTCACGCTTGGACTGCTCAGTGATCTGCAGGTTGACCATGGCCATGCCGCCGGACCGCACCGCTATTCCGTCGCGTTCACCGTCGATCTGGTCGGTCAGGTCCTTGGTGTAGGTCTGCTGCTGGTCCTCGGTTCCGACGATGCCGGTGGTGATGAGCCCGGACCTGCGGTCCTTGCTGACCATCGCCGCGGCGGCCTGCGGGGGCGACGTCCAGGCCGAATTGATCGCAGCCACATGGCCCGAGCGTTTCAGGGTCTCGATGATGTCTTCGGCGACAGCACGGGCCCGCGGGCTGTCGAAACGGTCCGGCGCGGTGACGACAATCGCCAACGGAACGTCACCCTGGCCGAACTTCTGGTTCAGCAGCGCAGCGGCCCGGGACGACTCGGCACCCGGGTCCTGGAACCCACTTGGCGACAGGTGCTGGGCAACGGGTACCCCGAACGCGCCGATCACGGCGGCCAGCAGCACCGCGAGAACGAGCACCCGTCGCGGAGCGGCGATGGCGATCCGGGCGATGCGGGCGAGCAAACTAGCCGACCATTGTCAGGGTAGCCATACGAGCAGGGTACTCAGCGGCTGTCATGGGTGATCCGGCCGTCCATCATCGTCAGGACCACCGGCACCGCATGGATGTCACGTGGGTCCACGCGGAAGAGGTCGGCACCAAGCACCGTCAGGTCAGCGGCCAGGCCGGACTTCAGCATGCCGGTGCGATCTTCGAGCCGCATCTGGTAGGCGCCGTTGGCGGTATAGCCGCGAAGGGTGTCATGCAGACCGATGCGCTGGCGGGGCACCAGTGGCAGGTCGTCGGGGTAGCCGGGACGCTGGCGGGTGACCAAAGCCTCGATCTGGAGCAACGGCGGAATCTCCGGGATGTCGACGCCCGGGATGTCGCTGCCGTAGGTGACCACTGCCCCGGACCGGACGAGATCTCCATAGGGCAGCAGGCGTTCCTCCACCCGGTCGGCGCCCAACAGCTTCGTGTAGATGGCGCGGTACTGCCCGTTGTAGTCGGTGCCCCACAACGGTGTGCAGTTGGCGATGATCCCCATCGCGGCGTAACGGGGGATGTCAGCGGGGTCGACCATCGAATTGTGTGCCAGCACATGACGCCTGCCCTCGCGACCGCGCCGACGCAGAACGGCTTCGTAGGCATCGAGGACGACTCGGACCGAACCGTCGGCGTCGACGTGGATATGCATGTCCAAGCCGGCGGCTTGGACCGCCGCAATCTGGGCTTCGATGTGCGACGGCGTGAACGTCATGGACCCGAAGTCGTCATCGTCATGCCCGCAGCACGGTGCCAGCGTCAGCGCCCCGCCGCTCTGAAATGTTCCGTCGGCGAACATCTTGCAAGTGTCGATCCGCACGTGCTCGGACCGCAGTTCCCGGTGCCAGGCAGACGCGGCCTCGGCGATCGCGGAGGGGTCGTCTTCGGGGCTGCGGGTCCAGTAAGAGCCGGCGATCCGTACTGGAAGCGTGCCTACCTCGTCCCGGGCGATGAGATCCTCGAACACCCAACGGCCGGACTCCGCCGTCGCACCAAGGAACACCCCCGCGTCGAAATAGGCGGTGATGCCCCAGGACGGGGCCGGCCACAGCGTGAGATCCTGAGCCGCTCGGACACTGTCGGGTGACGTCAGTCCCAGCGCGACGAGGATCGGCATGGTGGCCGCCGGTTCGACCGCGTGTCCGGACGGCGTCCCGTCCGGGTCGCGCACCCAATACTGGGCATCGGGGTTGGGGTCGGGGGTATCGGGTCCGATGCCGGCGGCTCGCATGGCGGCGGTGTTGAACCAGGCGTCGTGGCCGTCGGCAGACAACAGATACATCGGCCGCTCACCGGTGATCGCGTCCAACCACTCCCGACGCGGCCCCAGGCCTCCGAAGGACGCCAGCGTCCAACCGTGTCCCCTCAGCGGGGCCTCGGGAAGCTGCGCCCCGATCCATTCACGGATCGCCGCCTCAAGACCGTCACGCCCGACGATTCCGGAGACATTGACCCCCAGCTTCGCAACCGCCGCGCTGGCCAGATGATTGTGGGAGTCGATGAATCCGGGCAGGCACATCCGCCCGCGGAGATCGACAAGTTCAGTCCCTCCGTCAACGAAATCGTCTGCACCGTAACGTGTCCCGACATAGGCAAGGTCGGTACCACGCACGACGACGGCCTGGGCCCACGGCTGGACCGGATCCCCGGTCCAGATCGGCCCGTTGGCGAAGAGATAGGAAGGGGTCATCCTCGCTGACATCCCTGTTAGGGCCAGGTGCCGCGTGGCCCCGAGCGCGGCGCGGGCCCGGCGGGCGGCATCGGTCGTAACCGTGCTCCCGGGAGCGGGGTGTTCTGCAGCGCACCCAGACACAGACCCAAACGCCCCGGCAGGCACGGGATGTTGCCCGAACCACCCCAACTGTTGCTCGGATTGTTCTGCGACCAGCAGACCCCGGTGATCGGATCCAGAACGGTGCCGCCCGGACACATCGCCGAACGTGCCGTCGGTGCGGCCGTCATCGCCCCGGCCGCCAGCGTCACCACACCGAGAATTGCCAGCAGTAATTCGGCTGCCCTGCTTCGGATTCCCACGTCGACGGCACTCACGTTGACCGAACCCGCGTCCCAGCCGAGCCTTCCACGATCCTGTCGATGTCGGCCAGTGATCCGATGACCGCCTCGTTGCCGGTGTTCGCGGCGAACTGGCAGGCCGCGGCGACCTTGGGCCCCATCGACCCGGCGGGCAACTTCATCTCCACGACCTGGTCGATGGTGACCGCACCCAGCCTGGCCTGCTCGGCAGTGCCCCAGCCGGTATAGACGCCGTCCACGTCGGTGGCGATCACCAACAGGTCGGCGGCCAGTTCCTCGGCGAGCAGTGCGGCCGCCAGGTCCTTGTCGATGACCGCCTCGACGCCGCGCAGTCGGCCGTCCTCGTCATACATCGTCGGGATGCCACCGCCGCCCGCGCAGATCACGATGCAGCCCTGCTCGACGAGGGTGCGAATCGGCCGGATCTCGAAGATCCGCTTGGGCTTCGGGCTCGGTACGACCCGGCGATAGTGGTCGCCGTCAGGCGCGATCGCCCAGCCCTTCTCGGCGGCCAACCGCTCCGCCTCACCCTGGGAGTAGATCGGGCCGATCGGCTTGGTGGGGTTGGCGAATGCCGGATCCTTCGGGTCGACCTCGATCATGGTCAGCAGCGTCGCGAACGACTGCTCGAACGGCAGTAGATTGCCCAGTTCCTGCTCGATGACATACCCGATCATCGCCTCCGTCTCGGCACCCAGCACGTCCAACGGGTAGGGCGCCACCTCTTCGTAGGCGGCACCTTGTAGGGCCAGCAACCCGACCTGCGGACCGTTGCCGTGGGCGATGACGATCTCGTTGCCGGGGGCCACCGCCGCGATGCGCTCGGCGGCCACGTGGATGTTGGCCCGCTGGTTCTCGGCGGTCATCGGCTGCCCGCGTTGCAGCAACGCGTTGCCGCCCAGTGCGATCACGATCCGCATGTTCAACCCCTCACGCCAGCGAAGACACGAGGACGGCCTTGATGGTGTGCATACGGTTCTCGGCCTGCTCGAAGCAGATGTTGATCGGGCTCTCGAAGACGTCGTCTGTGACCTCGATACCGTTCTTCAGTTCCGGATACTGCGCAGCGATCTTCGCCCCGACCTTGGTCTCGGAATTGTGAAAGGCCGGCAGGCAGTGCATGAAACGCACCCTCGGATTCTCCGCTGCGGCAACCAATTCGGCGTTGACCTGATAGGGCATCAGCAGCTTGATCCGCTCGCCCCAGCTCTCGATGGGCTCGCCCATCGACACCCACACGTCGGTGTGGATGAAGTCGACACCCTTGACGCCCTTCGTGACGTCGTCGGTGACCGTGATACGCGCACCGGACTGTTTGGCGAACCCCTCGCACATCGTGACGAGATCAGCGGTGGGCTGCAATTCCTTGGGGGCAAGGATCCGCACGTCCATGCCCAGTTTCGCACCCACCAGCAGCAGGGAATTGCCCATGTTGTTGCGGCCGTCGCCGACGAAGACGTAGGAGATCTCGTGCAGGGGCTTGGCGCAATGCTCGGTCATGGTGAGCACGTCGGCCAGCATCTGGGTCGGGTGATACTCGTCGGTGAGGCCGTTGAATACCGGGACGCCAGCGTATTTCGCCAACTCCTCGACGATCCCCTGACCGGCACCGCGGTATTCGATGGCGTCATACATCCTGCCCAGCACCCGGGCGGTGTCCTTCATCGACTCCTTGTGTCCGATCTGCGAGGAGGTCGGGTCGATGTAGGTCACGTGTGCGCCCTCGTCGTAGGCGGCCACCTCGAATGCACACCGGGTGCGGGTCGAGGTCTTCTCGAAGATCAGCGCAATGTTCTTGCCTGCCAGCGAGTGCCTGACGGCACCGGAGTACTTGGCGCGCTTGAGATCCCGAGCCAGGTCGATCAGGTAGATCAAATCGCGCTCGCTGTGGTGCACGAGGCTCAGCAGGTCGCGGTTCTGCAGGTTGAAGGCCATGGTGTCGTCTCCTCTGGTTGGTCGATCGGATCAGTAGGCGGGTTCGCGAAGAATCGGGCAGGTCATGCAATGGCCGCCGCCGCGGCCCCGACCGAGTTCGCTGGCGTCGATGGTGATGACCTCGATACCGGCCTTTCGCAGCGCGGTGTTGGTCAGTGTGTTGCGGTCGTAGCCGATGACCACGCCGGGTTCGACGGCGACCACGTTGTTCGCGTCATTCCATTGCTCCCGTTGGACGCCGTAAATGTCACCGGCGGTGTCGACAACCCGGAAAGTCACACCGAGGGCCTCGCCGACCACGTCGACGAGACTCTTGTTCTCTACCTGGATGCTCAGACCGGCCGACTTTTTCGGATCGGGCCGCAGCGTGATCGGTTTGACGTTGTCGATCACGGGGGCATAGGCGGTGAGTACCTCGCGGTCGCAGAACGTGAAGACGGTGTCCAGATGCATCGCCGCCCGACTCTTGGGCAGTCCGGCGATGATGACCTGCTCGGCCGCCTCGGCATTGAAGAGGTTCTGCGCGACCTTGACGATCGCCTCCCGTGACGACCGCTCTCCCATGCCGATGAGCACGGCGCCCTTGCCGATCGGCATGACGTCGCCGCCTTCGAGGGTCATCGCCCCGTAGTCATGCGGCTCACCGTCGGGATCGCCGAGCCAGACCTCATAGTCCTCGCCGGAGAAGGCCGGGTGGAAGCGGTAAACCGCCGCGACGAGGAGAGTCTCCTGGCGACGGGCAGGCCAAAACATCGGGTTCAGGCTGACACCGTTGAAGATCCAGGCCGAGTTGTCCCGCGTGAACTGGGTGTTGGGCAGTGGCTTGGTGACGAACCCGGTAGGGCTCATCTCGCCGAAGGCCACGGTGAAGGGACCGGCGACCTCCTTGGGCACCTCGTGGAAGGGGATACCACCGATCAGGTACTCGGCAAGATCGGCAGCAGCCATCTCGTCGAGCCAGGGCCTGACCTCTTGGGACACACCCGCACCCACCTGCTCATCGGTGATCTTGCGGTCCAGCACCCAGTCCCGTCCAGCCTTGTCGGCGACAACATCGGCGAGCAAGGCTCCCAGTTCGAGGACCTCGACACCGCGGTCCTCCATCTTCGTAACGAAGTCGAAGTGGTCCCGGCGGGCCTGCTGGACCCACAGCACGTCGTCATAGAGCAGTTCGTCGGCCGATTCGGGGGTCAGCCGCTCATGGGCGAGCCCCGGTGCACACACCATCACCCGGCGCAATTTGCCGATCTCGGACCAGACGCCTACCCGGGATTCCTTGCCGGACATCGCTGTTCTCCTCTCTGAAAGATGTTTACGTCAGAAGACGTCGATGTCTCCGGTGACGATCTGATAGAGGCCGACCGCAGCAGCCACCGCGATGACGGCGAAGACGATCCACTCACCGCCCGTGAAGACCCGCAGGCCCTTCTCCCGACGGGCCCACACGAACAGAATCGTCCCCAGGAAGTACGCCACCGCGCCGGTCAGCAGAAACTCCAGACCCCCGGCGAAGACCAACCAGATCGCGTAGATCAGGGCGATGCCTCCGATGAGCAGATCTCGGGTGCGCCCCTGACCGTTCTCATAGGTCTCGCCCCGCACGGCGAGTGACACCTGGTAGGCCGCCGACCACAGATACGGCAGCAGGATCAGCGAGGTGGCCAGCAGGACCAGACCGAGGTAGCTGCTCTTGGCGAACAAGGTCAGGATCAGCACCGCCTGAATGCACCCATTGGTCAGCCACAGGGCCGCGGCAGGTGATCCGTAGGAGTTCTCCCGCCCGAAGACCTCCGGCATCACCGCGTCCTGGGCCGGAATGCGGAGGATTTCAGCACACAGCATCACCCACGCAATGAGCGCGCCGAGCAACGAGACGATCAGCCCGACCGAGATGAATGTGGCGCCCCATCTGCCGACCTGTTGCTCCATCAAGCCCGCCATCGACGGGTCGGGCACGCCTGCCAGTTTCGCTTGCTCCATCAGGCCGTAGGACAGGAAATTCACCAGGAGCAGCAGCGCCAATACCGCCAGAAATCCCAATACCGTGGCCCGGCCTACGTCTGAGCGACTCTTGGCCCGCTGGGAGTACACGGCCGCACCTTCGATGCCGATGAACACCCACACCGTGACGAGCATCATCGCCTCGATCTGATGCAGGGTGCTGCCCAGGGGTTCACCGTTGATACTGGTGTGCTGTCCCCAGAAGTCAGCGCTGAACAGACCTGCCTTGAAGCCGACCGCGGCGATCACGATGAAAGTCAGAATCGGGACGATCTTCGCGATGGTCACGATGGTGTTGACGAACGCGGCGGTCTGAACGCCGCGCAGGGTCATGAAGTGGACGATCCACAGCAGGATCGATGCACCGATGATGGCGGGCAGGGTGGTGCCACCTTCGAAATTGGGCAGGAAGTAGCCCATCGTCGCGAATAACAGCACCAGGTAGGCGACGTTGCCCATCCACGCCGAGGCCCAATAGCCGAACGCCGAGGTGTAGCCGATGTAGTTGCCGAAGCCGGCCCGTGCGTAGCCGTAAACGCCGCCGTCGACCTCGGGTTTGCGCTGGGCCAAGGTCTGAAAGACGAAGGCCAGCATCAACATTCCGATGCCGGTGATACCCCAGCCCATCAGCAGCGGCCCTGGGGCGGCGCTACCGGCCATCTGCGATGGCAGCGCGAAGATACCGCTGCCGATCATCGAGCCGACAACTATCGCGGTCAGCGCGGAAAGTCCGAGTTTGACCGGTGCCGCGGCGGACGGCCGCGATTGCGTCACGACTTCCGATTCCACCATGGACTGCTCCGCTCCTATCGCGATGGCTATCTGCACGGGTCGAAGTCCTCACTTCGCACCGTAGAACGGTGACTTGACACCTGTTTCAGCTTTGTAAAAAGACGTGGCGAATTGACAGCCTCCGAACCCATTTCGCCGTCGCCGGTGTGACCATGTCGGCGACGGGCGGCTAGCACTCTGAGCCGCAGGCAGACGGGTACACCTGCCGTTCACCGTCCGGATTCGCCAAGTCCGGCGTAGCGGCAACCCCCCGGTGCCATACTCGCGAGAAATGCCGCTTGAAAGACGATTCGGGGAATCCCATGAGCGATGGCACGCACACCTACACGCCGGCAAGCGGGGGGACCGGGGATGAGGACGTTCGCACCGGCATGAGTTCGGCGGCGTTGGCCCGCGCCATTACCGACCACCTGCAGTACTCCCTGGGCCGACCGAGCTCCCTGTTGACGCCTTCGCACTACTACCACGCCCTGGCCCTGGCGGTTCGCGACCGCATGCAGCACCGCTGGACTGAGACCACCCAGACCTACCTGGACCTGAGCCGAAAAGTGGCCGTCTACCTGTCGGCAGAGTTCCTACTCGGCCCGCACCTGGGCAACAACCTGCTCAACCTGCAGATCGAGGACGAGGCCCGCGCTGCGCTGGCACAACTCGGCCAGGATTTCGACACCGTGCTCGCCTGCGAGCAGGAACCCGGTCTCGGCAACGGCGGCCTGGGTCGCCTGGCGGCCTGCTACCTCGATTCGCTGGCGACCCTGGAACGTCCCGCCGTGGCCTACGGCATCCGCTACGAGTTCGGCATCTTCGACCAGGAGATCCACAACGGTTGGCAGGTGGAGAAAACCGACAACTGGCTGGCTGAGCCCAACCCGTGGGAGATCGCCAAGCCGGAGTTGAACTACCTGGTCAACTGGGGTGGCTACACCGAGCGTCACACCGACGAGGACGGCCGCGAACGGGTTCGCTGGATTCCCCAGCGCGTCATCAAAGGCTACTACTACGGCACGCCGATTCAGGGCTACGGCGTCAACACCTGCAACACCCTGGCACTGTGGAGCGCCGGGGCAGTCCAGTCGCTTGCCCTGGAGGCCTTCAACGCGGGTGAGTACTACCGCGCCGTCCAGGAGGAGGTGGACTCCCAGACCGTCACCAAGATCCTGTACCCGAACGATCAGCCGGAAGTCGGCAAGCAGTTGCGACTCTTACAGCAGTACTTCTTCGTGTCCTGCTCGCTGCAGGACATCCTGCACCTGCTCGAGGACTTCGCTCGCCTGCCCGTGCAGGACCTGCCCGACCGTGTTGCGATCCAACTCAATGACACCCACCCGTCGGTGGCGGTGGCCGAATTGATGCGGCTGCTCATGGACGAACGCGACCTGGGCTGGGACGAGGCGTGGGACATCACCGTTGCGACGATGGCCTACACCAACCACACCCTGCTGCCCGAGGCCCTGGAGACCTGGCCACTTCCGATGTTCGCCCAGTTCCTGCCTCGGCATCTGGAAATCATCTTCGAGATCAACCGCCGGTTCCTCAACGAGGTGCGCGCGAAATTCCCAGGGGACGACGCTCGGGTTCGCCGCATGTCACTGATTGGTGAGGACGGCGCCAAGAGTGTCCGCATGGCGCACCTGGCCACCGTCGGCAGCCATGCCATCAACGGAGTCGCCGCCCTGCATTCGGACTTGGTGAAGTCCACAATCCTCAAAGATTTCTACGAGATGTGGCCGGAACGTTTCTCCAACAAGACAAATGGGGTGACACCGCGGCGGTTCGTCGCCCTGTCCAACCCGGGCCTGCGCAGTCTGCTCGACGAATCAATCGGCACCGACTGGCTGGTTCACCTCGACAAGCTGCGTGGCCTGGAACGCTATGTTGACGATCCGGCGTTCCAGAACCGATGGCGAACGGTCAAGCGAGAGAACAAATCTCGACTGTCGAACTACGTACGGGCGCAAACCGGCATCGAACTGGATCCGGACTGGATGTTCGACATTCAGGTCAAGCGGATCCACGAATACAAGCGACAACACCTCAACGTGCTGAACATCATCACCCAATACAACCGCCTGAAAGAGAATCCGGAACTCGACATACCACCCCGTGCATGGGTTTTCGGCGGTAAGGCAGCACCGGGCTACGGCATGGCCAAACTGATCATCAAGTTGATCAACTCCGTCGGGGAAACCGTCAACAACGATCCTGACGTCAACGACCGGATGCGCGTCGCGTTCGTCCCGAATTTCAACGTGCAGAACGCCCAGTTGATCTACCCCGCTGCCGATCTGTCCGAGCAGATCTCCACCGCGGGCAAGGAAGCCTCAGGCACCGGGAACATGAAGTTCATGATGAACGGGGCGCTCACCATCGGCACCCTCGATGGGGCAAACGTGGAGATGCGCGAGGAGGTCGGCCCGGAGAACTTCTTCCTGTTCGGCCTAACCGTCGAGGATGTCCATCAGTTGTTCAGCAAGGGCTACCGCCCGCGCGACTACATTGCCGGAAACACCGAGCTGGCAACGGTCCTCGGACTAATCGCGCAGGGGCGGTTCTCCGACGGCGAGACCGGGGTGTTCGCCCCGCTGATCAGCAACCTGACCGACCACGACCCATTCCTGGTGCTGGCCGACTACGCGGACTACATCCGTAGTCAGGGCGAGGTCAGCTCCACGTGGAAGGACACCCGGCGCTGGACCCGGATGTCCATCCTGAACTCCGCGCGCAGCGGAAAGTTTTCCTCGGACAGGGCCATTGCGGAGTACTGCGACGACATCTGGAACGTCGCACCGGTCACCATCGCGGCAGAGTGAAGGATCCGGCAGCAATGACCGAGAAGACCCATGCTTGGCAGCACGGCGGCAAGCCGGTGACCGATGACGTGATCGCCCGACTCGACGGGTGGTTCCGCGCCGCGAACTACCTGTCCGTCGGGCAGATCTACCTGCTCAACAACCCGCTGCTGAAGACCCCCCTGTCCCGCGACGACGTCAAACCGCGGCTTCTCGGGCACTGGGGCACCACGCCCGGACTGAACTTCCTCTACGCCCATCTCAACCGGGCGATCGCCGAACGCAGCCAGCCAACCATCTTCGTCACCGGACCCGGCCACGGCGGCCCGGGCCTGGTCGCCAGTGCCTATCTCGACGGCACCTACACCGAGACCTACCCCGACATCACGCAGGACACCGAGGGCGTTCGCAGACTGTTCCGGCAATTCTCCTTCCCCGGCGGTATCCCGTCGCACGTCGCGCCGGAAACGCCAGGCTCCATCCACGAGGGCGGCGAGTTGGGCTATGCGCTGTCACACGCCTATGGCGCCGCTTTCGACAACCCCGACCTGCTCATAGCTGCAGTGGTCGGCGACGGCGAGGCCGAAACCGGTGCGCTGGCCACCAGTTGGCACTCCAACAAGTTCATCAACCCCGCCCTGGACGGGGTGGTATTGCCCATCCTGCACCTCAACGGCTACAAGATCGCCAATCCGACTGTGCTGGCGCGCATTCCACAAGAGGAACTGCGCGCACTGATGATCGGGTACGGCCATAAGCCGTTCTTCTTCGAAGTGCCCGACGACAATTCCGAAGACCACACCGACGCCCACCGCCGGTTCGCCGCCCTGCTCGACGACGTGCTGAACGAGATCGCCGAGATCAAGGCCCGCGCCACCGCCGGCGACGATGCACAGCGCAGCGATGAGGAGGAGCGGCGCAACAGCACTGCAGGTGAGGAATCCCGGCCGCAGTGGCCGATGATCGTCTTCCGTCACCCGAAGGGCTGGACCGGCCCCGCCTACATCGACGGCAAAAAGACGACCGGGTCGTGGCGGGCGCACCAGGTTCCACTGGCCAATGCCCGCGACACTCCGGAGCACCTGCAAGTTCTGGCCGACTGGCTGACGTCCTACCGGCCAGAGGAACTATTCGACGCGGACGGGCGGGTCAAGGACGACATCACCGCCCTGGCGCCGAAGGGCACGCTGCGGATGAGCGACAACCCGCACGCCAACGGCGGGTTGTTGCTTAAAGACCTCCGCCTACCGGATTTCCGGGACTACGGCGTCGACGTCCCCGCCCCCGGTGCGACACTGGCCGAAGCCACCCGGGTGCTGGGCCAATGGCTGACCGATGTGGTTCGGCTCAACCCGCACAATTTCCGGATCTTCGGCCCCGACGAGACCGCCTCCAACCGACTGCAGGCCGTCTTCGACGTCACCGACAAACAGTGGAATGCCGAGTTCTACGGGCCCGAGGTGGACGACCATCTCGCGCGGGCCGGCCGAGTGGTCGAGATGCTCTCCGAGCACCAGATGCAGGGCTGGCTGGAGGGCTACCTGCTGACCGGCAGACACGGCTTGTTCAACTGCTACGAGGCGTTCATCCACATCATCGACTCGATGTTCAACCAGCACGCCAAATGGCTGAAGGTCACCAATGACATCCCGTGGCGTCGGCCGATCGCAAGCCTGAATTATCTGCTTTCCAGCCATGTGTGGCGTCAGGACCACAACGGCTTCAGCCACCAGGATCCCGGCTTCATCGACCATGTCGTCAACAAGAGCGCCGAGGTGGTGCGGGTGTACCTGCCGCCGGATGCCAACACCCTGCTGTCCACCTACAACCACTGCCTGCACTCGCGGCAGTACGTCAACGTCGTCGTATCCGGAAAGCAGCCGCACCCGAACTTCCTCACCATGGACCAGGCGATCGCCCACTGCACCCGCGGCCTGGGAATTTGGGAGTGGGCAGGCACCGAGGAGCACGGCACCCTCCCGGATGTCGTGCTGGCCGCCGCCGGCGATGTACCGACCCTGGAGGCTCTGGCTGCTGCCGACCTGCTTCGCCAGCACATACCGGCGTTGAAGGTGCGGTTCGTCAACGTCGTCGACCTGATGCGACTGCAGGACGAAAGCGAGCATCCACACGGTCTGTCCAACCGCGAGTTCGACATGATCTTCACCGAGGATCGGCCGGTGATCTTCGCCTACCACGGCTACCCGTGGCTGATCCATCGCCTGGCCTACCGTCGCAGCAACGATTCGCGCATCCACGTCCGCGGATACAAGGAGGAAGGCACCACCACCACTCCGTTCGACATGGTGATGCTCAACGACCTGGACCGCTTCCACCTGGTGATCGACGTGATCGATCGGGTGCCGGACCTGGGTTCGCGCTACGCCTGCCTGCGTCAGCAGATGGTGGACAAGCGCATCGAGGCCCGCGAGTACACCCGAGAGCACGGCGACGACCTGCCCGAGGTGCGTGACTGGGTGTGGCCGGGCGCCAAAGGGGTGGCCGTCAGCAGCTCGTTCGCTGCGACCAACGCTACCGGGGGCGACAACGAATAGCCCCAAGCTTGGTGTTTCTTAAGAAGCACCTGCGCCACGGCTGAACCTCGAGTGGCCAGCTGGCCAATCGCGCCTTAAGATCCTTCTAACCGCTGGAGAAATCAGCCGGCCCTGATCCGAGGAAGCTCATGGGACTGCGCAAGTTGGAAGCGGAGCCGTTACCCGACCCTGTCGAGGTCACGCCGGAACTGCAGTTCCGGACCATACACGGTTATCGTCGGGCGTTCCGGATCGCTGGTTCGGGCCCGGCGTTGCTGTTGATCCACGGCATCGGCGACAACTCGGTGGCCTGGGATCCGATACACAGCCGACTGGCGCGGCGATTCACCGTGATCGCGCCGGACCTACTTGGCCACGGCCAGTCCGACAAGCCCCGAGCTGACTACTCGGTGGCCGCCTACGCGAACGGCATGCGCGACTTGCTCAGCGTGCTCGGCATCGACCAGGTCACCGTGATCGGCCATTCCCTGGGCGGCGGCGTGGCCATGCAATTCGCCTACCAATTTCCACAACTGGTGGAACGGATGGTCCTCGTCGGCGCCGGCGGAGTGACCAAGGACGTCAACCTGGCCCTGCGGTTGGCCGCGTTGCCCGGCGGCGGAGAGGCCTTGGCCCTGCTGCGCTTGCCGATGGTGCTGCCCGCGCTGAACGTGGCCGGTCAGATCATCGGTTCGCTCATCGGCTCGACCGGCCCGGGCAGCGACATCCCCAACGCTCTGCGCATCCTGGCCGATCTTCCCGAGCCCACCGCGTCGGCGGCCTTCCGGCGCACCCTGCGCGCCGTGGTGGACTGGCGCGGGCAGGTAGTCACCATGCTGGACCGCTGTTACCTGACCGAATCCGTTCCGGTGCAACTCGTCTGGGGCGATGAGGACGTCGTCATACCGGTCAGCCACGCCCACATGGCCCACGCCGCGATGCCCGGTTCACGTATGGAGATCTTCCCCGGCGCGGGGCACTATCCCCACCACCACGACCCACTCCGTTTCGTCGACCTCATCGAAAACTTCATCGACACCACTGAACCCGCCAGCCACGATCAGGAAGTGCTGCGCGAACTACTTCGCAAGGGCCGCACCAAAGAGTCGGTAACCGGACCGTTGAGTGCCCGGGTAGCGGTGCTCGGTGCCCTAGAGCACGACGAGCGAAGCGCCACTTAGACGCGGGTGTTCGCGTCGCGGACACACAAGAGCCGCAGTACCTCAGCGGTTGCTGACCTGTGCTTAAACGTTATCCAACTCTGCTCACAGCCTCTTCCTCGTCCATCAAACTGGACTCCCCTCCGAGCGAGGGGCAGGATTGAACGTGGGTCCGGGGCCTGATCGTGAATCGAGGTGCGTCTGGATGATGGACGGCGACGGCTGGATGTGGGGACACGGCTGGGGCTGGGGTGGATGGCTGGCGATGTTCGGGATGGTGCTGTTCTGGGCAGTCCTGATCACAGCGGTGGTGCTGGCGATCCGCTATTTGAGCGCGGCGGATCGTGCACCTGGGCGGACTCTGCCGCCACCTGGACACACTCCTGAGGATCTTCTGGCCCAGCGCTTCGCCCGGGGCGAGATCGACGAGGACGAATACCGGCAGCGGATGGCCGTCCTGCTCGAGCATCGCTGACATCGCTTCGACAGAAAATACCGATTGCACGTCCCTACTTTCGAAGGAACATCGAATGACCGAAACATCCGACTCCCCCGCAACCGTCGGCACCGAGAATCGGCGGCTGCACCAGGCGCTGGCCTGGGTTGGCATCGTCGCCGGGGTGGTTTTCACCGTCGTGGTGATTTTCTTTTCGGGCTTCGCGCTTGGGCATGCTTCCGGCGGGTACGGGTGGCATCGCTACCCGGGCGGGCACAGCGGCTGCCCGATGATGCAGGGCGGGATGATGGGGTCGGGCGGGATGATGGGTCCCGGCGGAATGAAGGCGCCCGGCGGAATGATGGCACCCGACGGGACGAAGCCGACGCCCGGACCGGCACCCAGCCGTCCGTAGGGGTACTTCGTTCGGGCTATTTCGCCGGCCGGCCCAGCGTCGACAGCTTCAGCGGGATGTATGCCGGGCACACCCCGACAAAACTGGTCAGCAGCAAGACCACTGCGATCACGCCCAGCACGATCGCCCAGGTCCCGGAGATCACGTGCGTGAAATACAGGACCGCCACAGCGAGCGCGGCCAGGACGCGCACGACCCGATCAACGGTGCCCATGTTCTTCATCATCGAATGCCTTCCCTTGCCGTAAGCCACACCAACAACCAAGAACATTGTCGCTCACAGCCGGGCACAAGCATTAGTACCCGGACTCGCGAAGCAAGGTCCACTCAGCCAGACGGCCAGGTAAGCCTGAAGATGTCATGGTCGTCCCCACCAGTCTTGCTTGCTATCTGCTCTAAAACGCACTTCTCGTTGAAACGCTCGATAAGACCGTCGATCACCCCGGCGGCGAAGGGCGTCAGCCCCGTGCGCGGACTGACGTAATGGACATCAACGACGTTGTCCGACACAGTCGTGCAGTCGAATTGAGGTGGTTCCAACGCGGGGTAGAGCAAGGAAATATGCTCGTGCATCTGATTCAGGTTGCCCAATACTTCTCGAACGCTGTAACCCGTATGTTCGAGGATCGCACCGTAATCCCGCGGAGCGGTGACGCGGACCCAGTAGACCCCGAAATCATGCAGAACCTGATCCAGCGGTTCCCCAGTCACTTCAACACACGCTCCCACAAGACCGAAGGTCTGATCGTCGGGGTAGGACTTCATTTCGTCGAAAAGGTCAACCCGTTCCATACCTGAGGCAGCCAGCACCCTCTGCCATGTGCTCTCGCCGAACTGACTCACCACATAGTCGCGGACGGCCTTGTGGATGATGCCCTGCATCGGGTGCCTCCTCGGAATAGTTACCGACGTCTGCACCGACGTTTGGCAACGCGAGCAGATTAACCGAGTCCCGGGGGCGACCGATCGATTGGCGACCCTCCCAGGTCCTTTGGGCGGACCCTATTCTGTTACTCGCCCACTCTCGAAGGCCGACCGCTCGCGCCCCGCGGGTCCACACCGAATAGTGTCCAGTGCATGACTACCGCAGCCAACAAGCCGGCCGTTGTCGTGGGCGTAGACGGATCGGAGACTGCGCTCGGCGGGGCCCGGTGGGCCGCGAAGTTCGCCTCCGCACACGCACTTCCGCTGACGCTTCTGCATGTGATCCCGCGGATGGACTGGCATTTCACCGACGCCCATCCACCCACCACGCTCGATCGAAGTGCCGAGGGCGACGCAGCGCTAGCAGCCGTGGAAACGGCCGTGCGATCGGAATACCCAGATCTTGAGCTTCGCGCCGAGCCCGTCAAGGGGTCGGTGATTTCAGTTCTCAAGGAGGCTTCCCGCTCGGCCCGGCTTCTCGTGGTGGGTAGCGGCGCCAGCGACCATCGCGTGCTGGGTGGGCACGCCGTGAGAATCGCGCATCGTGCGGTCTGTCCCGTTGTGATCTGGCGGCAGCCGCTGGCCAAACGGACCGGCAAGCCGCTGCCGGTCATCGTCGGCGTCGATGAGTCTGACGGATCGACCCGCTCGCTGGCAGAAGCCTTCGACGTCGCCCGCGGGTTGCGTGCCCCGCTGACGGTGGTGCATATGTGGGAGATCGGCGCGGCAGTCGGCATGGGCGACCTGGGCGGCCAGGGCAACATGGACTGGCCATTGCTCAACCTGCTGCAATCCCAACAGCGCCAGAAGATGGACGAGTTGGTCGCACCATTGGCCCGCGAGTACGACAACGCCCACGTGACCAAGGTCTTTCAGGACATCAGCCCTGCGAAGGGGCTCAGCGAACTGTCCCGGGAGGCCCAGCTGGTGGTCGTCGGCAGTCACGGCCGCGGCGGGCTCGCCGACTCGCTTCTTGGATCAGTCAGCCAGAGCGTGATCCACCACGCCGAATGCCCGGTGCTGGTGGTGCGGTAGCACACTCAAGAAAGACATCAACAGCCACTGCAAACAGTGGAGCTAAGGGGAATCGAACCCCTGACCTACTCGATGCGAACGATCCAACCTGGGCATTGGCTGCCCCAAGCACGGATGGCCACGCTAGAAAACGCCTGATCAACGAGTTGACCATGTTGGCTGTCCAAATTTCCAGAAGCTCTACTGCGGACTGGATTCAGACTGGCGGTCAACCGCCGACCCGGCCAGCAAAAACTCTAAGGGGTGCCCGAGTCTGCACCGCTTCGCAGCTAGCCACTCAGCCCCGCGCCTTCCAGGACCTGCCACATCGCCGCCACACACCCGCCCTATAGAAAAATGTGCTTCAAGTACCAATTAATTAGCTTTACTAATCAGTTCCGGGGCGGACTCCGACTCGGGTCCGCGGTCGCCGTGGAGACCGGCCTACGGGCCGCCAAAAGCTTGCAGTTGGCCCTCGACAACCACGCCACCGTCGCCGAGATGATGCTGGCGGTCCACCGGATCACCGCGGCGGTGTGCTCAACCGTCCCGAAGCCGCTGCGGGAGCAGATCAGCGCATAACTCGACGGCACCGTTAAGCAGGATCGTGTCAGTCACGGGACGACGCCGACGATGACGGCCTCGGCTGCGACCCCGACTAAATACGGCGGGGGTTCCCTTCCTCATTACACACTCGCCCCCGGTCTTTCAATTGCGAAAACCAAGGTGACTATGAAAAATATTGCAGTGCAGTCGATCTGGCCCCAGAAGCAGGACCTTTCTTCAGAAAGATACTCTTCCCTTCCTCACCGGCATTGCGCTTCGCCACCTACGGACCCCAGTGCGGCTGGCCTTACTCTTGGTGTATCCATTTGCCTAGGGCTTGCCTCGCCAGGCGGCTTTTGCACCGCTGACACCGGGATTAGGAAGTATCGGAAGGGCATTCGCACGGGGTCTTAGCTTCTTTTCGCACCGACGCCAACCTGGCGCAAAAGAGAGAGATTGTGCTCACTGCTGTCAACAATCAGCGGCAGATCAAGAGCTGCGGTGTAGTCGATGTGGCACGGCTTCTTGACGTCTCTTATCCACCACAGGCTGGAGGTCGGGTTCTGTTCCCCGGCATGCTTTGCCTGGTCGTCGGAGAGGACGCGGTAGATCGTTGCCGCCGTCACGCCCAGCGTCACTGCAATGGCATTGACGGGCAGCCCGGAGGCATACATGCGCCGGGCCAGCACGGCCTCGTCCGAGTTCAGAGCTTTCGGCCTGTCGACGTGTTGCCCCCGCTCCCAGCGCGCCTCACAGGCTGCGGCCCCAGCACGCCCGCCCCAGCCTGCCTCAAGCTCGGCTCGAGCCGGTGTCCCCGTGCTTGCTCCGCTTGTCTGCGTACATCGCGGCGTCAGCCCGCACGAGCACAGATTCGGCGAGGTCGGTTCCGCTGACTATCGCAAAACCGGAGCTGACGTCGACCTGCATCAGCCCCGTGCTGGTGGGGATTGGCTCGCGCACCAGCGCCATCAGATGTTCGCGGCGGTCCACGACGTTGTGCTTTTCCGACGTGATGAGCAGGGCGGCGAACTCGTCCCCTCCGATCCGCGCGGCAAGGTCCGGTGCCCGGCAGTTCGCGCCCACCCGGTGCCCCACTGTCCGAAGCACCTCGTCGCCAACGGCATGGCCGTAGGTGTCGTTGATCGGCTTGAAGCCGTCGAGGTCGAAGTAGAGCACCGCGACGACGTGCTTGTCGGTGACTGCCGTGGTGATGGCCCGGTCCAACCCGGCGAGGAAGGCCTGGCGGTTGGCCAGACCGGTCAGACCATCGACAGAAGCCGCCTGTTCCCGATCGTCCATGATGGTGGCCCGGCGCAGGGCCGCGGCGATGAAATCCGCGAGTTCCTCAAGGAGATGGACGTCGTCCTCGCCGAAGGCCTGCGGTCGATCCGACATCACCTTCAGTACACCCTCCGTCCGGTCCGCATGGCGCAGGGGCACGCAGATCATCGAACGAGCACGCACCCTCCGGCAGGCCTGGCGGTCGACGCGGGTGTCGGTCTCGGTGTCGTTTGCAACGAGCACCTCGCCGGTGGTCACGGAAAGACCCGACATGCTGCCGTGCAGGGCGAGTCGCAAGCCTTCGGTGCCAATCAGTGATCCGGAGGTGACGGTGTACACCATCTCCTCACCCTCGGCGAGTTCCACCACGGCCCCCATCGCGTTGGTCGCCTTGAGCGCCTCGTCCGCCACGATCTGCATCACGGCACTGGCGGTGGGTTCCGCGTCATTTATGGCCCGCTGGACGCCGATGATCGTCCGCAACACACGCTCGTCACCAGCCGACGTCACCCCTATAGGGTACGAAACGCTCCAGCGTCCGCGGCTGTGAAACGTTACGGCGATGCCAGCGCCAGCCTGATTTAACTTCCCCCACCTTTACGTGCTCGGCCCTGGCGGAGGAAGCGGCGGCGTAGTCACGATCCGGTCCCATAAAATCGGGACCTTTTTTGGGATACATACTCTTCCCTTCCTCTCTTCCCTTCCTCTGGCTCTTCCCTTCCCCTCGGGCATTGCGCTTCGCCACCTACGGACCCCAGTGCGGCTGGCCTTAATCTCCGAGTATCCATTTGCCTAGCTACTTCGACCTGAAAAACCCTCGCGTGTGGTGAAGGGTTGGATCGGCGGTGGCCGACTTGATGCCCGAATGGGTCTCGGCCGGTGTCGATTACGCGGCGAGCGCGCTGATCTTGATCAGGTTGTGGGTGAGGATTCCGTGTCCGGCCCAGATCCGGGTGCCCTCGGTGTGTCGATGCGGGTGCGGTTCCAGCCGTAGCCGCGTTTGAGAGCGCTCATGCGGCCTTCGCATCCTTTGCGCCACTTGATGGTTCGCCGGAAGGCGGGTCGGTGTTCCTGTTCTCGTCGGGCTTGAGTGGGTTTGCCTTTGCGGGGGATGACGACGGTGCGCACGCCGAGGTCGTGCAGGGCGTCGTCGACGGTCTTCTCGCCGTAGCCGCGGTCGGCGGTGACGGTGCGTGGCGTGCAGGGTTTTTGGATGGGGTCGCCATGAGGTCGGCCAGGCGGGCATTGGCGCGGGGTATACCGCGCAGCACGATGGCCGGGTTTGGCCGAGCGTTTGGACGCGGCCATCAAAGCTGTTGCGAACTGACTGCAGACTGCCGCAAAACCTACACGCTACCAGCAAATCACTAAATAGCTTACTACCAGCCACTACCTGCTGTGGAGCTAAGGGGAATCGAACCCCTGACCTACTCGATGCGAACGAGTCGCGCTACCAACTGCGCCATAGCCCCTTGGTCGCTAGCAGGCTACCAGTCCTACTGGCCCGCCGCCCGAGGGAGGTCATGGTGATAGGACCGGCTGTGCGGCACCTCGTCGAGGTGCTCGAAAATCGGGTCCTCGTCGTCGATGTCCAGCACCACTGCTCCCGGGCGCTGGAGTCGGGTAGGGACCACATCGAAATCCTGATGATCTCGCTGCACCACCCGTCCACCGACGGTCTCCTCTCCCGCTCCGCGTGAGCGAGACATGCGCTGCTGACGGCGGCGCCGTACCTGCTCTTCGATGCGCGTCTGCCGCCGCAGATATGCCAGATAGAGAACCGTGACAACACCGGTCGAACCGCATGACCACCAGAAGGAAGAACTGACGGTGGACGACAGCACAGCCGTGAGCATCATGATCGCAGACAGGGTCATCAGAACCCGCTTGCGGAATCGATACTTGCGCGCGCTGACCGCCGCCGCGGTCGCGGTGGAATCCATCCGGCGACGCCGCCCGGGAGTAGCGGGCTCCTCGGCCGCCTCCAAACCTGAAGTGTCCTCGATGTATTCGTAGTCGTCGCCCCCATCGGCGCTTGACCCAGGAAGCGACCCAGGGGCCGATTCAGACACCGACTCTGAAACGGGCTCCGAAACGGTCTCAGAAACCGGTTCGCGAACCGGTTCGGCTGGGACTGCCTGCTCAGCTGTGACGAACTCCTCGGCGCGCTCGAGGGTCGGCTCAGGTTCGACCTGAACGGATTGCTCGGGCCCAGCTTCGAAGAGATCGCCCTGAACACCTGTCATTGCGCCGATCGGCAGGGCCCCCGAGTTCTCTTCGACGAACTCCACGTCTAGATAGTTGGGATCAGACTGCTCAGTCACCGCCGCTATGACCACCAACGAGCGAGTGCGGGCACGCGCGGGCTCCTGGCGGTTGCCCCCGCCGGCAACGTCTTCAGCGGCGACCTCCGCGACCACGAATTGCTCGGTCAGCGCCTCGTCACCGGGGGTGCTATCGGCGGCGAACCGGGACTCGAACTCAGCGCCCAGGCCAGCCTCGAAGGCGGAATCGAACGTCGGGTCCAGGTCGCTCTCGCTGCGCCGCCAAGCGGGGTCGTGCCGGTGGCCGGCAGCAGGTCCGCTGCGCCGGATCAACCTGGAACTGAGCACACGTGTCGCCAGGGCGACATCACTGGTCCGTCGAACGGTGTCACGCTTGTTGATGAGCATGGGCACCAGGACAAAGAGCCACAGCACCACGAGTGAAATCCAGAGCAGTGACTGGGGGATGCTTGGCATGGGCCTGCTCCTTTCCCGACCAGGCTAGGTCCGTGACGTCCGCTTTTCGTGGCGGCGCGCCGAACCAATTACACACGTGTAATTTGTGAATGACAAGCACCAACAGCCCCACATGTCACATTTGCAACATTAGTAACCGCCATCAGGTCCAGCGCGCCAGCCCGTTTTCCACCAGTCGGGCCGCCGCCGAGCCAACAACTTCCTCAGTCGTGATGGCCACCAACAAGTGGTCACGCCAGGCCCCGTCGACGTCGAGATAACGCCTGAGCATGCCTTCCTCCCGGAATCCCACCTTGGCGAGGACCCTGCGACTGGCAGAGTTCTCCGGTCGCACGGTCGCTTCGACCCGGTGTAGCGTCACCGGCCCGAAGCAGTGGTCGATCCCGAGAGCCAAGGCGCCGGTGGCCACCCCTCCACCGGAGATCGCGCTGGACACCCAGTATCCGATCCAGGCCGACTTCAGTGCGCCGTGGGTGACGTTGCCGATCGTCAGTTGGCCGCGGAACCTACCGTCGACCTCGATCACATACGGCAGCATCCGGCCTCGGCGCGCCTCGGCGCGCAGTCCGGAATACATCGCCGGCCACGCTGAAACCGCATGGCGCACAGTCCATTCCAGTTCCCCAGAGGGTTCCCAGGGTTCCAGATACTCGCGTTCGGCCAATCGGGCACGACTCCACTGGGTCGCATCCCGCATCCGCACCGGGCGCAGCCGCACAAGCCCGGCGGGCACCCGCAGGGGACCTACCGAGTTGGGCCAACCCGGATGTGCGGAGCCGTTCCCCCAGAGGTTCACACTGAGCCGATCACCAACCCTCATCCCGGATCCCTTAGCCGCACCGTCAGCCGCGCTGCGCCAGGAATGCGACGTCGACCAGCTCGCCGGTGGCAACTTCCGCAAGATCGCCGGGCACCACCACCAGGCAGTTGGCCTCGGCGAGCGAGGCCAACAGATGCGACGAGCCATGGGCCTCTCCAATGGCCTCGACGAGGTACTCGCCGGTGTCCTGGTCCCGCAGGAGCTGCCCGCGCAGGAATCCGGTGCGGCCCGCCACCGAGGCAATCGGCGCGATCGCACGAGCCTTGATCACCCGGCGCATCGGATGGCGCTTGCCCAGTGACAGCCGGATGAGCGGCCGCACCATCACCTCAAATACGACCAGCGCGCTAACCGGGTTGGTGGGCAGCAGGAACGTCGGAACACCTTCCGGACCGAGTTGCCCGAACCCCTGCACGGAGCCTGGGTGCATCGCGATCCGGGTGACCTCCATGTCGCCGAGCTGCGACAGCACCGTGCGGAGGTTCTCCGCAGCTGCGCCGCCGACGGCTCCGGCGATCACCACCATCTCCGCGCGGTTGAGCTGCAACTCGACGGCCTCGCGAAGTTCCTTGGGCTCGGTACTCACTATCCCGATCCGGGTGACTTCAGCCCCGGCGTCACGAGCAGCCGCCGCCAGGGCATAGGAATTCACGTCATAGACCTGGCCGGGCCCCGGCGTGCGCGAGACGTCGACCAGTTCGCCACCCACGCTCATGACGGTGACCCGGGGGCGGGGATGGACCAGCACCCGCTCCCTGCCCACCGCGGCCAAGAGTCCGACCTGGGCAGCTCCGATGATCGCGCCGGCGCGCACCGCGACGTCACCGGGCTGGACATCGTCACCCGTCCGCCGCACGTAGGCCCCGGAGCGCACTCCGCGGAGCACCCGCACCCGGTTCTGGCCCCCGTCGGTCCACCGAAGCGGAAGCACCGCGTCGGCCAGTGTGGGCATCGGAGCGCCGGTGTGCACCAAGGCCGCCTGCTTGGGCTGGAGCCGACTGGGCATTCGCGCGCCAGCTTCGATGACACCCATCACCGGCAGGACGATTTCGTCCTCGGCCGCGCTCTGGACGTCGACACTGCGCACTGCGTAGCCATCGATGGCAGCCTGATCGAACCCCGGCATGGGCTCGTCGGTGACCACCTCTTCGGCGCACATCAGCCCTTGGGACTCTGCGATGGGGACGCGCACCGGGCGCGGCGCCACCGCCGCAGCCATTACTCTGGCCTGCTGCTCTTCGACCGAACGCACAGCGAACCTCTCTCACCAGCCAACTCTGGCCACCGCAGCGCCTTAGTTTTCGCCCAATCTTTCAATCAACCAGCGGCGCAGGTCAGGGCCGTAATCGTCGCGATCCAAGGCAAAGTCAACCGCAGCCTTGAGGTAGCCGCCGGGATTTCCCAAGTCGTGTCGAGACCCGCGGTGCACCACCACATGTACCGGTTCCCCTTCCGCGATCAGCAGCGCTATGGCGTCGGTCAACTGAATCTCGCCACCGGTCCCGCGCTCCACCCTCCGCAACGCATCGAACACCGCGCGGTCCAGGATGTAACGCCCCGCGGCTGCGAACAACGAGGGAGCCTCAGCGGCTGCGGGCTTTTCCACCATTCCCGTGACCCGCAGGACGTCGGGATTCTCCTCAGCCGTCACCTCCTCGACGTCGAAAACGCCGTAGGCGCTGACCTCCTCGGGGGCCACCTCGATAGCGCACAACACGGTGCCGTGGTACCGGGCGCGGACAGCAGCCATCTTCTCCAGGACGCCGGTCGGGAGAACCAGGTCGTCGGGCAGCAGCACCACCACGGCGTCCTCCTGGGGTTTGAGCACCGCCTCCACGCACCCCACCGCATGACCCAATCCCAGTGGCTCGTCCTGTACTACCGATTCGACCTCGATGAGAGCCGGCGCACGCCGGACCTTGGCCAGCATCGCTTTCTTGCCACGCTCTTCGAGCGCGCTTTCGAGCACCAAGTCCTCGACGAAGTGCGCGACGACGCTGTCCTTGCCTTGAGACGTCACGATGACCAGCCGTTCGGCACCCGCATCGGCAGCCTCGGCGGCGACGAGTTCGATGCCGGGGGTGTCGACCACCGGAAGCAATTCCTTCGGCACCGTCTTGGTGGCCGGCAGGAACCGCGTGCCCAGACCAGCGGCCGGCACAATCGCCGTCCGAGGGAAGCGCGCCTTCTCCCTGCTCATGAAGCACTACCCTAGCGGTCTGTCGGCTACCGGGCCTGTGGGCCTGGCCTGTTTTCCGGCACAGCACGGTTCTGACAGGGTTGGGTCATGACGGGCGATGAGAAGGCCGCGCGACGGAAGGCAATCCTGGCCGCGCGTCGCGCTGTGTCCTCGGCGGCGCATGCGGCCGAGGCGAGGCAACTCTGCGCCCACCTCGACATCGTGGCGCGGGGAGCCGGGACGACGTGCGCCTACGTGCCCACGGGTGCCGAACCGGGCTCATTGATGCTGCTGGAGCGGTTGCGTGAGCTGTGCAGCGTCGTATTGGTGCCGGTGACCCGTACCGGCCCGGACGGAGAACATTTGCCGCTGCAATGGGGGCCGTACGAACCGGGGCTGCTGGTTCCCGCACGGTGGGGCTTATCAGAGCCGCCTGAACCGTGGCTACCGGCCGAGGCGATCGCCCGAGCCGACGTCGTGCTGGTACCCGCACTGGCGGTCGACCGAGCCGGGGTTCGCCTGGGGCGCGGCGGCGGCTTCTACGACAGGTCCCTGAGGCTCTGCCGACCGGGGACCCCGTTGGTGGCCGTGGTGCGCGACGACGAGCTTGTTGACGAACTGCCCCATCAGCGGCATGACGTCCGGATGACCCATGCCCTGACCCCCGGATCCGGAATGGTCGCGCTCGGGGAATGATCGGGGACAAATGGCGGTTCTAGCACTTGACGCGGTAGAGTGCTAACAGTTTTCCCTCCGGAGGTTCATGTGCCGACCTACAGCTACGCCTGCACCGAGTGCGACAACAAGTTCGACGCGGTCCAGGCATTCACTGACGACGCTCTGACCACCTGCCCCGCCTGCCAGGGTCGGCTCCGCAAGCTGTTCAACTCCGTTGGCGTGGTGTTCAAGGGCAGCGGCTTCTACCGCAACGACAGCCGGGAGTCCGGCAAGAGCAACGGATCGTCCGAAAAATCCTCGGAGAAGGCCCCCGATTCGGCGAAGCCCTCCGAGAAGCCCCCCGGGAAGTCTTCCGAGAAGGCAGCCGGCTCCGGCGGCTCCGGCTCCAGTTCGGCCTCGAGTTCCAGCACGCCGGCTCCCGCGAGCGCCTCGAGTTAGCCCGGGGTTCTCTCCACAGCCCCACTGAACCGCGGAGGCAGAAATATCGGTTCCCGGGCCATGATCGCCGCATGGCATCGGGAACGGCAGCAAGCCGCGAATCGCTCAACCCAACCCTGCTGCACCGCGCTTCTCGCGTCCTGCGACCAGACTTTGCGCGAACGGTGCTGGCCCGCCGGATCGCGGCGGGATCTCTGGTTCTCCTCGCCGGAGCCGCCGCACTGAGACCGGATCCTTCCGGCGCCTACACCGACGTCGCGGTGGCCATGCATGATCTACCCCCCGGCCGGATGCTGACTGCAGACGATGTACAGCTGGAAAAACGGTCCTTCACAACCCTTCCCGATGGTGCACATACCGAACTCGAGCCAGTCCTGGGTGCGACCCTGGCCGGCCCCGCCCGCCGGGGCGAAATTCTCACCGATGCCCGGACCCTGGGTCCCCGACTAGCCGGCCTTGCCGTCGGCCCGGACGCCAGGGTGGTGCCCCTTCACCTGGCCGACGCTGCGGTATCCGATCTGATCCGCACCGGCGACGTGGTCGATGTCCTGGGCGCCCAGGACACGGCTACCCATGCCAGGTTGATCGCGACCAACGCCGTAGTGGTCCTGGTGTCCGCCGCCGCCAAGGCCCCGGGAGCCGGAAATGACCGGGTCGTACTCGTCGCCCTTCCAGCCGCGGCCGCCACTGCGCTTGCCGGCGCAAGCCTGGTACAGGCAGTGACCCTGACGCTGCACTGATCGCCGCCGAAAAGCGCTCAACCTGCCGGTTTACGCTACGCTGGCCGCGCCTCCCGTCGGCTTCAGCAAAGAAAGGCTCTCTGTGTGTTAAAGGGATTCAAGGATTTCATTTCCAAGGGCAACATCATCGACCTCTCCGTCGCGGTGGTCATCGGCACAGCCTTCACCGGTTTGGTCACCAAGTTCACCGACTCGATCATCCAACCGCTCATCAACCGAATCGGAGCAGGCAAGGACGCCTCCTACGGGGTCCTCCGGATCAGCATCGGCGGCGACCAGACCATCGACCTCAACGTGCTGCTGAGCGCGGCCATCAACTTCCTCCTGGTCGCGTTGGTTTTGTACTTCTTGGTGGTTCTGCCCTACAGCAAGATTCGGGCAAAGGAAAAGGACAAGCCCGAGTCCGACGCCGCCAAGACCAACCGCCTACTGACCGAGATTCGCGACTCGCTCGTTGGGACAGACACCAGCAGCGGGGATGCGAAGCCCGACAAGTAAAACCGTGCACCCGAACGTGAAATGGCCCCCGGCTCAAGCCGGGGGCCATTTCTCGCAAAGCCATTCGGCTACTTCATGTCCCAGGTTTCGCCGTAGGTGGTGACGCTGTCGCCGTTCTTGGAGATCAGCCGGGCGAACGGGCGCAGCAGCACCCCGCCGGCCGCGCCGGTCACCGTGCCGTGGGCGTTGGACACCGCCACCGAACCGTTGGGGCCCTCCACGTCCACCGAGAACGTCGCGACCTCCTGAATACCGGGGCCGTTACCCAGATCGGACGAGATCGACACACCCGGGAACAGGTTCGGGGTGATCACCGAGCCCAGCGGGTTGAACGCTCCCGGGGCGATGCTGACGTCGTCGAGCAGGATGTTGG
>JAGQTV010000043.1 GCA_020438845.1 Mycobacterium sp. | reverse complement strand
CGCCGCCGCAGCCCTGAACCTGACCCGACTGCACCATGCCACCACCGGATAGGCCGGCCACCGAACCAACCCACGTCATCAAGAACAGCCGGTCGTCTAACGCCCCTGGAAAAAACGCAACAGCCACTGGGCGACGAAAAGCGCGCCCAAATAGCCCGGCCGGGATTCAGCGATTGCATTGTGGCGCCAATGGCGCCAAAATGGCGCTATGACGAGTGTGCAGATCAAAGATGTCCCAGAAGAAACACACGCGGTTCTGCGGCAACGTGCGGCGCGCGCCCATCAGTCATTGCAGGAATACCTGCGAAGCAGGTTGATCGAAGAGGCCGCGATGCCGACCTTGGACGAGGTGCTTGAGCGCGCCGGAAGCCGGTCTGCCGGCTCCGTGTCGTTTGCGGCCGCGGTAGACGCGGTGCGTGGTGACCGTGATCGTCGTTGACGCCAGCGTTCTTGTTGTCGCGCTCGGCGACGACGGACCGGATGGCGAAGCCGCTCGGGCTGCTCTGGCCGGCGAGACGCTCGCAGCTCCAGAGCTGATCGACCTCGAGGTGATGTCGGTGTTGCGCCGCCAGGTGCAATTCGGGCATGTGGCTGTCCATCGCGGTGAACTGGCGATTTCGGATCTTGCCGCGCTCCCGATGCGCCGAGCGCCGCACCGGCCGCTCCTGCAGCGCTGTTGGGAGTTACGTCAGACCGTGACGGCCTACGACGCCGCCTACATCGCTCTGGCCGAAGCGCTCGGGAGTGTTCTGATGACGGCGGACACCCGATTGTCGCGTGCCCCCGGCGTTCGATGCTCGATTGAGCTTGTGGGTAGGTAGCGGCGCGTTGCGCCCAGGATCCGCGCTACTGTCACGTCCATGGCAGTCAACGATTCCCGGGAAGTGGTCATCGAAGCGACACCGGCAGAGGTGCTCGCCGTCATCACTGACGTTGAGACCGCTCCGTCGTGGTCCCCGCAATACGAGAGCGTTCAGGTGGTTGACACCTATGAAGACGGCCGACCCAAGACCGTAAAGGCGAAGGTCAAGGCCGCGGGTCTGACTGATGAGCAGACCGTTGAGTACACCTGGGGTGAGAACACCGTCAGCTGGAAGGTCGTCAAGGCCAGCCAGGTGCGCTCGCAGCTGGCCAAGTACACCCTGACCCCGGTCGGCGACAAAATCAAGGTTCACTTCGAACTGACTGTCGACCCCTCGGTGCCGTTGCCCGGCTTCATCATCAAGCGCACGCTGAAAGGTGCGATGGAGACGGCCACAGAGGGCCTGCGCAAGCAGGTGCTGAAGGTCAGGAAGGGCTGACGTCCTTCTCGCCCAATCCGACAAACGGGCCGGATTGGGCGAGTGAAACTGGGCAAAAAGTCAATCTCGGCGCAGGCTTGCCAACCGGCAGATCGCCTCGTCGAGGGTTTTGTCCCGCTTGCAGAACGCGAACCGTACGAGGTGATTCCACTCCTCAGATGACCGACCAGGGTCGCAGAACGCCGACATCGGGATCGCCGCGACCCCGACCCGGTAGGGCAGCTCCTCGCAGAACGCGGTGCTGTCGCTGAATCCAAGTGGGCGTGGGTCGGCGCAGAGGAAGTAGGTTCCGGCGCTGTCGTGCAGTTCGAAACCGAGATCGGTCAACGCCAAGGCCAATCGGTCGCGCTTGGCCTGCAGGGAATCCCGTAAGGAGTCCACCCAGACGTCCTCGTTGTTGAGGGCGTAGGCCACCGCAGGCTGGAACGGTGCGCCGGCGACGTAACTCATGTACTGCTTGGCGGTTCGAACCCCTTCGACCAGTTTGGATGCGCCGCAGGCCCAGCCGATCTTCCAGCCCGTGCAGTTGAACATCTTCGCCGCACTGGAGATCGTCACCGTCCGCTCGGCCATCCCGGGGTAGGTGGCGATGGGCCGGTGTTCCCTGCCGTCGAAGGTGAGCCGTTCGTAGACCTCGTCAGAGATCACCAGCAGGTCAGTTTCCACCGCGACGGCGGCAAGGGCGCTCAATTCGTCGTCGGTGAGCACCATGCCGGTCGGGTTGTGCGGGGAGTTGACGATGATTGCTCTCGTGCGGGGCGTGATCGCGGCGCGTACGGCGTCGATGTCGAGGGCGAAGCCGCGCCCGTCGCGCACCAATGGCACCGCGACGCGTCGCGCCCCAGCCATGGCGATCACCGGGGCGTAGGTGTCGAAATAGGGTTCGAGCAGGATCACCTCGGAACCGGGTTCCACCAGACCGAGCACCGCGGCGGCGATGGCTTCGGAGGCGCCGACGGTGACGAGTAACTGGGTTTCGGGATCGAATTCCTGGCCGTAGCGGCGTGACCGCTGGGCGGCCACTGCTGCGCGGAGTTCGGCGATACCGAGGCCCGGGGGATATTGGTTGATCCCGTCGGCGATTGCCTGCCGGGCGGCCTCCAGCATCGGCGGCGGGCCATCCTCGTCGGGAAAGCCTTGCCCGAGGTTGACCGCACCCAGCTGGGCGGCCAGTGCCGACATCTTGGCGAAGACATTCACCGAGAAGGGCCGCAGGCGTTCAACCGTCACGAGGTCTGAGCCTAGCGATCCCAGGCCTAACCATGGGCTGGGATCTTCCGCCACCTCATCCGGGCAACTCCACCGTCGCCAGCGGGGCCCGGTGGTCGGTGCCGGGCACCGTCGCAGTCCACGACTGCCATCCCGAACAGCCGCGGGTCAAGATGTGGTCGATGGCCAGCAGCGGCGGAATCCGGGAGTCGGCGGGGTAGGTCGCTGCGAACGGCCCGGCGGCGTCGCGGTAGCCCAGGTCCAGAAGACGCCGGAATGGGGCCATGTCCCAGGTGCTGTTGAAATCGCCGGCCACCACCGACGGCGTCCCCAGGTCTTTCAGCGTGGCAATCATCTGCACCGTATCGGCGCGCCACCACTCGATGGTCCACGGCCAGGGGGCCGAGAGGTGGACGTTCGCGACGGTGGTGGGCATGGCTGTCCCGGGGATCTCAAGCGTGGCGATGATGGGAACCGCTTCGGAGGTGGGGTCACCGGTCGCCCGCAAGGGGTGGCGGCTCCACAGGCCGGCCCCGGAGCCGCCGTCAAGGGGCTTGACGATCCGGTACGGGAACGCTGCGTCCACACCGCTGGCGGATAGTCGCTTCAGCGCATCGGGCGTTAGCTCCTGCACCGCGACCACATCGGCGTTCCTCCGGGCTAGGTCGACCACGGCGTGAGCGTCTGCGCGACCCTGCAGGATGTTGGTCGACATCACCCGGATGGTCGCTGCAGCCGAAATCGGTGCTGTGCGGGGTGGCAACAGTATGACCGCGATGACGAAGATGCCGGTGGCCGGCAGCCAACGTCGCCGCAGGAGATAGACGATGCCTGCTGCAGGGACGGCGAGCATGAGATATGGCGAGAGCAAAGCCAGAATCAGCGTGGTGTGGTTGGTGATCTCGATCTGGCGGGCCACCAACCCGACCAGTGCCAGCGTGCAGGCGAGGAAACCGATGATGGTCAGACCTTAATGGCCCCGTAGAGTCGATTTCGTGCACTTCGGACTCTTCATCCCTCAGGGCTGGCGGCTGGATCTGGTCGGAATCCCGCCCGAAAACCACTGGCCGGTGATGCGCGACCTGGCTCTGAACGCCGACCGCGGGCCGTGGGACTCCCTCTGGGTCTACGACCACTTCCACACCGTCCCGATGCCCACCGACGAGGCCACTCACGAGGCCTGGACGCTGATGGCCGCCTACGCGGCGACCACATCACGCATCAAACTCGGCCAGATGTGCACCGCGATGAGCTACCGCAATCCGGCTTACCTGGCCAAGGTCGCGGCCACTACCGACATCATCTCCGGCGGGCGCGTCCAGATGGGCATCGGCGGCGGATGGTACGAACACGAGTGGCGTGCATATGGATACGGCTTCCCGTCCGCTGGTGTCCGGCTCGCCCGCCTCGATGAGGGTGTGCAGATCATGCGGGACGCCTGGCGTGACGGCCGGGTTAGCTTCGAAGGAAAGCATTATCAGGTGGACGGTGCGATCGTCGCGCCGAAACCCCTGCAGCCCAATGGTATTCCGCTGTGGATCGCCGGCGGCGGCGAGAAGGTGACCCTGAAGATCGCCGCCAAGTACGCTCAGTACACCAACTTCTCCGGCAACCCTGAGGAGTTCGCCCGTAAGTCGGCGATCCTGGCCGAACACTGTCGCACCGTCGGCACCGAATTCGGCACGATCGTGCGTTCGGCCAATGTCAACGCCATCGTCGGCTCCTCGGAGGCCGACGTCGCCGAGCGGCTGCAGCGGGTCCGCGACCGCTTGGCCGGGGTGTGCGGTGAGGCCGCGGCAGACGCGATGATGGCAATGAACCAGGCGCCGGGAAATGCGACCGGCACCGTCGAGCAGGTGATCGACAGCCTGTCCAGGCTGCGTGGCCTGGGCTGCGACTATGTGATCCTCTACTTCCCGGAGGCTGCCTACGATCGCTCCGGGATCGAATTGTTCGAGCGCGAGGTGATTCCCGCGCTGGCGGGAACGGGAGGAAACAATGACTGAGACGTTGCGTGAACGGGTACGTCTGAAGCTTCGTGAGCGTCGGCTGCAACCGCAGCGCCACGCCCCCACCCCGCTCGGATCGGCCCCCGTCACACCGCCGGTGTACGTCAAAGCCCACCCGGTGGAGAACTGGGCCAGGCTGGGCTATTACGCCGCGCTGCACACGGCGCAGTCACTACGCGACGGTGACTTCGAATTCGCCGCGCAGGGCCTGGAGACCGGAGTGCGATTGCCGGCGCTGGCGGTTCTGGACCTGCTCGGCACCGATCGGCACGAATGCAACGTCTGCGGCTGGCAGGGCCGCAAGTTCTATCCCAACACCGGGGTCGGCTATCACGAGAAGGACACCGTCTGCCCGGGGTGCCTCAGCCTGGACCGCCACCGCAGCCTGCTGGCATTGCTGCTCGCCGAGACGGACCTCTTCGGCGGGGGTCGGCGCGTGGTCGAGGTGGCGCCCTCGCCCGGGTTCGAAGCGCTGATGCGCTCGCAGCCCGACATGGACTATGTCAGCTTCGACCTGTTGGCGTTCGCCATGGAGCAGAACGACATCACCGCGATGAGCTACGCAAGCGACAGCATCGATTACTTCATCTGCTTCCACGTACTGGAGCACCTGCCGCACGACGCCCCGGCGATCGCCGAGATTCACCGGGTGCTCAAACCCGGCGGTACGGCCGTCCTGCAGGTGCCGCTGGACTGGGGTGCGGAGAAGACTCGCGAATATCCCGCTCCGGATCCGCGGGAATGCGGGCACGTGCGGCGCTACGGCCGTGACTTCGCCGACAAACTTGCCGCACCCGGTCTGCAGGTGCGCCACGTCTCGGTGCTCGACGTCTTCCCTATCGAGACGGTGGAGCGGTTCGGGCTCTCCCCGGAACCGATCTTCTTCGCGACGAAGGCTTGACATGCGGAAAGTAGCCGCTGGTTCGCGGAGGATCAAGGCGAGTCAGCTTTTCGTAGTGGCTGTGGTGTCCCTAGCTGTTGGCTTCGTGATGAGATCGTCGGGATCGGCTGCGGCTGATTCTGCACCTTTGACGCGAACCCATTACAACTCGCTGGACGATGGCACGGAAGACTATAATTATTGGCAAGTCCAGGCGAAGTCGCCCAATCGTGTGACCTATCTGGCGGATCCGATCGGACAGCGAGGAGTCGTACAGCGCGTTACGGTCCAGCCGGGTGACACCAACGTGTTCGGATCGAGTTCGCAGGGGGAGCGTGCGGAGGTCGCAAACTACAACAGTTTGAGCGGGTTCGTGGACGGACAGACGATCGTTCTGTCGTGGAGCACGATGATTGGCTTCGATTTCGCAAGCCCGCAGGGCGACTGGAATAACTTCGTGCAGACTCATGTGGCTGGCGGCCCTTGGTGTGCTCCAGAAACTGGCCGGTGCGGGGGGCAGTCCCCGTGGGAACTCAACCTCGTCGGTGACAATGCAGACCTGAAGATGCGCCTATATGGCGGTGGGAGCTGGAACGATTCAGAGCAGCTCGATGTTTCGGTGGGTGAATGGTTCGCCCTTGGTTCGCTGGAAAAGAACCGTTGGTATGATTTTGTAATTGAGGTGCGCTACGGCTGCACCGGAAACGGGTATGCCAAGGTTTGGCGGGACGGTACGTTGTTGGTGGATGCCCAGGATCGCCGGATTGGCTATTGTGGCGACCCAGGGATGTATTGGAAACAAGGGTTTTATCGCCGCTCGTATGAGAAGCCCACCACATTGTGGTTCGGCGATACGTTCCGCTGGAACACCTCATCGGACGCTTTCGCAAACTATGGCTGGAGTCCTACTGGCTAGTAGGGAATTGGAGTCAGATCGCCGGCCCGAGCAGGTCGTCAGCGTCTTTGATGATGTAGCCGTAACCCTGTTCGGCGAGGAACCTCTGCCGATGTGCGGCATAGTCGGCGTCGAGGCTGTCACGGGACACGACTGAGTAGAACACCGCCCCGCCGCCGTCGTGCTTGGGGCGCAAAAGCCGGCCCAACCGCTGGGCCTCCTCCTGCCGGGATCCGAACGTCCCCGAAACCTGCACGGCGACTGAGGCTTCCGGCAGGTCGATGGAGAAGTTGGCCACCTTGGACACCACCAGCGTCTTGATCTCGCCGCGCCGGAATGACTCGAACAACGCCTCGCGTTCGGCGTTCTTCGTCGACCCTTGGATGACCGGGGCGTCGAGTTCGGCACCGAGTTCGTCGAGCTGATCGAGATAGGCGCCGATCACCAGGGTGGGCTCGTCGGGATGACGGGCCAGAATCGACTTCACGACGGCGATCTTGGTGTGGGCCGTCGAGCACAACCGATACCGCTCCTCGGGTTCGGCGACGGCGTACTGCATGCGCTCGTTGTCGGTCATCGTCACCCGCACCTCGACGCATTCGGCCGGCGCGATCCAGCCCTGGGCCTCGATGTCCTTCCACGGTGCGTCGTAGCGCTTCGGTCCGATCAGGCTGAACACGTCACCCTCGCGGCCGTCCTCCCGTATCAGCGTGGCGGTCAAGCCGAGCCGACGGCGGGACTGCAGATCGGCGGTCATCCGGAATACGGGTGCGGGCAGCAAGTGCACCTCGTCGTAGATGATCAGCCCCCAGTCGCGGCTGTCGAACAACTCCAGATGCCGATACTCACCCTTGGTGCGGCGGGTGATGACCTGGTAGGTGGCGATGGTGACCGGACGGATCTCCTTACGCTCGCCGGAGTACTCGCCGATCTCGGCTTCCGTCAACGACGTGCGGGCTATCAACTCGCGTTTCCACTGTCGTCCCGCAACGGTGTTGGTCACCAGAATCAGCGTCGTCGCACCGGCTTTGGCCATGGCCGCAGCGCCGACGATCGTCTTGCCCGCCCCGCAGGGCAGCACCACCACGCCGGAACCGCCAGCCCAGAACGAGTCCGCGGCCATCTGCTGGTAGTCGCGCAACTCCCAGCCGTCCTCCTCAAGGCCGATCGGATGGGCCTCACCGTCGACGTAGCCGGCGAGGTCTTCGGCGGGCCAGCCGATCTTGAGCAGCATCTGCTTGACCCGGCCGCGCTCGCTGGGGTGGACGATGACGGTGTCGTCGTCGATGCGCGCGCCCAGCATCGGAGCGATCTTCTTGTTGCGCAGCACCTCTTCGAGAACCGCGCGGTCGAGGCTGACCAGGCACAGTCCGTGGGCCGGGTGCTTGACCAGCTGCAGCCGGCCGTAGCGGGCCATGGTGTCGACTATGTCGACCAGCAGCGGCTGCGGAACGGCGTAGCGGGAGTGGGTGACCAGCGCATCGACCACCTGCTCGGCGTCGTGTCCCGCGGCTCGGGCGTTCCACAACGCCAGCGGGGTGATCCGGTAGGTGTGGATGTGCTCGGGTGCGCGTTCGAGCTCGGCGAACGGGGCGATGGCGCCCCGCGCGGCATTGGCCTGCTCGTGGTCGACTTCGAGCAGCACCGTCTTGTCGGACTGCACGATCAGCGGGCCGTCGGTCATGCAGCCATCGTAGTTGCGGCCGACGACATGCCTCGATTCGTCAGTCCTCTGCCGAGAGCACCGAGGTGACCCGATGCACTGCGAATTCCCGCATCCTGCCCTGCGCCGAGTCGAATGCCATCAGATGCCCGCCATGAACGTAGAGCGGCGTCACCACCCGCTGGGTGGCCACCCCGGCCGCGTCGACGTACCCGAGCAGGATCTCCTTACCGTGCACGGCTGCCTGATGCAGAAGGGCGATCGCGACGGCTGGGTCCACCCGTTGACCGCCCAGCGGCGAGGAATGCACCCGGCGCAGCATTGACACCACCGCGGCCAGTGCCTCGGGGTTCGGTGTCGGGATCGATCGGAACCGCCGATGGACCGGGACGGCAGCCACGCGGGCGCCGCGGCGGCGCAGGTCGACGATTGCCCCCGAGGAGTCTTCGGCTGCCGGCGCGAAACCCGCCCCACGCAGGGCAGCCAACAGATCGCCGATCGGTCCCTGGCATACCGCCACCGTCGGCGCCACCAGTCGCACGCCCAGCTTCGTCACCGCCGGCGCGGCCACGGCGTGGGCCAGCATCGCGGTGTCGTCGCACCGGACGAACGAGGCCGCCACTCCGACCCGAAGTTGCCCGTGCCGACGGGCGACGTCGTTGATCAGGTAGGTCAGTCCCTGCGGCACAGCGGTTTTCGAGTTCGTGGCGAAGAAGCTGTGCAGTGACTCGGCGGTGCGCCCGGTGTCCAGGGCGTGGCGTACCGAACTCTCGCTGACCCGGTAGACCATCGCCGCACCCGCCGATTCGACGGTAGCCACCGCGGCCAGTTCATCGGCCAGGTCGCGCTTCAGAGGACCGGGCACCACTACGGTCAGGTCGGCCTGCACCAGGAAATGGTCAATCGGCGCGGGCATGATCTTGGTCATCGCCTCGACGGCCGGTTGTTCGCCCTCGGCCAGCAGCACCCGCGCCGGGGTACTCAGCGCACCGCGGCCGGTCAGGCCCAGGGCATGTGCCTCGTCGAGCAGATGTCCGATCGGCTCGGGTTGCAGGCGTGGCGCCCACCGCGGCCGCCGCCAGATCAGGGCGCTGGACGCGCTATCCGCGCTCACCCCGGCCCCCGGGGGCAATTCGGCCAGCAGGTCCAGCAGCAGCCGTCGGTCCAGTGGCGCGACCGAGGAGTACAGCGAATCCGACAGTGCGGCGTAGGGTTTGCCGTCCTGTCCGCGGTCTCCGATCAATCCCGGCCGGGATGCCAGGTCAAGCCAGGTCGTGGCCAACAGCAGCCACCGTCCGGCGGCGGGGGTGTCGAGGAACCGGTCGGCGGCGACCGTCGGCGCCCAGTAGGTGAAGTCGTCGGCGGGCCCGGGATCGGGAACTCCGCTGGATATCAGCCCTGCCGCGGCTGTCAGTTCGAGGATCAGGCCCAGGCGCTGTTCGTCTATCCCGGTGCTCTTGCTCAGGCGCTTGGCTTCGCGCACCCCGAGTCCGCCACTGCGCAGTTCGGGGGCCGGCGTGACCGAGAGGGTTTCGAGCACCACCTCGACTTCACGCAGGAACTCCAACGCGGCGCCGGCCGCGGAGGCGTCGGCATCCTTGGTCGTGGTGGTGGCCTTGACCGGATCGGGCGGGATCAGGCTCGCCGGGCCGGGTTGCTGCCCACGCAGTACCTGGCCCGCGTCCCGGCACAGCAGCACGGTGTCGTCGTCGAGGCGGCGCAGCAACCCCGCAGCCAGCAGCCGCGGCACTGGCCGACTGGCCGGGGTGGCCGGAGCGGCGTCGCGGGTGCGGCCCAGCGGCGAGCCGGCCGAAAGACGCTCGAGCACCTCGCGGTCCTGGCTGCCCAGACCGTCGATCGTTGCGGTCAACTCGGCCGCCGATCGGGTGCTCTCCTCGATCGATTGGCCGCGATGCCAGGGCAGGGCGCAGGCGGCCTCGGCGGGCACCCGCAACCCGGGGTCACCCCACACCAGGGCGCGGTCCTGCAGGTCAGCCAAGGCGGCCGCAACGTCGTCGGCCGGTGCGCGCTCGCCGATCAACTCGGTCAGATTGGTGGCCGGCACCGCCGCGTGGTCGGCGCCGAGCACCAGCAGCGCGTCGAGCACAGCGAGGTGCAGGAAGTCCAGATCTTCGGCCGCGACCTTGACCGACTGCCGGGAGTTGGCTCGTGCGGCGAGTGCCGCGATGCTTCCCGGCGCTGGTTGGGCCAGGTCCGGCCGCAGCGTCAGCAGGCGGATCAGCCGTTCGTCGGACAGATCCGCCAACCAGGACCCCAGCGGCACGCTCATCGCGACCAGGGTAAATCAGCGGTCACGTGCGCGCGTTGGCCGCACAAGTGTCAGAATGATTGCGTGACAAAGAAGACGCACCGCTACGTCGACAACGGATGGCCGACCCGGAATCCCGATGAGCATCCCGTGAGCGAACTCGCCACCGACCGGGTGGGGTCGTTGTCCCCGTTCGGGGACCTCACGTTCCCGGTTCCGGCCTCCACGTTGCCCTACATTCACCCGGTCACCGTCGTCAACCGTTAGGTGACCAGCGGGCCGTCCCAAGCACCACGGCGCCTGTCGCACGTCGATGACGACGGCGCCGCCCGGATGGTGGACGTCACCGCCAAGGCGGTCACCGCCCGTAGTGCGACGGCATCCGCGACGGTCCACACCAGCCCCGAAGTGATCGGCTTGATCGCCGTCGGTGGTCTTCCCAAAGGTGACGCGCTGGCCACCGCCCGCATCGCCGGAATTCTGGCAGCCAAACGCACCAGTGACCTCATCCCACTGTGTCATCCACTTGCCCTCACCGGTGTCGACGTCGAATTCCGCGTCGGTGAGGACACCATCGAACTCACCGCCTCGGTGCGCACCGCCGACCGCACCGGCGTGGAGATGGAGGCGCTGACAGCCGCCAGTGTGGCGGCCCTGACGGTCTTCGACATGATCAAAGCGGTGGACCCGGCCGCCCGCCTCGACGACATCCACGTGGTGCGCAAAGAGGGCGGCAAGACCGGAGTCTGGACTCCGTCGCGGTGACGTACACGGCCCGGGTGGTGATCGCCTCTACTCGCGCGGCGACCGGGGTCTATTCGGACCGTTGCGGTCCACTGATTCGTGAGTGGCTCGTCGATCACGGCTTCGATGTCGACACACCCGTTGTTGTGGCCGACGGCCCGGCAGTCGGCCAGGCGCTACGCGAGGCGATCGCGGCGGATGTCGACGTCATCATCACCTCCGGGGGAACTGGGATCTCGCCCACCGACGCCACGCCGGAGGCCACTATCGGGGTGCTCGACTACCAGATTCCCGGTTTGGCTGACGCCATCCGCCGCTCGGGCCTGCCTGCGGTACCCACGTCGGTGCTCTCCCGCGGGGTGTGCGGCGTCGCCGGACGCACCCTGGTGGTCAACTTGCCGGGTTCCACCGGGGGAGTCCGCGACGGATTGGGTGTGCTGGCCGACGTTCTCGACCACGCTGTGGACCAGTTGGCTGGAGGAGACCATCGATGACCCGGATTCTGCGTGCCGCGGTGACCGCGGAGCCGATCTCACTGACCGAGCACGAGGACCTCGTTGCTCACCGGGGTGCGGGTGCTGTCGTCGGGTTTGCCGGCGTGGTACGCGACCATGACGGGGGCCGCGAGGTGCTGCGGTTGGAGTACTCGGCCCACCCGACGGCCGGCGAGGCGCTGTTCGAGGTGCTGGCCGGGGTAGCCGGATCCTGCAGCGGGGTGCGGGCGATGGCCGCTAGTCACCGGGTGGGGGAGCTGGCTATAGGTGAACCCGCCTTGGTGGTCGCCGTGGCAGCCGACCACCGTCAGCAAGCGTTCGAAACCTGCGCCCGTCTGGTCGACGCCGTCAAGGAGCGTCTACCGGTGTGGAAGCACCAGTTCTTCGCCGACGGCACCGACGAGTGGGTGAACTCGGCCTGATCGGCCTCTCAGCTGGCCCCTCAGTTGGCAGCAGCGACGTCGGGGGCAGCTGCCTCGACGGGGACGGTGTCGACCGCAGCGGGGCCCGGTGCGGCGCTGCTCTGAACCGGAGTGTTCAGCGAGCGTGATGCCAGCGCCAGCATGAGGTCGTTGCGATCGATCTCCTGGTTCTGCACGGCGTGCCAGAGTTCCTTGAGATAACTGACGTTCGCGTTGGTCGCGGGGCCGATCGGCTCGTCGCTGGTGCCCGGCGGCGGGCTGCTCGGGCTGGGCAGGTGCTGCACCGGGATCTGGCTGGCGGCCACGGTGGTGGTCTCGGTGCCGGCCGGCAGGGTGGTGCCCGCTGGGACCGCGTCAGCAGCCGGGGCGTCAGGGGCTGGGATCTCGATCGCCACCGGGGCGGGCGGAACCGGGACGTCCGCCGGATCGGTGCCCACCGGTAAATCCTGCGGGAGGGTTTCGGCATTGCTTGCCTGGATGATGTTCGGGCCGTCGGTGGCCGCGTTGCCGTCGGACAACGCTCCGCCGACGTCGAGATTCTGGTCTTCCAGGGTGACCGTCTGGATGGCCGGCTCGGGAGCCAACTCGGGAGCCGCCGGGGCGTCCTCGCCGACGGCGATCGTCTCGACGTCAGCGACCGGGATGTCCGCAGCCGGTGCGTCCGGAGCAGGGACGGCTGGGAGGTCCTCGGGGGCGGCCGGGAGCTCGTCAGCGATGGCCGGGAGTTCGGCGGGGATGTCTGCAGGCTCGGGGGCGGCGGCCGGCTGAGGGGCATCCGCCGCGGGGCTCGCCGGGAGAGGAGCGGTCTGGTTGAGCACGTTGCGCGGGGTGGGACCGGACAGCCCGCGGCCGCACACGGGCCAAGCGCCCCTGCCCTGCCCGGCGAGGACCTTCTCCCCAATGGCGATCTGCTGGTCGCGGCTGGCGAGGTGGGCCGCCGAGGCGAACTGGCCGCCTCCGTAGCTCATCCAGGTGCTGGGGGAGAACTGGAGTCCGCCCTGGTATCCGTTTCCGGTGTTGATCGCCCAGTTGCCGCTGGATTCGCAGCGGGCGACGGTGTCCCATTCGGCGTCGGTGGCGGCCTGGGCGGCAGCAGCCATGCCGATGCTGCCGGTGCCGATCACGGCGCCGGTCACGGCGATCTTGGCCACGTTGATGGACGAAGAAGAAGGCTTGCTGTGCCGTCCCATAGTTCGGTTCCTCTCTGTGGGACGCGCCTGCGAGGTTGGCTCTCAGGTTCGGGTTGTCCCGGGTCGGTGGCCCTCATGGCGGGCCTGACCGGCGGATCCCCCGCCTCCATCCGAAGGTGGTCGGTTTCCCTCCGCTCCGGTGGATGGAGCTCGGCGCGAGGAGCGGAGAGGGCCCGCAGCGGTCAGGGGCGGGCCGTCAACGACGGTAACGGCTGCTCCGGAAGGCGTCACTTTTTCCGTAAAGAGGTGTTTTCCCAGCTGGCAAATATTAAAGGATTCCTAAAAGCCCAGCGTTGACGCAGGTGCAGGCCGTGATTGATCGCCCCGTAGCCAAGCTGTGACCTATTCGTGATGTGATGGAAATCACGCTTAGCCGCCGGCAAATGGCGGCAGGACATCAAGGGTCTGGCCGGGGTGCAGCACAGTCCCCGGATTCCGGACGGCCACACCGTCGCAGAGATATGAACACTTGCGTAACACCAGTGCCATTTTGTCACTCTGACCACTTAGTTCACACACTGCATCGCTGACCGTGGCGCCCGGCGGTAGCGCCAGCGACTGGGTCTCCCGCCCGGCGGCCGCAGCGGCGGCAGCAAAGAAGCGAACCGTTATCGAAACCGTCGGCAGATCGTCAGTGAGTTGCGTCATATCTGGGGTCATATCAGCCCCCGATCGCGCTCATCGGCCGCTGAGGCTGCACGAAACCGGGCGTATTGATGCCGTGGCCCGAGGCCTTGTCCCACATCGCCGCGCGCCAGGCCAGTTCTATCGGGGTGTCGTCCACACCCGAGCGAAGCAGGTTCCGAAGGTCTGTCTCGGCGGCGGCGAACAGACAGTTGCGGACCTGTCCGTCGGCGGTCAAGCGGGTGCGGTCGCAGGCCGAGCAAAACGGCTCCGACACCGATGCGATGATCCCCACGGTCGCCGCGCTGCCGTCGACCCGCCACAAGCGGGCAGGGGCGGAGCCTCGTGGGGCGGGATCGGCGCTCAGGTCGAAGTGAGTGCTGAGCGCGGCGAAGACGTCGTCAGCGGTCAGGACCGAGTCCCGGCGCCACTGATGGCCGGCGTCGAGGGGCATCTGCTCGATGATTCGCAGTTGGTAGCCACGGTGGAGGCATAAGCGGAGCAGTTCGACGGCGTCGGCAGCCCCGTTGTGGGGGTCGAGCACCGCGTTGACCTTGATGGGTCCCAACCCGGCGTCGGTGGCCGCGGCCAGGCCTTCGAGCACGTCGTCCAGTCGATCGCGGCGGGTGACGGCCGCGAAGCGAGCCGGGTCCAGGGTGTCCAACGAGACGTTGACCCGGTCCAGGCCGGCTTCGGCCAATCGGTGAGCCCGCCGGGCCAGGCCAACCCCATTGGTGGTCAGCGCGATCTCGGGCCGTGGATGCAGTGCTGCCGTGGCGGCGATGACGTCTTCGAGACCGCGGTAGAGCAGTGGCTCGCCGCCGGTGAATCGGACGCTGGTGATACCGAGGCGGGTGACCGCCAACCGGAGCAGCCGGAACAGTTCGTCGGCAGTCAGCAGGTCATCGCCTGGCAGCCAATCCAGGCCCTCGGCCGGCATGCAGTACGTGCAGCGCAGGTTGCACCGGTCGGTCAGCGATACCCGCAGGTCGGTGGCGATGCGGCCGAATGTGTCGATCAGGGGGCCGTGAGTCGGCATGGCTTCCGGTATTACGGCGGCGCGGCGGCGCGCCGGCAGACCGAGGGCGGTGACTGTCATGCCGCGGTGTGGGCCCAGTCGTGGGCCTGATCGACGGGGACGATCTCCTTGCCCAGGGGCATCAGCGAAATCGGGATCAGCTTGAGGTTGGCCAGCGCCAACGGGATGCCGACAATCGTGACCGCCATCGCGATTGCACTGATGACATGGCCGATCGCCAGCCACAGTCCGAACAACAGGATCCAGATGACATTGCCGATCAAGGCGCCCGTTCGAGGGCCAGGTTTCTCGACGATGGTGCGCCCGAACGGCCAGAGCGCGAACAGGCCGATCCGCGCCGCAGCGAACCCGAACGGGATGGTGACGATCAACAGAAAACAGATCAATGCGGCCGCGAAGTAGCCGATTGCCAGCCACAAACCGCCGAACAACAACCAGATGATGTTCAGGATCAGGCGCATTACTCCTCCGAACTACTCCGACCTGGAGCCTACCGAACTTGCGTTGAGTAGGATCGCCGTCGTCGCTGATGATGATCAGCAGGCTATGACTTGAGGAGAGATCCAGTGCCGACCGGCAAGGTGAAGTGGTACGACGCCGAAAAGGGCTTCGGCTTCCTGTCCCAGGAGGACGGCGAGGACGTCTACGTGCGCTCCTCCGCGCTACCGGCCGGCGTTGAGGGCCTCAAGGCCGGCCAGAAGGTCGAGTTCGGCCTGGCCTCGGGTCGCCGCGGCCCGCAGGCGCTGAGCGTGAAGCTGATTGACCCGCCCCCGAGCCTGACCCGAACCCGCCGGGAGGCGGCCGCGGCCGAGCACAAGCACACTCCCGACGAGTTGCACGGGATGATCGAGGACATGATCACGCTGCTCGAGGGCGCGGTTCAGCCCGAATTACGCCGGGGCCGCCACCCGGACCGCAAGATCGCCCACCGGGTGTCAGAGGTGCTGCGTGCGGTCGCCAAGGAGTTGGACGCGTAGGTTTCCTGCGCTGACTAGTTCCACACCATCCGCACCGACCACTCGGCGTGCGGAACGTCGTGGAGTTCACCCTCCTGGTCCTGCACCAGCGTCAGCAATTGCACGACGAGTCCCGCCAGCTTTCCGCGGCGAGCGTCGACGGTAGGGATGGTCACCGCCAGCCTGCTGCCGGGCCGGAACGCCGTTGTCATGGTGTCGCGCTCGTCGTCGTAGACCATCAGCAGCCGCCACGGTGCGCTGCTGATGGCAGTGGGCACCGACAGTTGCACCGGGTAGCGGCTGCTGACCGCCAGGGTGCCCTGGACGCCATCGGTGATGCAGTCGTTGAGGTTGACGACGTTGCAGTACAGGTAGGGGCCCACCCGCTCGCTGTGGCCGTGGGAGTAGACGCTGATCTGCGGCAGCGGCGAAACCTGGTCACGGGCCAACCGCCAACCCCCGAAGCCCGCGGCGGCTGCCACCAACACCACCAGGATCGCCAGTCCGCGTTTCATTGGTGCACCACCGCTGCGCGGCCCTCCGGTTCGGCCAGCACCGGACGGTTGCCGCCGAAGCCGGGGATCAGGGAGTTACCGCGGAAACTCACCACGGTCTGAGCCAGCCCCGGAATGAGGATCGAACTGATCGCGGTGAAGCCCACCCACAGTTCGGTGTAGACCAGCACTCCCAGGGCCCCGCCGAGCACCCAGGCCAGCTGAAGCAACGACTCCGACCGGCCGAACGCCGAGGCCCGCGACTCCTCTGGCAGGTCGTCCTGCATGGAGGCGTCCAGCGAGGCCTTGGAGATCGCGCTGGCGGCTGAGGTGACGAGCGTGGCCACCGCAGCGACGATCAGATTGCCGGTGACCGCAGCGGCCAGCGCCATCACTGTGACCGCGATTGCGGCCCGAACCACCAGCACCGCCGGCCGGCCCAACTGCAACCGCGCGGCGGTGAAGTTGCCGCCGAAGTTGCCGATGGCCGCCGCCGCGCCGATCATCCCGAGAATGCCCAACTGGACCCATCCGGATGCGTCGTGGGCCTTGGCGACGAAAGCGGGATAAAGGAACAGAAAGCCCACCATCGCCTTGATGGTGCAGTTACCCCACAACGCGGTGATGATGTTGCGACCCAGCGGCTGCCGGGCTGAGTTATCGATCACCTGGGTGGGCTGCTCGTGTTCGAGCCAGTCCCACTCCCCGCCTTGGCCGTGGTAGGTCAGGGTGGTGGGGACCTCGCCCGTGGTGACCTCCACCCAGCGCGGGATCCGCATGGTCAGCGACGTTCCGGCCAGCGTCACGAACACCACCACGAACAGTGCTCCGGGCAATTCGAACAGGGTGGACAGGACGTACTCCACCCCCGCGGCGATCCCGCCCCCGACGATCGTCCCGCCGATGAGCCCGAACGTCGTCAGCCGGGAGTTGACCCGCACCAGGTCGATAGTCGGCGGCATCACCCGGGGGGTGACCGCACTGCGCAGCACCGAGAATGATTTGGAGAGCACCATCATCCCCAGCGCACACGGGTACAGCACCCAGGACGGGTAGCTGCCGGTCGCCCCGTCGTAGTTGGCGATCAGCACCAGCGCCAGCGCCGTGCGCAGCAGAAACGACCACGCCAGTGCCGCCCGCCGTCCGTGTTGCACCCGGTCCAGCGCCGGTCCGATCAGCGGGGCGATCACCGCGAACGGCGCGATAGTGATGAGCAGATACAGGGCCACCTTGCCCTTGCTCTCCCCGGAGGCCGCCGCGAAGAACAACGTGTTCGCCAGGGCCACCGCCATCGCGGAGTCCACCGCGAAGTTGGCCACCACGGGCCAGGTCAGCGCAGTCAGGCCGGACTTGTCCGCCCCGTCTGCGGTAGCCGCGCGCTGCACCATTCCATACATCCGCGAGCCCATCTCGCGGCTGCGCATCCGGGCTGAGCGCCCCGTCCCGTTCCGCTGGTCGCCGTTTCGGGCTCCGTTTCGGGTTCTGTCGCGGGCGTCGTCCTCGCCGCCGGTGAAGTAGCCGCCTGCCCCGTGTCGGCCCTCGCTGAGCGGAGGTAGATAGCGGTTGGCGCTAGGTGTCGGATCGCTGGGGTAGTTCGCCATGCCGGGATGCTCCCCGTGGCCACCAACCGGCCGGTGCACACGCCGCTGTCCAGACACGATTTTGATTGTCCCCCATTTCCTGACGGGGCAGTGCGCAGCCGGGCCGGAGGTGAGGCAAGATTGAGTTTGATGGACATGATTGACACCGTCACGATCGCCACAGCCACGATCGAAACAGTGCAGCGCCCGGCCCAGCCGTCGGACGCTGTTGCCGCTGTGCTCGCGGGCTCGGCCGATCAGGCCCGAGCGGCGATCGTCGAGTTCAGCGGAGACACCGTCGGGGACTACCTGGGTGTCAGTTTCGACGACGACTCCGCCGCCACCCACCGGTTCCTGGCGACCCTGTCCGGTTACCAGGGCTGGCAGTGGGCCGTCGTGGTGGCGGCTGTTGAGGGAACCGACCACGCCACCATCAGCGAAGTGGTGCTGGTTCCCGGCCCGACCGCGTTGCTGGCCCCGCCGTGGGTCCCGTGGGAAGAGCGGGTGCGTCCCGGCGACTTAGGCCCTGGTGACCTGCTGGCACCGCTGCCCGACGACCCCCGCCTGGTCCCGGGCTTCATGGGCACCGGTGATCCGGTGGTTGACGACGTGACCGTGCAGCTCGGCCTGGGCCGGCGCCGGGTGCTCAGTGCCTACGGGCGCGAGGATGCGGCGCAGCGTTGGCATGACGGCGATCATGGCCCTTCCGCTCCGATGGCACGAGCCACCAAACGGGTGTGCCGCGATTGCGGCTTCATGGTTCCGCTGGCAGGCGCGCTCGGAGCGATGTTCGGTGTGTGCTGCAACGCGATGTCCGCCGACGGCAGCGTGGTCGACCTCTTCTACGGCTGTGGGGCGCACTCCGACACCCCGGCGCCGCACGGTGCCGGGTCGCCGGCCTATGAGCCGTATGACGACGGTGTGCTCGAGGTGGCTGAGGTGGTACCCGTGCCTGAGGTCGCCGACGAATCGGCGCCGGCTCAGGGCGAAACCGCCGACGAAAGCTAGCGTTCGGCCGCGGCTTTGATCCGCTCCAGCGACTGGTTCATTCCCTCGACGAGCTCCTTCTCGAAGGTGTCGACGCCACCCAGGGCCGCCTTGGTGACAGCGGTCGACGTCGCCGACACCCCGTTCTCGGCGTGCCGGGTCTCCACCACCCGGGTTCCCGTGGCTGTCGGCTCCAACTCGTAGCTCCACACGGTGGTGTTGACCGGAATCTTGAAGGCCAGTTTGCGCTCGGGGATCACCTCGGTGATGACCGCCGTCGTCGGCCAGAACAACAGACCGCGCCGGTTGAGATTGAGGGTGCGGGTACCCGGCTTGATCGGGCCGAGCGGCTTCATGATTCGGCACTGCGGACTCCACTGCGGCATCCGGCTGACATCGGAGATCAGGCCCCACACCTTGCTCACCGGTGCGTTGATCTCGATCTCGGCCTGAAGTAGCGGCGCTGCCATCGTTGTCTCCTTATTTTTAGGGGTTTATCGGGTCTTTCGGTTCGATCCCGGTCTGTGCACCACGCGAACCGCGCCGTGCTGCCGACCGTTGCCACAGGAAGATGGATACGCCCACCACTCCCACACCAAGGCCGGCGACGGTGATCGGCCGCCAACTTTCCAGGGCGGGCACGGTGAATGCCGCGACCGCCACGAGCGCCCACAGCAGCGCGCCGACAACGATCACCCGCCGGGGATCGGTCAACGCCGCGCGCAGTTGAGGCGGTTCGATGGAGTCTGACGTCATTGCCGCTACCTTATCGCCGTGGCTCCACCTACTACTGAGGTCATCGACATCACCGACCCCGACGATCCACGGGTCGACGACTTCCGGGACCTCAACAGCGTCGACCGGCGGCCTGACCTGCCGAGCGGCAAGGGTCTGGTGATCGCCGAAGGCGTTCTGGTGGTCCAACGGATGCTGGCCTCCCGGTTCACTCCGCACGCATTCCTCGGCACCGACCGGAGGTTAGGCGAACTGGCCCAGGACCTTGCCGGTTGCGACGCGCCGTACTATCGGGCGAGCGCCGAAGTGATGGCCGAGGTGGTCGGCTTCCACCTCAACCGCGGCGTGTTGGGGGCGGCCCGTCGGCCCCCGGAGTTGGCCGTCGAACAGGTCGTGGCGGGCGCACGAACTGTTGCAGTGCTCGAGGGTGTCAACGACCACGAGAACCTCGGGTCGATCTTCCGTAATGCCGCCGGTCTGGGTGTGGACGCGGTGCTGTTCGGCACCGGCTGCGCTGACCCGCTGTACCGCCGCGCGGTTCGGGTGTCGATGGGCCATGCCCTGTTGGTGCCGTTTGCCCGTACCCAGCACTGGCCGGGTGATTTGGCCGTGTTGCGCGACAACGGTTTTCGAATGCTGGCGATGACGCCTGATGTGAAAGCAGGGACGCTCGCCGACGCCATGGATGGGTTGGCGGAGGACAAGGTGGGCGTGCTTGTCGGTGCCGAGGGGCCGGGACTGACCGAGACGGCGATGCGGGCCGCCGACCTTCGGGTGCGCATCCCGATGTCGCGGGGGACCGACTCGCTCAATGTCGCCACCGCGGCGGCGCTGGCGTTCTACGAGCGGGGTCGTCGAGTCGACGATGCCGCCGAGGGACGAGGTGGGGGAGGAGCGAGACAGTAGGTGGCGTCGAGTCGACGATGCCGCCGAGGGGCGAGGTGGGGGAGGAGCGAGACAGTAGGGGTCGACGATGCCGCCGAGGGGCGAGGTGGGGGAGGAGCGAGAGAGTAGGGGTTAACCTGAGCCCTATGGAGCACTCCACACCCTGGGGAACCGGCTTGACTGTGGCGGCATTCGTCGCAGCGGTCGTCGCGGGTGCGATCGTGGTGTTGAGCCTGGGCATGATCCGCATGCACCCGCTGTTGTCGATCGGTCTGAACCTGGTGGCCGTTGGCGGCCTAGCGCCCACGCTGTGGGGGTGGCGGCGCGTTCCGGTACGGCGGTGGTTCGTGCAGGGTGCCGCGGTTGGTGTGGCTATCGGCTGGATAAGCCTGTTGGGTTTCGCGCTGACTTAGTCAGCGGTCGCCACTGGAGCGGACGCCGAGCAGGACGTCCTCCCAGCCCGGAACCGTGGGCTTGCGGCTGGCCCGCTTGCCCTTCTGCTTTTGCGCCGGCGCGGGTACCGCCACAGGCGCAGTGACTGCAGGTAGTTCCTCGAATTCCAACTGCGCCACCGCCGCCACCGGACGCAGCGGCCGTTCGAAGTCGGGGTCGATCAGTTCGCTGGCGCACTCGTCGATCGCGGTGACCGTGCCGCCGTGCGCACCGGGTGTGAACCTGAAGTGCGCGACGTTCTCCGACATTCCGGCCTGCCAGCTCACCTGAATGGTCCAGCGCCCGTCGTCATTGCGCCATGCGTCCCATTCGGTGTCTTGGCTGCTCAGTCCCCGCGATGACAGCGCGGCGGCAATGGTCTCCTTGAGCGTCTCCAGCGCGGGCCCGTTGGCCAGCACCGGATGGGCGGCGGTGGCCATTTCGGCGGCGCGCTGACGTTCAAGCAGCACCGGGTTGGCGAAGCGTTCGATCTTCGACACGTCAACCCCGGACGCGTCCGCGAGTTCCTGTACCGACGCGCCGGCCCGGATGCGGGCCTGGATGTCTCTGGGTCGCAACATGCCCTTGACCTCTTTTTTGTCCTGGGGGGTCTGGCCCAGTCGCGAGCGATCGCCGCGCACCGCTGCAAGCAGCCGGTCGTCAACCCGAACCAGGAATTTGTCGGCCGGAGAGCCGCCTTCGCAGATGAGGTGTTTCCCGTCGACATCGAGCCCTACGAGCACCAATTCCCGCATGTCGACCTCCTTCTAGACGGACTGTAGCCCGACCCGGTTTTGATCACGGATCGGACACGCCCGTGTTTCGAATGAGATCTCTAAGAGTGTGGTCAGAGGCGCTCTTAAAGCCTCTCCACCACCCAGTCCACACAGCGGGTCAGGGCGCTGACGTCATCCGGGTCGATCGCCGGGAACATCGCCACCCGGAGCTGGTTACGGCCCAGTTTGCGGTACGGCTCGGTGTCGACGATGCCGTTGGCGCGCAGTACCTTGGCAACCGCGGCGGCGTCGACCGAGTCGGCGAAGTCGATGGTGCCGACCACCTGCGAGCGCAGCGCCGGATCGGCCACGAACGTCGTGGCGAACTCCGATGACTCTGCCCAGGAATACAGCCTCGACGACGAGTCGGCTGTGCGCTTGACGGCCCAGTCCAGTCCGCCGTTGCCCAGCATCCAGTCGACCTGCTCGGCCATTAGCAGCAGCGTGCCGATGGCAGGGGTGTTGTAGGTCTGGTTCTTGAGGCTGTTGTCCACGGCGATCGGCAACGAGAGGAAGTCGGGCACCCACCGACCCGACGCGGCGATCGCCTCGATGCGGGCCAGCGCCGCCGGCGACAGGATGGCCAGCCACAGCCCGCCGTCGCTGGCGAAGTTCTTCTGCGGGGCGAAGTAGTAGGCGTCGCAATCAGCGACGTCCACGGGTAGGCCGCCGGCGCCGGAGGTGGCGTCGATAAGGACCAGCGCGTCACCGTCGGGGCGCTGGACCGGAAGGGCGACGCCGGTGGATGTTTCGTTGTGCGCCCAGGCGACGACGTCCACCGACGGATCGGAGGTGGGCTGGGGCGCGCTGCCGGGGTCGGCCTTGACGACGATCGGGTCTCCGATGAACGGGTTGGCGGCCACCGCCGAGGCGAACTTGGCGCTGAACTCTCCGAAGGTGAGATGCAGGGAGCGCTTGTCGATCAGGCCGAAGGCGGCGCAGTCCCAGAAGGCCGTGGCGCCGCCGTTGCCCAGGATCACCTCATAGCCGTCGGGTACGGAGAACAGATCCTTGAGCCCGGAACGCACCCGGCCCACCAGGTTCTTCACCGGCGCCTGGCGGTGCGAGGTGCCGAACAGGGCGGCACCGGCGGTGGTCAGTGCGGCGAGTTGCGCCGGGCGCACCTTCGAGGGCCCGCAGCCGAAGCGGCCGTCGGCGGGCTTGAGGTCGGCGGGGATTGTGAGCTGGGCGGGATCTGCCATGGGGGCAAGAGTAATTTCCGGCCCCCCCAGTCGAAAAATCGACCTATTTACAGGTATGCGATACCTGCGGTACCGTTTCGGTACGCAGTGGACATTGACCGCCCCTTTGTAAAGTCTGGGAGGCTGGCATGGCGAGATCCCGATTGATCCGGCGCTGGCGTCGCAACATGGAAGTGGGCGACGACGTTCCCTACGTGGAGATGCTGCAAACGCTCTCCGAAGGCTCGGTGCGACGGAACTTCAACCCCTACATCGACATCAAATGGGATTCACCGGAATTCGCGGTGACCCCGAACGACGAACGATGGATCCTGCCCGACACCGACCCGATCGGCCGCCACCCCTGGTACCTCGCGCAACCGGTCGCCAAACGGATCGAGATCGGTCAATGGCGGCAGGCCAACGTCTCCAAAGTGGGCTTGCAGTTCGAGTCCATCCTGATCCGCGGCCTGATGAACTACACCTTCTGGGTGCCCAACGGCTCGCCCGAATATCGGTACTGCCTGCACGAGGCCGCCGAAGAGTGCAACCACACCATGATGTTCCAGGAGATGGTGAACCGCATCGGGGTCGACGTGCCGGGCATGCCCCGGGTGCTGCGCTGGGTTTCACCGCTGATCCCACTGTTCGCCGTCACGATGCCGGTGGGTTTCTTCTTCGGGGTGCTCGCCGGTGAGGAGCCGATCGACCACACCCAGAAGAACGTGCTGCGCGAGGGCAAGAAGCTGCACCCGATCATGGAGAAGGTGATGGCCATTCACGTGGCCGAAGAAGCCCGCCACATCTCCTTCGCCCACGAGTACCTGCGCAAGCGATTGCCCGTGCTGCCCCGTGGCCAGAAGTTCTGGCTTTCGCTGTTCGTGCCGATCATCCTGCGGACGTTCTGCCAGGCGATCATGGTGCCGCCGCGCAGCTTCTTCCAGGACTTCGGTTTTCCGGCCGAGGTTCGCAAGGAGCTGTTCTTCGGCAATCCCGAGTCGCGTCAGCTGCTTCGCGACATGTTCGGCGACGTGCGGACGCTCTGCTACGACACCGGCATGATGAACCCGCTGGCAAGGCTGATGTGGCGGCTCTGCAAGATCGAGGGACCGCCCAACCGGTTCCGCAGCGAGCCCCAGCGCCGTCACATCGTGGCCGCCTGATCTGCCGCCGTGCCCCACGTCATCACCCAACCGTGCTGCAGCGACGGCTCCTGCGTCTATGCCTGCCCGGTCAACTGCATCCACCCCAGCCCCGACGAGCCTGGGTTTGCCACCACCGAGATGCTCTACATCGATCCGGATGCCTGTGTGGACTGCGCTGCATGCGTCTCGGCGTGCCCGGTCGGGGCGATCGTCGCCGACACCCGGCTGACGCCCGCGCAACAGCCATTCGTCGCGATCAACGCCGCCCACTATCCGGCCCGCCCTGAGGGTGAGCGCCTGCCGCCCAACACAAAACTGGCCCCGGTGATGCCAGCGCCCAGGGTGCGCCGTGGACGCATTCCGCTGACTGTCGCTGTCGTCGGTTCCGGTCCGGCGGGCATGTACGCCGCCGACGAACTGTTGACCCAGCGCGGCGTGCGAGTCAACGTCTTCGACAAGTTGCCCACCCCGTACGGATTGGTCCGTGCCGGAGTCTCACCGGACCATCCCCGAACCAAGGAAGTCACCCGGTTGTTCGACCGGATCAGCCGCCGCCGTGGCTTCAGTTTCTACCTCAACGTTGAAGTGGGCCGGCATCTGTCGCACGCCGACCTATTGGCCCACCACCACGGCGTGGTGTACGCCGTCGGAGCGCCGGGGGAGCGCCGCCTCGATATCGACGGTATTGGGCTGCCTGGAACCGGAACCGCCACCGAGACCGTCGCCTGGATCAACGGCCACCCCGGGTTCGCCGTCCACGATGTCGACCTCGGCCATGAGCGGGCGGTGATCATCGGCAACGGCAACGTCGCACTCGATGTGGCCCGATTGCTGACCGCCGACCCGGAAACCCTTGCCCAAAGCGATATCTCGGACGCTGCACTGAAGGCGTTGCGCGACTCGAACGTGCGGGAGGTGGTGGTCGCCGCTCGGCGCGGGCCATCCGCGTCCGCCGTCACCCTCCCGGAATTGATCGGCCTCGCCGCCACCGCCCGGGTGGTACTCGATCCCGATGATCGGGAGTTGGTGCGCCGCGACCTGCGCGCCGCCACCGACCCGCTGATCCGGGCCAAGCTGGAGGTTCTCGCTGCACTTCCCGACGCCGCCACCGCAGCGACCGGGCCGCGAATTCGGCTGGCCTACCAATTGACCCCGGCACGGATCCTCGGTGACGCCTGGGTGTCCGGCGTCGAGTTCACCAGAACCGGGACATCGCAAACGGTGGCCGTCGAGGCCGGCTTGGTGCTCACCTCCATCGGCTACCGCGGCGAACCCGTCCCTGATCTGCCGTTCGACGAGAGGGCTGCGGTGGTGCCCAACGACAGTGGCCGCGTCGTCGGCGCACCGGGCGCCTACGTTGCGGGATGGATCAAGCGTGGACCGAACGGGTTCATCGGCACCAACAAATCCTGTGCCATGCAGACCGTCGCCACGCTGGTCGAGGACTTCAACGCCGGGCTGCTGACCGACCCGACCGGCCGGCAGTCGGCATTGGACCGGCTGCTCGCCGACCGCCAGGTGGTCGACCGGGCCGGCTGGCGCGCCATCGACGCTGCCGAGCGGGCGCGGGGTGCGGTGCAGGGGAGGACACGGGTGAAATACACCGACGTCAACGAGATGCTCGAGGTGGCCCGGCTCCAACCCGCGGGCTGGCGGTTGCGTTTCCCGACCCTGCGCGGTTAGGGGGTGTGGGCGATCTCGTCCCAGCCCGGCACCGAGTCAGCCGGCCGGGGCGCAGGGCCGACGTAGACCGCCGACGGCCGAATCAGCTTGCCGAGCCGTTTCTGTTCCATAATGTGCGCGCACCACCCCGCCGTCCGCGCACAGGTGAACATCGCCGGCATCATCGTCGGCGGCACCCCGGCGAAATCCAGGATCACCGCGGCCCAGAACTCGACGTTGGTCTCGATGGCGCGATCCGGCCGGCGCTCGCGTAACTCAGTCAGCGCGGCGGTCTCCAACGCCGCGGCCACCTCGTAGCGGGGTGCGTCCAGCCGTCTAGCTGTGGCCCGCAGTACCCGGGCCCGCGGGTCCTCCGCGCGGTAGACCCGGTGGCCGAAGCCCATCAGCCTCTCCTTGCGGTCGAGGATGCCGCAGACGACCGCGCGGGCGTCGTCGCTGCGTTCGGTCTCCTCGATCATCGGGATCACCCGCGCCGGAGCCCCGCCGTGCAGCGGTCCGCTCATCGCGCCGACGGCACCTGACATCGCGGCCGCGACGTCGGCTCCGGTGGAGGCGATTACTCGCGCTGTGAACGTCGAGGCGTTGATCCCATGTTCAGCGGCGGACACCCAGTAGGCATCGATGGCCTCGACCTGCCTCGGATCCGGGTCGCCGTGCCAACTGGTCATGAAGCGCTGCGTGATGGTCGTGCACTCATCGAGGACGCGTTGCGGCACAGTCGACTGGCGGACTCCCCGGCCGGACTGTGCGACGAGGGACAGCGTCATCACCGAAGCGCGCGCCAACTGGGCGCGAGCGGTCTCGTCGTCGATGTCCAGCAATGGCGCGTAATTCCAGATCGGCGCCAGCATCGCCAGTCCGGCCTGCACGTCGACCCGGACGTCGCCGGTATGGATCGGCAGCGGCAGGGGCCCGGCAGGCTGCAGACCGCCGCCGAAGCGGCCGTCGACCAACAGCGCCCACACGTCGCCGAAGGTCACCCGGTGCCCGACCAAATCCTCGATGTCGACCCCGCGGTAGCGCAGCGCGCCGCCGTCGCGGTCAGGTTCGGCGATTTCGGTGGTAAAGGCCACGACACCCTCGAGGCCCGGAACAAAGTCGTCCGGAAGCACGCTCATGAGCCGGATTCTCCCATCTGCGGATCGGCGGCGTAACGTGAGGCCGTGGTTGATGACGATCGCCCGACACCCGGGCACCGGCTCGCTGCGATGCGAGTGGAGTACGGGTCGGTGGAGAAGGACGGCAGCACCGACTTAGACGTCGACTGGCTCGCCGGAGGCTGGCTTGCCTTGCTGCACAACTGGATTGACGAGGCCGAACAGGCCGGCGTCGCCGAGCCCAATGCGATGGTGCTGGGCACCGTCGAGAACGGCCGGCCGGTGACCCGGGCGGTGCTCTGCAAGAGTGTCGATGCCGACGGTGTCACCTTCTACACCAACTACGAGTCCAACAAGGGCGCGGACCTGGCGGCCACGCCCTACGCTTCCGTGACCTTCCCCTGGTTCGCGCTGGGCCGGCAGGTGCACATACGGGGTGCGGTGACCAAGGTCAGCTCGGAGGAGACAGCCGAGTATTGGGCTCGCCGCCCCCGCGGCTCCCAGTTGGGCGCCTGGGCGTCCGAGCAATCCCGGCCGATCGCCTCGCGTGCCGAGTTGCTGGCTCAGTTGGACGAGGTGACGGCCCGCTTCGCCGGACATGACGAGATTCCTGTGCCGCCGCACTGGGGCGGCTACCGGCTGGCTGCGGAGGTCATCGAGTTCTGGCAGGGCCGAGAGAACCGGATCCACAACAGGATTCGCGTGACGGGCGACTGTATCGAGCGTTTGCAGCCCTAACAGTGGGGCTGTTCGTCGACACCACGCCGCTTCGCACTCCAGACTTCCGGCGGCTGTGGCTGGCCGGGATAGTCACCGTGATCGGGGCCAACCTCACCGTTTTCGCAGTGCCCGTTCAGCTCTACGTGCTGACCAGCAGTTCCGCCTACGTCGGGCTGGCCGGACTGTTCGCCCTGGTGCCGCTGATCGTGTTCGGTCTATTGGGAGGGGCCTGGGCCGACGCCTTCGATCGCCGGAAGCTGTTGGTGATCACCGCGGTGGGGCTGGCCGTGTCCTCGGCGCTGCTCTGGGCGCAGGCGGCGCTGGCCCTGAATAACGTGTGGGTGGTCCTGGTGCTGCTGTCGGTGCAGCAGTCCTTTTTCGCCGTCAACTGGCCGACCATGGGAGCGGCTATCCCGCGGATGTTGCCCATCGAACAGTTGCCGGCCGCCAACGCGTTGAGCATGACGGTGCAGCAGGTCGGCGCCATCGCCGGACCGCTGCTGGCCGGTGTGCTGCTGCACTGGATAGACCTGTCCACTTTGTACCTGCTCGACGCGGTGACATGTCTGGTTCCGATCTGGGCGACGCTCCGGTTGTCCCCCATGCCGTCCACTGAATCGGACACGACGCAAGGACAGTCGAGGTGGGGGGTGGGTGCGGTGCTGGAAGGGTTCCGCTACCTGGCCGGCAACCAAGTGGTGCTGATGTCCTTCGTCGTCGATCTGATCGCGATGATCCTGGGCATGCCGCGGGCCCTGTTCCCGCAGATGGCACACGAGAGCTTCGGCGGTCCGATCGAAGGCGGGGTGACGATGGCACTGCTCGCCGCGGCGATCTCCGTCGGGGCGGTTGCCGGCGGAGTGTTCTCCGGGTGGTTTCCCCGGGTCCGTCGCCAAGGCCTGGCCGTGGTGGCCTCGATCCTGGTCTGGGGTCTGGCGATCGTCTGCTTCGGCGTGGCCGGGGGTCTGGCCGGCGGGCACGCCGGGGTGATGCTGTGGATCGCATTGGCGTTCCTGGCCGTCGGCGGCGCCGCCGACATGGTGTCGGCCGCGTTTCGGACCACGATCTTGCAGGAGGCCGCCTCCGACGACCTGCGGGGCAGGTTGCAGGGTGTGTTCATCGTGGTGGTTGCGGGCGGTCCGAGGATGGCCGACACCGTGCACGGAGCGGCGGCCGCGGTGGTCGGCACCACGGTGGCCGCCACGGGTGGGGGAGCGTTGGTGGTCGTCGGTGTGCTGCTGGCCGTGCTGGCGGCGCCGGCGTTCCTGCGATACCGGCCGGCGGCTGAGATCCCCGCCAGACTGTCGACCGGACCTTCGAGGCGACCCCGAGCGGACGAGTCGGGGCGATAGCGACTACGTTCAGTTGGAACGCACAGTAGCGTTGCCGGTTAAACGCGCAAGAAGGGTTTGATGTGGCCGATACTGACGACACCGCCACCCTCAGCTACCCAGGCGGGGAGATCGACCTCCAGATCGTCCATGCGACGGAGGGCTCCGACGGCATCGCCCTGGGCCCGCTGTTGGCCAAGACCGGTTACACGACCTTCGACCAGGGGTTTGTGAACACCGCGTCGACCAAGAGCGCCATCACCTACATTGACGGCGACGCCGGAATCCTGCGGTACCGGGGCTACCCGATCGAGCAGTTGGCCGAGAAGTCGACCTTCATTGAGGTCAGCTACCTGCTGATCTACGGCGAGCTCCCCACCGCCGACAAGCTGGCCGAGTTCACCACCCAGATCCAGCGGCACACCCTGCTGCATGAGGACCTCAAGCGGTTCTTTGACGGTTTCCCGCGCAACGCCCACCCGATGCCGGTGGTCTCGAGCGCGGTCAATGCTTTGAGCGCCTACTACCAGGACTCGCTGGACCCGCTGGACAACCGCCAGGTGGAGTTGTCGACCATCCGTCTGCTGGCCAAGCTGCCGACCATCGCGGCCTACGCCTACAAGAAGTCGGTCGGCCAGCCGTTCCTCTACCCGGACAACTCGCTGACGCTGGTGGAGAACTTCCTGCGAATGACGTTCGGCTTCCCGGCAGAGCCCTACGAGGTGGACCCGGAGATCGTCCGCGCCCTGGACATGCTGCTGATCCTGCACGCCGACCATGAGCAGAACTGTTCAACCTCGACGGTGCGGCTGGTCGGTTCGTCGCAGGCGAACCTGTTCACCTCGATCTCCGGGGGCATCAACGCGCTGTGGGGGCCGCTGCACGGCGGAGCCAACCAATCGGTGCTGGAGATGCTGGAGCGGATCCGGGTCGCCGGGGGCGACGTCAAAGAGTTCGTCCGCAAAGTCAAGAACCGCGAAGACGGCGTCAAGCTGATGGGCTTCGGCCACCGGGTCTACAAGAACTACGACCCCCGGGCGCGCATCGTCAAGGAGCAGGCCGACAAGATACTGGGCAAACTCGGCGGCGACGACGAATTGCTCGACATCGGCAAGGCGCTCGAGGAGGCGGCGCTGACCGACGACTTCTTCATCGAGCGCAAGTTGTACCCGAACGTCGACTTCTACACCGGCGTGATCTACCGTGCCATGGGCTTCCCGACCCGGATGTTTACCGTCCTGTTCGCATTGGGCCGACTGCCCGGCTGGATCGCGCACTGGCGCGAGATGCACACCGAACCCAACAAGATCGGTAGGCCGCGACAGATCTACACCGGCTACGGAGAACGCGACTACGTGGCTCTCGACGGCCGCTGATCTCCGGGGTTTGACAGACCCTTAGTTGTGGTTTCACAATGATTGTGTGATCACAAGCGTTGTCGACAAACTGAGCGCGCGGCGCAAGGCCGTCATTCTGACGTCCTGCTGCCTGAGCCTGCTCATCGTGTCGATGGATGCGACGATCGTCAACGTCGCCATTCCGGCTATCCGAGCCGACTTGGGTGCAACCCCCTCGCAGATGCAGTGGGTCGTCGACATCTACACCCTGGTGCTGGCGTCGCTGTTGATCCTGGCCGGGGCGGCCGGTGACCGCTTCGGGCGTCGCACCGTGTTCCAGATCGGTCTGGGCGTTTTTGCAGTCGGCTCGCTGCTGTGCAGCATCGCCCCGGATATCGACACCCTGATCGGTGCGCGCCTAGTTCAGGGAATCGGCGGATCGATGATGAATCCCGTTGCGCTGTCGATTATCTCGCAGGTGTTCTATCGGCCGGTGGAGCGTGCGCGGGCGCTGGGAATCTGGGGCGCCGTCGTGGGAATCTCGATGGCGCTGGGCCCGGTCGTCGGCGGCCTGCTCATCCAGTTGGTCGGCTGGCGTGCGGTGTTCTGGATCAACCTGCCCATCTGCGCGGCCGCAATCCTGTTGACGGCCATCTTCGTCCCGGAGAGCAAGTCGGCGACGATGCGCGACATGGACCCGATCGGCCAGCTGCTCGCTGTTGCGGCCCTGTTCGGCATGGTGTTCGCCATGATCGAGGGGCCGGTTCTGGGCTGGACCAACCCCGTGTTGCTGGGGATCGCCGCGATGGCCGCGATGGCGTTGATCGGATTCCTGCGGTACGAGACGCGCCGTACGGACCCCTTCATCGATCTGCGTTACTTCCGCAGCGAACCATTCGCCTCGGCAACCGCCACGGCGGTCTGCGCCTTCGCGGCCTGGGCGGCATTCCTGTTCATGATGTCGTTGTACCTACAGGGTGAACGGGGCTATTCGGCGATGGCCACCGGATTGATCTATCTGCCGATCGCGATTGGCGCCCTGGTGTTTTCACCGCTGTCCGGCCGCTTGGTCGGGCGCTTCGGCAGCCGCCCGTCACTGTTGATCGCCGGCGTGATGATCACGGCTGCTGCCGGCATGTTGATGTTTCTCACGCCGACCACCCCGGTCTGGGCTCTCCTGGCGATCTTCGGCGCCTACGGAATCGGCTTCGCGATGATCAACGCACCGGTCACGAACGCGGCCGTCAGCGGTATGCCCCGTGATCGGGCCGGGGCGGCTTCGGCCATCACCTCGACCAGCCGGCAGGTCGGTGTGAGTATCGGCGTGGCGCTGTGCGGTTCGGTGGCCGGCTCGGCCCTGGCCGCTACCAATGTGGGATTCACCGACGCGGCCAGGCCGCTGTGGATGATCAACATCGGCCTGGGTCTGGCGATTACGGTGTTGGCTATGACGTCGACATCGTTGCGGGCCAAACGATCCGCGCAGCGACTGACACCCTTGATCGAGGACGGCGAAGTCGAGGTTGCCCGTGCCGCATGATCCGGTTGCCGATCAGGTCTGGCGGACGATGTCGTCGTTGGTGCTGGAGAACAAGGATGCCTGGCGGCGGTCCGTTGTCGAACGAACGGGGTTGCCTTTCAGCAGGATCCGTATTCTGAAGCGGCTCGAACGTCATCCGATGACGGTGAAACAGGTCGCGGAAGCGGCCACCATCGACGCCCCGGCAGCGACGGTGGCAGTCAACGATCTGGAGGCGCGGGGTCTCGTCGTCCGCGAGATCAATCCGGAGAACCGGCGTTCCAAGATGGTGTCGCTGACCTCTGTCGGCCGCGATGTGTTGCGGGTCGTCAGCGAGTTGCCCGATCCGCCACCGGTCTCGCTGGCCGAACTCGGCAGCGAGGACCTCCGCTCGCTGCAGGCGATTCTGTCGCGTCTCACCACCTAGTCGGCGGTACTAATCCGCGGCGAGGATGGCCATCGCCGCGTTGTGGCCACCGATCCCCGACACCGCCCCACCCCGGCGTGCACCCGACCCGCACATGAGGATCCGGTCGTGGGCAGTCGCCACGCCCCATCGCTGCGCCGGAGTCTCCAACGGTTCGTCGTCGGCGACGAACGGCCAGTCCAACGCACCGTGGAAGATGTTGCCCCCCGTCATTCCCAGGATGCCTTCCAGGTCGACGGTGGTCTTCGCCTCGATGCAGGGCCGACCCTGCGCATCGTGCATCAAAACGTCCTGAACAGGTTCGGCCAGAACCGAATTCAACGACGCCAGCACCGCGTCGGTCAGTCGTTGCCGCATGACGTCGGCATGTTGTGCACGCTGCACCGCGTGGGGGACGTGCAGGCCGAACACCGTCAGCGTCGCTGCCCCGGACTCGCGCAGGGCAGGAGACAGGATGCTCGGGTCGGTTAGCGAGTGGCAGTAGATCTCGCACGGCAGTGGGTCGGGAATGGCGCCGGCTGCTGCTGCCGCATGGGCGCTGTCCAGCTGTGACCAGGTTTCGTTGATATGGAACGTCCCGCCGAACGCCTGCTCGGGCGTGACGCGGGCGTCACGCAGACGTGGCAGCCGGCGCAGCATCAGGTTTACCTTCACCTGGGAGCCTTCGGCCAGTTCCGGCGCCGGTTCGCCCAGCAGCGACGCGAGTACCGCCGGCGTGACGTTGGCCAGCACGAACCGTGCGTGCAGCCGGGTCTCACGGTCGCCCTGCCGGTAGCAGACCTCGCCGTCGGGAGTCACCGAGTAGACCTCGGCGTCGGTCACGATCTGCGCCCCGCGGGCGCGGGCCGCGGCCTCCAGTGCTGCGGTGACCGCCCCCATGCCGCCGATCGGGACGTCCCAGTGCCCGTCGCCGCCGCCGATCAAGTGATAGAGAAAACAGACGTTCTGACGCAGGGAGGGATCGTCAAGGCGCGCGAAAGTGCCGATCAGCGCGTCGGTGGCCATGACCCCGCGCACCAAGTCGTTCGACACCGCCTCGGCGATGCCCGCGCCGATGGGGCGGGCGATCAGCATGTCCCAGGCCGCGGCGGCGTCGGGATCGGCGGCCAGCACCCGACCGCGGGCCTGGGATCGGGTGGGTAGGGGATCGGTCAGCGTCGGCCACAGCGGCTCGGTAACTGTGCGGCAGCGTCGGTAGAAGTCGGCGAAACCGCCCTCGTCAGCGCCGGCGCCGACGGCGGCGAAACTGGAGTCCGGTCCGATCAGCAGGCCGCTGCGGCCGCCGTCGGCAGGGTCAGGGGTGTAAGACGAATACCGCCGCCGGGCCAGTCGTACTGCAGCGCCCAGGTCCGCCAGGATCTGAGCGGGTAACAGGCTGACCAGGTAGGCGTAGCGCGAAAGCCGGGCGTCGACCCCGTCGAAAGCCCGCTCCGACACCGCGGCCCCACCCACCGAAGCCAGGCGTTCCAGCAGGCGCACCCGCAGGCCGGCCCGGGCCAGATAGGCGGCCGCCACCAGACCGTTGTGCCCGCCGCCGATCACCACGGCGTCGAACTTCTCACCGTTCGCCACCCCACCAGTGTGACGGCATTACGGTTGGTGACGTGACGACGAAACCCGATATCGAATTTCCCGTCGGCCCGGCCCCGACCGAGTTGGTCATCACCGACCTGGTTGTCGGTGGCGGCGACGAGGCCAAGCCCGGCGACACCGTCGAGGTCCACTACGTGGGCGTGGAGTACGACACCGGCGAGGAGTTCGACAGCTCCTGGAACCGCGGGGAGTCCATCGCGTTCCCGCTGCGCGGGCTGATCCAGGGCTGGCAGGACGGTATTCCCGGCATGCGGGTAGGTGGGCGCCGCCAGCTGGTGATTCCGCCCGCACTGGCCTACGGCCCGGCCGGGTCGGGCCACCGGCTGTCTGGGAAAACACTGACCTTCGTCATCGATCTGCTGGCGGTCAAACGGCGCTGAGTGCGACTGTTGGCCATGATTTGGGCAACTGTTCGGAATCGCCGGAACTAACGCGGTTCGCGTCGTATGTTGCATCGGTTCGTGCAAGTAGATCGCCACATTCTGGCGGAGGAGGGAACCGATGACGGGGTCCGGCGATGCGCGGGTGACCGCCACGGCGACTGGGTGGCGTACCGAGTCGCGGTACTACCGGCGGCCGCCGGGATGGGGCTGGCTGCTGGCCCTGCTGCTGATCCCACTGCTGTTCGGATGGCTCGGCTGGGGCGCACTCAAACCCAAGGTCGACGTCAACGCGCCCAGCATCAACGCGACGGCACCTAGCCTGTCGATCCCGTCGCTGAAATTCTCCCCGCTGTCGATCCTGCGTAACGGCAAGGACTTCACGCTTACCGGGATCCTGCCCGACCTCGCGTCGAAGAATTCCCTGCTGGCGGCGTTGAAAGCAGCCTTGGGTGGCGGTGTCAATCTGATCGACAAGATCGACATCGCCGCCGGTGCGGTTGCCCCGGACTTTTCCGGCCTGGCCGCCCTGCTAAAAGCCGCGGCCGATATCCCGAATTTCCGCTACACCGTCGAGGGCGGCACCCTCACTCTGACCGGGACGGCGCCAACCGAGGAGGTGAAGGCAGCCGTTGAGGCGGCAGCCAAGGCCGGATGGCCGAACATCCAGATCATCAACAACATCACCATCAAGGGTGCCGCGGCGTCGTGCGACAACCTGCAGACCACGATCAACTCGGAGTTGGCCGTACCGGTGAAGTTCCAGACCGATAGCGACAAGTTGAGCGCCGATGGTCAGCAGGAATTGTCGTCCGTCGTGGAGACGCTGAAGGCCTGCCCGAATGCGAAGATCACCGTGGTCGGCCATACCGACAGCACCGGCACCGATGCGATCAACAATCCGTTGAGCCAGAACCGGGCCAAGTCCGTCGCCGCCTATCTGGTGTCGCAGGGCGTAGCGGCCGACGCGGTCACCAGCAAGGGCGCCGGATCGTCGCAACCGATCGCCACCAATGACACCGAGGCAGGGCGGGCAGAGAACCGTCGCACCGAGATCAAGGTCGACTAGGAGTTGATGAGATGAGTTTCTGGGGACAGTGGCTGTGGTACCTGTTGGCCTTCCTGGTCGGTTCGGCCGTCGCCTGGGTGATCACCGTGATGAGCATCAGCAGGACCACCAGGGAAGAAGCGGTCGCCGACTTTCCAGCCGGCTCGCGTGAGATCGGAGCGCGCTGATGAAAGACGTCAATTGGTGGCTGATGACCCTGGCATTCCTGCTGGGCATGTTGGTCACCTTCGCGATGATGATCCGCAAGGTCACCCGTGAGGTTCCAGTGGGTGCCACGGTGTCGGCGGGGTTGCGAGGCGGGGTCGAGGCCCCCAAGGTCGCGGCGCCCGATCTCGGCAAGGTGGCTGGTGCGAAAGTTGTCGCCGAAAAAGTCGACGACATTATTGATCGCGACCCCTATGGCAAGGGCTCCATTCGGGTGAAGCGACGGGCGTCGGCTCCGGCCGGGTACCCCATCAAGGGTGACCAGGAAACCGGGCGTTACTACCCGGTGCTCAGTCCGTACTACGACAAGATCGAGGCGGAGGTCTGGTTCGCCGACGAGGAGAGCGCTGAGAAGGCGGACTTCCTGCGCTGGGATGTGCGGAAGGGCGCGGCCCCGGACGGCGGTTCGTCCGGTGTTGCGAAGTTCGCATCCGATGCGGCAGCGGCGAAGATCGCCTCCGCCGACGACCTGCCCCCCGGTCCGCACGGACGGGGCTCCTTCAAGGCCGGTGCCGACGGTGTTGGTCCGACCGGCTGGACGATCAAGGGCAACGAAGACTCGATGCTGTACCACACCGTCGACAGCCCCTGGTACGGCCAGACGATCGCCGAGGTGTGGTTCGACGACGAGGCCAGCGCGCGGGCCGCGGGCTTCACTCGCTGGGACGAGAAGCGGGGCGCAAATGTCGCGGCTATCGCCGACGTTCCGGCTGGACCGTACGGCAAGGGCTCGGCCAGTGCAGACGCCGACGGCAGCGGTCCGGCCGGCTGGCTGATCAAGGGCAATGCCGATTCGATGCTCTATCACGGCATCGACAGCCCGGCCTACGAGGTGACCATCGCCGAAGTGTGGTTCTTCGACGAGGCCACCGCCAAGGCGGCCGGTTTCGACAAGTGGGACAAGAACTTCCAGTAGTCACTTCGACCTGAAGAAAGTCGGGGGTCGATGTAGCGTTGGGCGCTCGATTCGTTTTGCTAGCCCGTTCAGTTCGAAGTATCTGACTGGGCGACCGTGTGAAGGGTCTGCAGATGCGAATCGTGAACCTATTGTCGGCCGGTCTTGCCAGTTTTGCCGTCGCGTCCCTGACCCTCGCCGCACCCCCACCAATTGCCTCAGCCGACGAGTGCGGGTCGGGCTACACGTTTGATCCAACGGGACAGTGCGTTCCGGCCTCGCCACAAGGACAAGACCGGGTCGCGTCGGGAACCGATGGCCTAGCAGGTCTACCGCCGAACCTTTCCGCCAACACATGCGGGGAAGGGTATGAATTAGATCAAGATGGGTCTTGTGTTTCAACGTCCGCACCGACGGAGGACGCGCCAGCCACGGACGCTTTCAGCATGTTTCCCGGATCGCAGGGATCGCCAGGACCAGGCGACGTGAACTGGCTGCCGGGTTTCGGCGAAAGCAGCTGCCCGGGCGGCTGCGAGTAGATAGTTAAACCGACGAACGGCGCCCGTGGGACGCTCCTGCGGGCGTCGTTCTGCGTCGGTTGCTGGGTTGGTTGCTGGGTTACTGAGTGCGCAACACGAAGCCGACGCCGCGCACGGTGTGCAGCAGGCGCGGTGCGCCCCCGGCCTCCAGCTTGCGGCGCAGGTAGCCGATGAACACGTCGACGACGTTGGTGTCGGCGGCAAAGTCGTAGCCCCACACCAACTCTAGTAACTGAGCGCGGCTCAGCACGGCTGTCTTGTGCTCGGCCAGCACGGCGAGTAGGTCGAACTCGCGCTTGGTCAGGTCGACGTCGACGCCGTTGACCCGGGCGCGCCGACCCGGAATGTCCACTTCCAGCGGACCGACCTGGATGGTCTCCGAGGAAAAGGTCGCGGAGGAACCACGGCGTCGCAGCAACGCCTTGACTCGAGCCACCAACTCGGCCAGCACGAAGGGCTTGACCAGATAGTCGTCTGCGCCGGCCTCTAAGCCGGCCACCCGGTCGTCGACCGAACTGCGAGCCGACAGCACGCACACCGGCACGTCGTTGTCCATGGCGCGGAGCGCGGTCACCACGCTCACCCCGTCGAGTACTGGCATGTTGATGTCCAGCACGATGGCGTCTGGCCGGGTCTCGGTGGCGCTGCGCAGCGCTTCGGCTCCGTCCACCGCGGTGGCCACCTCGAAGCCGGAAAGCCGCAGGCCGCGCTCCAATGAGGCCAGCACGTCGGGGTCGTCGTCGACGACCAATACGCGCGGGGGAGCCGTGTCCATGGATTCCATAGTGCCGGATCGCGTCGGAGCCGGGGGAAAACCCGGCCGCAGCGCACGGCCGTGTCGCCTGGTTGTGTCGCTTGGCCGTGTCGCCCAGATCTACGTTTTGGCGGAATCTTCCCGCACTTTCCCGCCCATACGTGAGTTTGGGCGAGAATCGAGTTATGGAGGTTTTCCCTGACCGGGCGGCGGCAGGGCGACGGCTGGCGGAGGAACTGTCCCGCTACCGCGGCCGGGATGTGCTGGTGCTGGGTTTGCCGCGGGGCGGGGTGCCTGTGGCCGCCGAGGTGGCCCGATCGCTGGGTGCCCCGCTGGATGTGCTGGTGGTGCGCAAACTCGGGGTGCCCTACCAACCGGAACTGGCCTTCGGTGCGATTGGTGAGGCGCCCGACGGGCACGACGTGGTGCGGGTACACAACAAGGCCCTGCTGGACCGGATCCGGTTGAGCGCGGATCAGATCGCCGCCGTTGAGGCCGCGGAACGCGAGGAGTTGTACCGACGCCTGGACCGCTACCGGGGAGGCCGCGAGGGGCTGAAGCTGGCGGGCCGGGTAGTCATCATCGTCGACGACGGGTTCGCGACCGGCGCCACCGCGCGGGCCGCTGCGCTGGTGGCCCGGGCCGGGGGCGCGGCCACTGTGGTCCTGGCCGCTCCGATCGGGGCCCCGGACACCGTTGCCGCGCTGCGCGAGGTGGCCGACGACGTGATCTGTGTGGGTGTGCCGTGGCATTTCACCGCTGTGGGCCAGGGCTACCGCGACTTCAGCCAGACCTCCGACGACGAGGTGTGTGCACTGCTCGCACAAGCCCGCCGGGACCGGCCGGACGGCGGCGGTTCATAATCGGCATCATGATCGGTATCGAGCGTGTCGGTGATGTCACGACCATCGAATTGCAGCGCCCGGAAAGGCGCAACGCACTCAACTCTGAGCTTGTCGACTCGTTACGGGAAGCCGTCGAGCAGGCGGCAGCCGACGACGTCCGCGCGATTGTCATCACCGGGGCCGGCACCGTCTTCTGTGCCGGCGCCGATCTCTCCGGTGACGTGTTCGCCGCAGATTTTCCGGACAAGGCGATCGCGCTGAACAAGGCTATCGACGCCGTGCCGGTACCGGTGATTGCGGCCATCAACGGCCCGGCGATCGGTGCCGGAGTGCAACTGGCCATGGTGTGTGACCTTCGGGTGGTGGCGCCAGAGGCGTACTTCCAGTTCCCGATCGCCAAATACGGTCTGGCCCTGGACAACTGGAGCGTTCGTCGGCTCAGCTCGCTGGTGGGCTTCGGAAGGGCCCGCGCCATGTTGCTGGCCGCCGAGAGACTGGACGCACAGACCGCGCTGATGACAGGCATGGCGAACCGGATCGGCACATTGGCTGACGCCCAGGCGTGGGCCGCAGAGATCGCTGTCATGGCACCGCTGTCGGTGCGCCACTCCAAGCGGGTGCTCAACGACGACGGCGCGTACGAGGATCAGGCGCAAACCCACAAAGAACTCTTCGAGCGGGCGTGGAGCAGCCACGACGTCATCGAGGCCCAGATCGCGCGCGTAGAGAAGCGCGCCCCGAGGTTCCGGGGAGCCTGAGAAATGCCCGGCCCGCCTGCGGTGAAGCTGCCCGGAAGACCGTCGCTCCGGTTGGCTTACCTGTCGGGGCTGGGCACCGCGTCGTTGGCTGTCGGCGGGTGGGCCCTGAGCGTAGTGCGCGAGGTTTCGCGGGCGTTGGGTGCAGACTCCGGCGCGATCCGGGCAGTAACCGAGGGATCGGCGAACCACCGGGCCGGGGCGTTTCGCAACCTTGAGCCAGATGGAGGCCTCAAGCTGGACCTCGAGGAGAACCGGCTGGTTCTGTTCGAGTTTCTGGCCGGCAATTCGGAAAGCCGGCCCCGTGCGGCGATCCCGATGGCCTCCCCGATGCTGTGCGCGGCCCCGGCGCCGTTGGCTGTGACCTGGCTGGGGCACGCGACCGCCCTGCTGGAGATCGACGGCTACCGGCTGCTGACCGACCCGGTCTGGAGCGAACGCTGCTCGCCGTCGAGCGCCTTCGGCCCCCAGCGCTTGCATCCGCCTCCGGTGGACTTGGACGCGCTGCCCGCGTTGGACGCCGTAGTGATCAGCCACGACCACTACGACCACCTCGACATGCGGACGGTACAGGTGCTGGCCCGCACGCAGCGGGCGCCCTTCGTCGTTCCGTTGGGAGTCGGGGCCCACCTGCGGGAGTGGGGGATACCGGCCGATCGCGTGGTCGAACTGGACTGGAACACCAGTACCCAGGTGGGGGAGATCACGCTGGCCTGCACCCCGGCGCGGCATTTCTCCGGCCGGTTCCTGTCCCGCAACAACACCCTGTGGTCGTCGTGGGCAATCCTGGGCCCACACCACCGCGCCTACTTCGGCGGCGACAGCGGCTACACCCGCAGTTTCGCCGACATCGGTTCGCAATACGGCCCGTTCGACCTGACCCTGTTGCCGATCGGTGCCTATAACAAGTCCTGGCCGGACATCCACATGAACCCGGAGGAGGCAGTGCAGGCTCACCGTGATCTCGACGGGGGACTGCTTGTGCCGATCCACTGGGGCACCTTCCGGTTGGCGCCGCATCCATGGGCTGAGCCCCCCGAACGCCTGATCGTCGCCGCTGCCGAAGCCGGGGTGAATGTCGCCATACCCAAGCCGGGCGATCGTGCCGTGCACCCGCGAACGGACGCGGGTTCAGTCGATCACTGGTGGCGGCTGTGATGGTCGACTGCAGCGGTCGATGACCACGCTGTTGAACCGCGTGGCCGTTTTCGCGCTGGCGGCCGTGCTGACGGCCTGCGGGGCGACGCCCACGCCGTCATCCGACCTTCCGCCACAACTCATTCCGGCGATGCCGTTGCCGGACAAGACCATCGACCATGCGATCGCCAGACTGGACGGTCTCGCCGAGGCGTTGATGGCTTCCTCTGGGGTCCCCGGAATGGCAGTCGCCGTTGTGCATGGTGGAAAGACGCTGTACGCCAAGGGCTTCGGTGTCAGGGACAGCACCAAGGGCGAGAGAGTGGACGCCGATACGGTCTTTCAGCTTGCCTCGCTGTCCAAACCGGTCGCCGCCACCGTCGTCGCCCATCAGGTCGGCGCCGGCGCGATCGGCTGGGATACCCCGATGGCCGATGCACTGCCGTGGTTTTCACTCTCCGATCCGTCGGTGACCGGCATGCTCACCGTCGCAGACCTGTTCGCCCACCGCTCCGGACTTCCCGACCACGCCGGGGACCTGCTCGAAGATCTCGGCTTTGACCGTCGCACTATTCTCCAACGGCTGCATCTGCTGCCACTGAACCCGTTCCGGGCCTCCTACGCCTACACCAACTTCGGCGTCACTGCCGCCGCGGAAGCGGTCGCCGCAGTCGCAGGCAAGTCCTGGGAGGATCTCAGCGCCGACGTCCTCTACCGGCCACTCGCGATGAACTCCACCAGTTCGCGTTTCGCCGATTACCAAGCGCGCGCCGATAAGGCCGTCGGGCACGTGCGTGTCGGCGACTCCTACCAGCCGCAGTACACCAGGGACCCCGACCCGCAGTCGCCGGCCGGCGGCGTGAGCGCCTCGGTCAACGACCTCACCCACTGGCTGACGATGCTGCTCGGCAACGGAAACTACCAGGGCGCAACGGTTGTGGACCCCACGGCACTGCTACCCGCCCTCACTCCACAGATGGTCTCCAGCCCACCGGCCCAACCAGCCATGCGGTCCGGCTTCTACGGATACGGATTCAACATTGCGACCTCGCCGGCGGGCCGGGTGCGGCTCAGTCACTCCGGCGCGTTCGCACTCGGTGCGGCAACGAATTTCGTGGTCATCCCGCAGGCGGACGTCGCCATCGTCGCGCTCACCAATGCCGCCCCGTCGGGTGTTCCGGAGACGCTGACCGCCGAGTTCGCCGACCTTGTCGAGTTCGGTGAGATTCGCGAAGACTGGCGAAAGCTCTACACCGAGGCCTTCGCCGGAATGCAGCGCCCGTTCGGTTCACTGGCCGGCGCGGCGCCACCGGCGCGACCGGCGCCGTCGCGGCCGCTGCCGACCCTCATGGGCACCTACGTCAACGACTATTGGGGCAGGGCAACAGTGGCCGAAAAGGAGGGGAAACTGACCCTCGCGATAGGGCCGCGTCCGACCTTCTATGAGTTGACGCACTGGGACGGCGACGTGTTCACCTTCGCGCTCACGTCAGAAAACGCGCCGCCCGGAAGCGTGTCGAAAGCGGCTTTCGACGGCGATCGGCTCACGTTGGAGTACTTCGACGAAGACCGGATGGGTACCTTCACCCGATGAGCCCCTTGCGCGAAGACCGAGATCCCGGGGCGACGCTGCGCATCGCCGCCGGCCTGACCGACGCCGAGGTCGCCACCCGGGTCGCCGAGGGCAGGGCCAACGATGTCCCGAATCGCGCGTCCCGCAGCGTGCGCGACATCGTCCGGGCAAATGTGTTCACCCGGATCAACGCCATCCTCGGGGTGCTGTTCCTCATCGTGCTGGCGACCGGTTCCCTCATTAACGGACTTTTCGGACTGCTCATCGTCGCCAACAGTTCGATCGGCATCATCCAGGAACTGCGTGCGAAGAAGACCTTGGACAACTTGGCCATCGTCGGCCAGGCCAGACCCACCGTTCGTCGTCAGTCCGGTACTCGCGACCTCGCGCCCAACGAGGTGGTGCTCGACGACGTCATCGAGATCGGTCCGGGTGATCAGATCGTCGTCGACGGCGAGATGCTGGAGGCCACCGCGTGTGAGGTCGACGAGTCGTTACTCACCGGCGAGGCCGACCCGATCGGCAAGGGTGTCGGAGACCCGGTCATGTCGGGCAGCTTCGTGGTGGCGGGCAACGGCGCCTACCGCGCGACGAAGGTCGGCCGTGAGGCGTACGCCGCCCGACTGGCCGAAGAGGCCAGCAAGTTCACCCTCGTGCGCTCGGAACTGCGTAGCGGCATCAACAAGATCCTCCAGCTGATCACTTACCTGCTGTGGCCCACCGGGCTGTTGACCATCTACACCCAGTTGTTCCTCACCCATGTCGGGTGGCGCGAGTCGGTGTTGCGCATGGTGGGCGCTCTGGTGCCGATGGTCCCGGAGGGCCTGGTGCTGATGACCTCGATCGCCTTCGCAGTCGGTGTGATCCGGCTGGGCCGACGCCAATGCCTGGTACAGGAACTGCCCGCCATCGAGGGCCTGGCCCGCGTCGACGTCGTGTGCGCCGACAAGACCGGGACGCTGACGGAGAACGGCATGCGCCTGGCCGAAGCCCAGACGGTGAACGCGGCACTCCCCGATCAGGTCGGCGCGGCACTGGCGGCGTTGGCTGCCAACGACCCGCGGCCGAACGCGAGTATGCAGGCCATCGCCGAGGCCTACCCACAGTCCCCGGACTGGACAGTTACCGCCGTTGCACCGTTCAAGTCGGCCACCAAGTGGAGCGGTGCATCCTTCCGGGACCGCGGAAACTGGGTGATCGGCGCCCCCGACGTGCTGCTGGACCCGGCAACACCGGAAGCCGAGCGCGCCGAACAGATCGGCGCACACGGACTTCGGGTGCTGCTGCTCGGCTCCAGCGACCGCAGCGTCGACAGCTCCGACGCGCCGGGCCGGGTCACCCCCGAAGCATTGGTCATCCTGGAGCAACGCGTCCGTCCCGACGCCAGGGAAACGCTGGATTACTTTGCCTCCCAGCATGTTTCGGTGAAAGTGATCTCCGGGGACAACGCGGTGTCGGTGGGTGCGGTAGCCGGCTCGCTGGGGCTGAGCGGCGAGACGATGGACGCCCGCGAACTGCCCACCGATCCCGCCGCCCTCGCCGAGACGATGGCGGAGTACACGACCTTCGGCCGGGTGCGGCCGGACCAGAAGCGCGCAATGGTGCACGCGCTGCAGTCCCGCGACCACACCGTGGCGATGACAGGCGACGGAGTCAACGACGTCCTGGCGCTCAAGGATGCCGACATTGGGGTCGCGATGGGATCGGGTAGCCCCGCCTCGCGGGCGGTGGCCCAGATCGTGTTGCTGGACAACAAGTTTGCGACGCTGCCCTACGTGGTCGGTGAAGGCCGACGGGTGATCGGCAATATCGAACGGGTGTCCAACCTGTTCCTCACCAAGACCGCCTACTCGGTGTTGTTGGCGCTGCTGGTGGGAGTGGCAGGGCTGGTCAGCCACTGGGGGCACACGGAACCGCTGCTCTACCCGTTCCAGCCGATCCACGTGACCATCGCCGCCTGGTTCACCATCGGCATCCCGGCGTTCATCCTGTCGCTGGCCCCTAACAACGAACGGGCCCGCACCGGCTTCGTCCGTCGGGTGGTCAGCTCAGCGTTGCCGTCCGGGGCGGTGATCGGCTTGGCGACGTTCTGTTGTTACGTGCTGGCCTATCCGGGCAGCAAAGGCACCCTGGTGCAGCAGACGCAGGCCTCGACGGCAGCCTTGATCACTCTTCTGATCAGCGCGCTGTGGGTACTGGCTGTGGTGGCCCGGCCCTACCAGTGGTGGCGGGTGGCGCTGGTGGCCACCTCGGCGGTGGCCTACGTCGTGATCTTCGCGGTCCCGCTGGCCCGGGAGAAGTTCATGCTGGACCCCTCCAATGTGGCGTTGACCACCATTGCGGTTGCGATCGGACTGGTGGCAGCCGGGTTGATCGAGGCCAGCTGG
>JAGQTV010000042.1 GCA_020438845.1 Mycobacterium sp. | reverse complement strand
CGCCGCCGCAGCCCTGAACCTGACCCGACTGCACCATGCCACCACCGGATAGGCCGGCCACCGAACCAACCCACGTCATCAAGAACAGCCGGTCGTCTAACGCCCCTGGAAAAAACGCAACAGCCACCGGGCGCTGATTAGCGCGCCGAAGTCATTCGGGCCACACCCGCCGACCGCAACTCCAACGCTGCTAGCCCGCGAACTGCCGACGGATCCTGGTACCGCCACGCGCCGACCGGGTCGGGGCTGATCTCGGTGAGTTTGCGCAACGGCCGGTTCGCCAACGCCCGCAGGGCCAGCAGTTGTTCACCGGCAGGGGTCTGCGCCAGGGCTATCACCGCCCACTTGCGCCGGAAGAACCGGATCCGTAGAAACAGCCACGGCATCCCGACTGCCAGGATCGGCGGGGCGGCCACTGCGATCGCCAGCAGTAACGCCAACCAGGTCGAGGTGGTGTTGAGGCTCTGTCCCGCCCCTGCCAGGTCCAAGGCGGCTTCGCTTGCTGCACGCAGCGGTTTAGCCACCGTGTCGCCTACCAGGGGGATCTGATCAGCGCTGTCACCGGCCGACCCGAGGTTGTCGGCGATCCCGGTCGCGCCGTCCTTCAACTGGGTGCCGACCCCGGCGATGGTCGCGATCGCATGATGCACTCCCAGGCCGACGAGCACCCACACCGTGATCCAGGTCGCCACCAATAGATCGCTCACGAGTTGGGCGACGAGGCGCGCCGGGGTGGTGGCATAGGGGAGAAACCGCGACTTCATGCAATTGATCCCAGCACAGCGTCGGAACTGGCGGCCATTAGGCTGACGCGGTGCGCCCAGCCCTGACCGACTACCAGCACCTGGCCAGCGGCAAGGTCCGTGAGCTCTACCGGATCGACGACGAGCATCTGCTGTTCGTTGCCTCCGACCGGATCTCGGCCTTCGACTTCATTCTCGACACCCCGATCCCGGACAAGGGTCGGATCCTGACCGCGATGAGCGTGTTCTTCTTCGGCATTCTCGACACCCCCAACCACCTGGCCGGACCGCCTGACGACGCCCGCATCCCCGCTGAAGTGCTGGGCCGGGCGCTGGTGGTTCGTCAACTCGACATGGTGCCGGTGGAATGCGTGGCCCGCGGCTATCTCACCGGGTCCGGGTTGCTGGACTATCAACGGACCGGCGCGGTCTGCGGCATCGACCTGCCCGGCGGCCTCGTGGAGGCCAGTAAGTTCGACCATCCGCTGTTCACCCCGGCGACCAAGGCCGAACTCGGCGCCCACGACGAGAACATCTCCTTCGACCGAGTGGTCGACATGGTGGGAGAGCAGAGAGCCAGCCAACTGCGCGACCTGACGCTGCGAACCTACCGCCAAGCGGCCGACCACGCGCTGAGTAAAGGGATCATCATCGCCGATACCAAGTTCGAATTCGGGGTGGACCGCGACGGGCGTGTGGTCTTGGCCGACGAGGTGTTCACCCCGGACTCGTCCCGCTACTGGCCGGCTGACACCTACAAAGAGGGTGTGGTGCAGCCCAGCTTCGACAAGCAGTTTGTCCGCAACTGGCTCACGGGTCCCGAATCCGGCTGGGACCGCCACGGTTCGACACCGCCCCCGCACCTGCCCGCAAGCGTCGTCGAGGCGACTCGCGAGCGTTATATCGAAGCTTATGAGCGCATTTCGGGATTGAAAGTTGCCGACTGGATCGGCGCGTGACCATGACAGCCCCGGTGCCCAAACGGGTGGAGATGCGTCGCGAACACCACGACGACGTCTTCATCGATCACTACGAATGGATGCGCGACAAATCAGACCCTGAGGTCATCGCGCACCTAGAGGCCGAGAACGCCCACGTCGAGGACGAGACCTCCTACCAGGAACCATTGCGGCAGCAGATCTTCGACGAGATCAAGGCTCGCACCAAGGAGACCGACCTCTCGGTGCCGATCCGGCGAGGTGAGTGGTGGTACTACGGGCGCAGTTTCGAGGGAAAGCAGTACGGCGTGCACTGCCGCTGCCCGGTGAGTGGCCCCGACGACTGGGATCCGCCGCAGCTCGATGAAAACACCGACATTCCCGGTGAACAGATACTCCTAGACGAGAACGTCAAAGCCGACGGCCACGACTTCTTTGCCGTCGGGGCCAGCAGCGTCAGCCCGGACGGCAACCTTCTGGCCTACTCAACCGATGTCGTCGGCGACGAGCGCTATACGTTGCGGTTCAAGGACTTACGTACTGGCGATCTCTATCCCGACACGATCAGTGGCATCGCGTCGGGGATCACGTGGGCCGCCGATAGTGCCACCGTGTACTACACCACGGTCGACGAGGCATGGCGTCCGGACACCGTGTGGCGGCACACGCTCGGCTCAGAGGGAGTCGACGAGCAAGTATTCCATGAGCCCGACGAGCGGTTTTGGATCGCGGTAGGACGGATGCGGACCAACGCCTACGTCGTCATCGCTGCGGGCTCGGCGATCACCTCCGAGGTGCTCATCGCCGACGCTTCAGATCCGAAGGCCCCGTTCACCTCGGTGCTGCCCCGCCAGGACGGAATCGAATACTCCGTCGAGCACGCGATCATCGACGGCCAAGATCGGTTCTTGATCCTGCACAACGACGGCGCCGTGAACTTCACCCTGGTCGAGGCGCCGGTCGACGATCCGACGCAGCAGACAACCCTGATTCCGGCGCGCGACGACGTGCGCCTCGAAGGCGTCGACGCTTTCGAGGGCCACATCGTCGTGCACTACCGTCGCGAAGCGCTGCCCAAACTCCAACTGTGGCCGATCGTCCCAGGCGGTTACGGCACGCCGCAGGAAATCACCTTCGACTCCGAATTGATGGCCTGCGGACTGGGCGGTAATCCCAACTGGTCCGCCCCGCGGCTAAGGATCGGGGCGACGTCCTTCCTCACCCCGATGCGGATCTACGACCTTGACCTGGGGACGGGCGAGCGCACGCTGCTGCGTGAGCAGCCGGTTCTGGGGGACTACCGTCGTCAGGATTACGTCGAACGGCGAGACTGGGCGATTGCCGAGGACGGCACCAGAATCCCGATCTCGCTGATTCACCGGGCCGGAGTCGAATTCCCGGCCCCTGCGGTGCTGTACGGCTACGGTGCCTACGAATCCAGCGAGGATCCCCGGTTCTCGGTGGCACGACTGTCGTTGCTCGACCGGGGCATGGTGTTCGCAATCGCGCACATCCGCGGCGGCGGGGAGATGGGCCGGTTGTGGTACGAAGGCGGCAAACTGCTGGACAAGAAGAACAGCTTCACCGACTTCATCGCCGCAGCAAGTCACCTCGTCGACAGCGGTCTGACCCGACCGCAGAACCTGGTCGCACTCGGCGGCAGCGCGGGCGGGCTGTTGATGGGCGCGGTGGCCAACATGGCCCCGCACCTATTCGCCGGAGTGCTGGCCGCAGTCCCCTTCGTGGACCCGCTCACGACGATCCTCGACCCCTCTTTGCCTTTGACCGTGACTGAATGGGACGAGTGGGGAAACCCTTTGGAGGACAGCGACGTCTACTTCTACATGAAGTCGTACTCGCCGTACGAGAATGTCGAGGCCAAAGACTATCCCGCGATCTTGGCGATGACCTCGCTGAACGACACCCGGGTGTTCTACGTCGAGCCGGCGAAATGGGTTGCGGCCCTGCGTCACAACAAGACCGACCACCGTCCGGTACTGCTGCGGACCCAGATGGCTGCCGGGCACGGCGGAATCAGCGGCCGCTATGAGCGTTGGAAGGAAGCGGCGTTCCAGTACGCCTGGTTGCTGGCGACCGCGGACCCGGAACGGTTCGGCAGGGAGTCCTAACGGCCCGACCCGCCGGCCGTCGTCGCGATACCGCCATCTACCGGTATCACCGCACCGTTGAGGTAAGCGCCCGCTCGGCTGGCGAGGAAGACGGCAATCCCGGCCATGTCGGTGTCGCGACCGATCCGGCGCAGTGGCGCTGAAGCGGCGATTGCGTCGCCGAATGTCTCCAGCGTGGCGGCCATCATCTTCGACGGGAACGGTCCCGGTGCGATGGCGTTGACGGTGATGTGTTGCGGACCAAGCTCTTTGGCCAGCACTCGGGTCAGCTGGTGGATCGCAGCCTTGCTCGCCGAGTAGGAGTAGGTGGGCATCGGGCTGACGTGGATACCGTCGATGCTGCCGATGTTGACGACTCGGGCCGGGTCATCCTGGGTGCCCGCCCGCCGCAGTGCCGGGAGCAGTTCCTGCACCATCCAGAACGGCGACTTCACGTTGAGGTCGAGCACTCGGTCCCAGGCCGTCGCGGGGAAGCTCTCCAAGGGCTCACCCCAGGTCGCGCCGGCATTGTTGACCAGGATGTCGAGGGTGTCGTCGTGCGCGACAACGTCGGCAGCGAGCCGCTTGCACTCATCCTGTTCGGAGAGGTCTGCCGGAACCCCCCGCACTGGGCCGAAATCCGAGAGCGCTTCGACCGCCTGGTCAACCGCGTCTGCCTTGCGCGAGCTCACCACAACCGAGGCGCCGGCCTGCAGCAGACCGCGGGCGATCATCTTGCCGATCCCACTGGTGCCGCCGGTGACCAGTGCCGTCTTGCCGCCCAGTCCGAAAAGCCGTTCCAGATCCGCTGTGCTCACGCTCAGAACCGTACCGACTTCTCCTCGGTCAGTACCCGGAAGTCGGCGTCACACATCTCGGTCAGACGCCCGTAATAGATGCCGCGTGCCTCCGGGGCGATGATGCCCTGATGGATGGGTACCGCGTGGGCCGGTGCGACCGCCCGTAGGTAGTCGACGGCCTCGGAGATCTTCATCCACGGCGCCGCGGCCGGGGTGGCCAGCACCTCAACTGGTTCCTCGGGCACGAATAGCGCATCCCCCGGGTGCATCAACCGTGCCGGGTGCTCCTCGTCGCCGACGAGGTAAGAGATGTTGTCGATCACCGTGATCTCAGGGTGGATGACGGCATGACGGCCACCAGCCCCACGGATGGTCACCCCGTCGACATCAAACTCGTCACCGACCTGCACCGCCTTCCACTCCCCGCCGAGAATGGCGGCGGTCTGTGGGTCGGCATACAACGCTGCGTCGGGGTTGGCCTCGACAAGGGCGGGAAGCCGTTGGGGATCAGCGTGATCAGGGTGCTGATGCGTGATCAGAATTGCAGATAGGTCGGTGATTCCCTCAAAGCCGTGCGAGAAGATGCCCGGGTCGAACAACATCCGAGCGACACCGAAATCCGCAAGCAGGCATGAATGGCCGAAATGCGTCAACTCCATGTCTACGATTGTGCGCCAACAGGAGGCGGCGGATGCGGATAGTCCTCACAGTGCTGGTGGCAGCCGGGCTGCTCACGGTTGGGGGAGTCCCATCTGCGTCACCCGCCGGGGCGGAACCCGGCGATACCTGCCCGCCGGCCTGCGACCGGATCCCCGCCTCGGCGTGGATCACACCGTCGGCTATTCCACTCGACTCCCGGTTCGACTGGCCGCAGCTGTCCCAGTTGGCGGTCGCGGCACCGGCGCCGCGCTTCCGGTTTGAAGAACTGTGTGCCAGCCCGTCCACAGTTGGTGACCCGCGCACCTACGCGGTGGCCGAACGGGCGACGGTCGTTCGCTCTGAGGGGCAGTGGCAACTGCAGGCGCAGATCGTGCACTGGCGGGGAGAGACCTGGCGCGGTGGCCAGTTGGTGCAAGAGAGCTTCGCTGCAGCTGTTGCCGCGCTGCGGAACTGTCAGTCCACGAACCCGACCGCCTCCCCGTCGTTGACCCTCGATGAGCCTCTTCGGATCGCCGCCGCGGTCAGCGGTCCGATGGTTCTCCACGAGTACCTGCTGGCAGACCCGGTGAGTAGCACCATCACCGAACTGTCACTGTGGACCGCCGGCCCGTCGGCCTCGCCGTGGCCGGCCGTCTCCGATGCCGCGGTGCTGGATGCCCTGGGTTTGCCGCTGTGTACCGCCTACATCGGGTCGTGTCCATAGTTCACGGGCAGGGCCCCTCGGTAAGATCAAGGCGCACCGTCCGTCGACCCCAGAGGAGCCCCGTGGCGCGGGTAGTTGTCAGCGTGATGCCCAAGGCGGAAATTCTGGATCCCCAGGGTCAGGCCATCGTCGGCGCGCTGGGCCGGCTGGGGCACAGCGGAATCGTCGATGTCCGCCAAGGCAAGCGATTCGAACTTGAGGTGGACGACTCCGTCACCGACGACGAACTGGCCGACATCGCCGAATCGCTTCTGGCCAACACGGTCATCGAGGACTGGTCGGTAAGCCGAGTTCCGTCATGACCGCGCGGATCGGGGTCATCACCTTTCCCGGAACGCTCGACGATGTCGACGCCGCTCGTGCGGTGCGCCGCGTCGGAGCCGAGGCGGTCAGCTTGTGGCACGCCGACCACGACCTCAGGGGTGTGGACGCCGTCGTCGTGCCCGGCGGCTTCTCCTACGGTGACTACCTACGCTGCGGGGCCATCGCCAAGTTCGCGCCCGTCATGACCGAAGTGATCGCCGCCGCGCGTCGAGGGATGCCGATTCTCGGTATCTGCAACGGATTTCAAGTGCTCTGCGAGGCGGGGCTGCTACCGGGTGCGCTCGCCCGCAATGCGGGACTGCACTTTATCTGCCGCGATGTGTGGCTGAAGGTGGACTCGATCACCACGGCTTGGACCTCCCGGTACGAGTGGGGCGCTGAGTTGCTGGTTCCGCTGAAGTCCGGTGAAGGTCGTTACTTGGCAAGCGAATCCGTGCTCGATGAGTTGGATGGTGAGGGACGGGTGGTATTCCGCTACGCCGAGAATCCCAATGGCTCCATGCGCGACATCGCCGGGATCAGTTCGGCCAACGGCCGGGTGGTGGGCCTGATGCCCCACCCGGAGCACGCCACTGAGGCGCTGACCGGGCCGTCTGACGACGGGCTAGGGATGTTCTATTCCGCGCTCGACGCGGTGCTGGCCGTCTGAGATATGACCGCGACCGCAAGCGGGCTGTGCGAGTTCGTCGACGCCTCTCCGTCGCCCTTCCACGTCTGTGAGACGGTTGCCGATCGACTGCGCACCGCCGGATACAACGAACTCGCCGAAACCGATCGCTGGACAACCGTCGACAGGGGAGCGGGTAGCTACTTCACGGTGCGCGCAGGCTCTCTGATCGCCTGGAACGGCACCTCAGACCCGACCCGGCCATTCCGGATCATCGGCGCCCATACCGACAGCCCCAACCTGCGGGTCAAACAGCACCCCGACCGAGTCGTGGCCGGGTGGCAGGTCGTTGCTTTGGAGCCTTATGGCGGGGCGTGGCTGAACTCCTGGCTGGACCGCGATCTGGGGCTGAGCGGCCGGATATCGATGCGTGACGGCAAGTCCTCCAGCGGGCTGGCCGACAGGTTGGTGCGCTTCGACGAACCGCTGCTCCGAGTCCCGCAATTGGCGATTCACCTCGCGGAAGACCGCAAAACCCTGACGCTTGACCCTCAGCGGCACGTTAACGCCGTATGGGGCACTGGGGAGCGGCCTCGGTCACTGCTCGCTTATGTGGCAGACCGGGCCGGGGTGAAACCTGCTGATCTGCTGTCGGCCGACCTGATGACTCACGATCTGACCCCGTCCCGTGTCGTCGGGGTCGATCGCGACCTGGTCAGTGCGCCGAGGTTGGACAACCAGGCCACCTGTTACGCGGGCCTGGAGGCGCTGCTGGCTGCCGAGCTGACGGAATACGTCCCGGTGCTCGCGCTGTTCGACCATGAAGAGGTGGGCTCGACCTCCGACCACGGCGCACAGTCCGAGTTCCTCCTGACGACCCTGGAGCGCATCGTGTTGGCGGCCGGCGGAGACCGGGAGGATTTCCTGCGTCGGCTGACCGCCTCCATGGTGGCCTCTGGTGACATGGCGCATGCCACCCACCCGAACTATCCCGAACGTCACGAACCAGGCCACCTCATCGCGGTGAACGGCGGTCCAGTGCTCAAGGTCCAACCCAACCTGCGCTACGCCACCGATAGCCGCACCGCGGCGGCGTTCGAACTGGCCTGCCGCCAGGCCGGGGTTCCGCTGCAACGCTATGAGCATCGCGCTGACCTGCCCTGCGGGTCGACCATCGGGCCGATGACCGCGGCTCGCACCGGTATCCCCACCGTTGACGTCGGTGCCCCGCAACTGGCCATGCACTCAGCTCGTGAACTCATGGGCGCAAATGATGTCGCCGCATACGCCGCTGCCTTGCAGGCCTTTCTGGAGCCGCGATGAGCCTCAGCCTGGAGATGATCACTACCGACTGTGCCGATCCCCAGACTCTTGCCGCTTGGTGGGCGGAGGCGGTGGGCGGCAAGATCCTGTTCCTGGTCGAGGGTGACTTCATCATCGTCGTCAGGGAGGGCCAACCGGCCCTGGGATTCCAGCGCGTGCCAGACCCGACGCCGGGGAAGAACCGGATGCACCTGGACTTCATGACGTCGGATCTGGAAGGCGAAGTCGCGCGTCTGGTCGGTCTCGGCGCCTCGGAGATCGACCGGCATGCATTCCACACCGGTATCCGCTGGGCGGTCATGGCCGATCCAGCCGGGAACGTGTTCTGCGTCGCCGCGCCCCGCGACTGATCCTCACTACACTCACCTCCGTGACAGTCGACACCGTCGAGCACGCCGCCGCTACGCCGGACCACCCGCAGCCCTACCGTGAGCTCGGGCTCAAGGACGACGAGTACCAGCGCATCCGCGACATTCTGGGTCGCCGGCCCACCGATGCCGAACTCGCGATGTACTCGGTGATGTGGAGCGAGCACTGCTCCTACAAGTCCTCCAAGGTGCACCTGCGTTACTTCGGAGAGACCACCACCGAGCAGATGCGCCGCTGCATGCTGGCCGGCATCGGTGAGAACGCCGGTGTGGTGGATATCGGTGACGGCTGGGCGGTGACCTTCAAGGTCGAGTCTCACAACCACCCGTCCTACGTCGAGCCCTACCAGGGCGCGGCGACGGGCATCGGCGGGATCGTGCGCGACATCATGGCCATGGGTGCGCGCCCGATCGCGGTGATGGACCAGTTGCGGTTCGGCGCGGCGGACGCACCCGACACCCGCCGGGTGCTCGACGGCGTGGTGCGCGGTATCGGGGGTTACGGCAACTCCTTGGGCCTGCCCAATATCGGCGGGGAGACGGTGTTCGACTCCTCTTATGCGGGCAATCCATTAGTCAATGCCATGTGTGTTGGCGTGTTGCGCAAGGAAGACCTGCACCTGGCCTTTGCATCCGGAACCGGCAACAAGATCATCCTGTTCGGTGCACGCACCGGCCTGGACGGCATTGGCGGAGTATCGGTATTGGCGTCGGACACGTTCTCCGGGGATGAAAGTGGAACGGGAAGAAAAAAACTCCCCAGCGTCCAGGTCGGCGACCCGTTCACCGAGAAGGTTCTCATCGAATGCTGTCTGGAGCTCTACGCCGCTGGTCTGGTCGTCGGTATCCAGGATCTCGGTGGGGCCGGATTATCCTGTGCCACATCGGAGCTGGCATCGGCTGGCGACGGCGGCATGACCATCGATCTGGACAAGGTGCCGTTGCGGGCGGCCAACATGACCCCGGCGGAAATCCTGTCCAGCGAGTCGCAGGAACGTATGTGCGCGGTAGTCACGCCGGGCAACGTCGAGAAGTTCATGGCGGTGTGCCGGAAGTGGGATGTGCTGGCGACGGTCATCGGTGAGGTCTCCGAAGGGGACCGTCTGCGCATCGCCTGGCACGGCGAAACCGTAGTCGACGTCCCACCCCGCACCGTCGCACACGAGGGTCCGGTGTACCACCGTCCGCTGGCACGACCCGAAACCCAGGATGCGCTTAACGCCGACACCTCCGCGACGATCCTGCGGCCGCAGACTGGGGAGGAATTGCGTGCGACTGTGCTTGCGCTGCTGGGCAGTCCGCACCTGTGCAGCCGGGCGTTCATCACCGAGCAATACGACCGCTACGTGCGAGGTAACACGGTGCTGGCCGAGCACGCCGACGGCGGGGTGCTGCGTATCGACGAAGAGACCGGCCGTGGCATCGCGGTGTCCACCGACGCATCCGGCCGCTACACCCAGCTCGATCCGTACACCGGTGCACAGCTGGCACTAGCCGAGGCCTACCGCAATGTCGCGGTCACCGGCGCGACACCGATCGCAGTGACTAACTGCCTCAACTTCGGCTCGCCGGAAGACCCCGGTGTGATGTGGCAGTTCGCCCAGGCGGTGCGGGGTCTGGCCGACGGTTGTGTGGCTCTTGGGATTCCGGTCACCGGGGGAAACGTGAGCTTCTACAACCAGACCGGGGGTACCCCGATCCTGCCCACGCCGGTGGTCGGTGTACTCGGCGTCCTCGACGACGTCTCCCGCCGAGTGCCGACAGGACTGGGCGCCGAACCGGGGGAAACGCTCTACCTGCTGGGTGAAACCCGCGACGAATTCGACGGCTCGATCTGGGCGCAAGTCACTGCTGGCCACCTCGGTGGCATGCCGCCGAAGGTTGACCTGAAGCGTGAGAAGTTGCTCGCAGAAGTGCTCATCGCCGCCTCGCGAGACGGTCTGGTGTCCGCCGCCCATGACCTGAGCGAAGGCGGGCTGATCCAGGCAGTTATCGAGTCGGCGCTGGCTGGCGAAACCGGTTGCCGCATAGTACTTCCCGAAGAGAGCGATCCCTTCATCTGGCTGTTCTCCGAGTCGGCCGGACGGGCCTTGGTCGCATTGCCACGCACCGAGGAAAGCCGATTCCGGGCGATGTGCGAGGCCCGCGGATTGCCCGCCACCCGCATCGGCGTCTCCGATGAGGTCTCGGATTTCATCGAGGTCCAAGGGCTTTTCACTGTGACGTTGGAGGAATTGCGGAGCACTTCTGAAGGGGTGCTGCCCAGGCTCTTCGGATGATCCGCGATTCGCTGGGTCCATGGGTGCGTACGTGGATCCGCTTGGACATCACCGGCGTCACATTCGCGGCCTTGTTCTTCTGCCTCTCGCTCACACCGTCGCTGCTGCCGAGGGATTGGGTGAGCGGCGGCGTCATCGGCGGCATCACGGCAGCCATCGGTTACGGCATCGGGGTTCTGGTCGGCATCATCGTCCGCCGGCTATTCCTGCGCCGACGGGCCTGGTGGCCGTTACGGCCCCGGGTGCGGTATCCCCTGGAGGTCGTGGCGGTCGGCTTGTCTGCGGTCGCCAGCATCGCCATGGTGGTTCCTGCCGCGGCTTGGCAACGGAGACTGGCCGCGATCATGGGGATCGAGGGTCCGGAAACGTCCGAGTACCTTCGGACTCTTCTGGTTGCGCTCCTGACCGGCGGTGTCTTGATCGCTGCGGCCCGGATGGTCAAGGACTCCATCAAGGGTTTGGCCCGGCTGATGATCCGGCGCTGGGACGTCAACGATGAAGTCGCTACCTTCATCGGCACGACCATCGTCGTCATCCTGCTCGTCACCCTGGTCAACGGTGTCCTCGTGAACGGCTTCATCGCCAGCGCCAGAGCCATCTTCCAGCCGCAGAACTCGGCAACACGCCCGGGCGTTGTGCAACCTGAGCAACCCGAACGCTCAGGCAGCCCAGGCTCTTTCGCGCCCTGGAGCACCCTGGGTTTTCAAGGTCGTAACTTCGTCGGCACGGGTCCGGACGCCGAAAGCCTCGCTGAACTCAACGGCCGTCCCGCCAAGGAGCCGATCCGGATCTACGCCGGACTCCAGTCAGGTGACGATATCGAGGCCCAAGTTGCGGTGCTGTTGTCGGAACTGCAACGCACCCGGGCCTTCGATCGCAAGCTGTTGGTGATCATCCCCACTACCGGAACAGGCTGGGTCGACCCGATTGCCGCCCGTTCGATCGAGTCGATGTACAACGGCGACACCGCTCTGGTGGCGCTGCAGTACTCGTACTTACCGAGTTGGATCTCCTTCCTCGCCGATCGGCAGAGGTCCGTCGAGGCGGGTAAGGCGATGATCAATGCAGTCCACCAGCGGTGGTTGCAGTGGCCCGAAGAGCATCGGCCCAGGCTCGCTCTCTACGGCGAAAGCCTCGGTTCGTTGGCCGGGCAGGGCGCCTTCGGGTATCTACCAGACGTGGAGGAGATGGGCTTTTCCTCAGTGCTGTGGGTTGGGCCGCCCAACTCCAGCGTGCTATGGAGTGCGCTGACCGCGAGGCGTGACCCCGGAACCCCGGAGGTTCAACCCCGCTATGACAACGGCCGCACGGTCCGCTTCGCCCAAGCCTCCAGCGAGGCGGAGATAGCCGCCGTAGCGGCTCCCCGGTGGAGGGGCACTCGCGTGTTGTTTCTGCAGCACGCCTCTGACCCGGTGGTGTGGTGGTCACCGGATTTGACTTTCGAGCGGCCGGATTGGCTGGCCGAGCCACCCGGCTTCGACCGCAGTCCCTCGATGCGCTGGTATCCGATCGTCACGTTCTGGCAGGTGACCGCCGACATGGCGGGCAACGTCACCGACTCCACCGGTACGCCGGTCGGTCACGGCCACAAATACGGACTCAACCAACTCGACGGCTGGGTCGCGGTGGCCGCGCCCGAGGGCTGGACGGACTTCGACACCGAGCGGGTCCGTCGCGGATTGGCAAAGGTGATCGCCGCCGGCGGACCGGAGTTCGCGTGAATCCGCGGCTGAAGGCACTGGCGCTGTCAACCTCACTTGTTGGCTGGAGCTTCACCGCCGGGCTCGGACATCCGTGGCGGCGCCACCCGCTTGCACTGGCTGCCTTGGGCACGGCGCTGGCGACGGGTTTCCGAGCTCCGCTGGGGCTGCGACCCCCGCAGGCGTGTGCAGGTCTGCGCCTAGGGCTCGCCGCAGCTAGCACCGTTGGAGTCGGGGTGGCGGTGAGCGCCGCAGTTCCGAGAGTGCGAGCGGCGATGATCGATCGTGACCTACCCGAACACCCTGGCCACTGGCTAGGCGTCGAGATCCCGTTAGGGACGGTCTGGTCAGAAGAAACCGCGTTCCGAGGGGCGCTGTCCGCTGTCGCGGCCGGGGGCTTCGGGCCGACTGGCGGCCGACTGCTTCAGGCGTTGACCTTCGGCCTCACCCACATCCCCGACGCGCGCGGTACGGGGGAGCCGATCGTCGGCACTGTTCTGGTCACCGGACTGGCTGGCTGGGCGTTTGGCATGCTCGCCGAACGCTCGGGGAGCCTGATTGCGCCAGTCCTGGCTCACCTCGCCATCAACGAGGCGGGAGCCCTCGCCGCTTTGGCTCTGCAGCGAGTTTCCGATGGTGGAACGTGAGCCCCCGAGTCGACGCCCAGGCGGCCAGAGCCGCGCTCACGGCGGTTGAGCGTTGGTTGAGGGAGGCTCTTAGCCCGGCACCCAGTCGGGCCGAACTCGCCGCCGCGGTGCGGTTGACGGCCCGTATGCTGGCCGCTGCCGCCCCCGGTGCCAGCGTCGAGGTGCGCATCCCGCCCTTCGCGGCGGTTCAGTGCATTTCGGGGCCTCGGCACACCCGGGGAACACCGCCGAATGTGGTGGAAACCGATCCGCGGACCTGGCTGCTGTTGGTTGCTGGACTGACAGGCTTCGAAGACGCTGCTGCGAGTGGTGACTTACGCGTCTCGGGGCCGCGGGCCGGTGAGATTGCGTCTCTGTTTCCGCTGTTCAAAACTGGTTAGAAACTTCGACTCACGGTTTGGCCCCCGCAGACCCTAGACTGAGCGTCGTCCCCGACACGCGAGGGAGTAGCCCACAACGTGACCGGTCAACTGGAAAACCCGCCCCGCGAGGAGTGCGGTGTCTTTGGCGTATGGGCGCCAGGTGAAGACGTCGCCAAACTCACCTACTACGGCCTCTACGCCCTACAGCACCGTGGACAGGAGGCGGCCGGCATCGCCGTCGCCGACGGATCCCAGGTGTTGGTGTTCAAGGATCTCGGCCTGGTGAGCCAGGTGTTCGACGAACAGACCTTGGCCGCCATGCCCGGTCACGTCGCGGTCGGGCACTGCCGTTATTCGACCACCGGGTCCACGACGTGGGAAAACGCCCAACCGGTGTTTCGTAACACCGCCGCTGGCACCGGAGTGGCCCTCGGGCATAACGGGAATCTCGTCAACACCGCCGAGTTGGCCGACCGGGCGCGTAGAGCGGGCCTGATCAACCACAACGCCCCCGGCGCCGCCACCACCGATTCCGACATTCTCGGCGCACTCCTCGCAGGCGGGGCAGCCGACTCCAGCATCGAGCAAGCCGCACTGGAGTTGCTGCCCACCGTCCGGGGCGCTTTCTGCCTGGTGTTCATGGACGAAAGCACCCTCTACGCTGCGCGCGACCCTTATGGGGTGCGGCCGCTGTCGCTGGGCCGACTCGACCGCGGCTGGGTGGTGGCCTCCGAGACCGCCGCCCTGGACATCGTCGGTGCGTCGTTCGTCCGTGACATCGAGCCCGGCGAACTGCTTGCCATCGATTCCGACGGGGTGCGGTCGACCCGGTTCGCCCCGCCCACCCCCAAGGGTTGCGTGTTCGAGTACGTCTACCTTGCCCGCCCGGACAGTGTCCTGGCCGGACGATCCGTTCACGCCACCCGCGTCGACATCGGGCGACGTCTTGCCCGGGAGAAGCCGGTCGAGGCTGATTTGGTGATCGGCGTCCCGGAGTCCGGGACGCCTGCTGCCGTTGGCTACGCGCAGGAATCTGGCATCCCGTTCGGCCAGGGCCTGATGAAGAACGCCTACGTCGGGCGCACCTTCATTCAGCCCTCGCAGACCATCCGCCAGTTGGGAATCCGGCTCAAGCTCAACCCGCTCAAAGAGGTCATCCGAGGCAAGCGGCTCATTGTGGTCGACGACTCCATCGTGCGGGGAAACACCCAGCGTGCCCTTATCAGGATGCTCCGAGAGGCCGGCGCCATCGAGGTACACGTGCGGATCGCCTCACCCCCGGTGAAGTGGCCGTGTTTCTACGGCATCGATTTCGCCACGCCAGCCGAATTGATCGCCAATGCGCCGGGCACGCAGACGAATGACGGCGAAATGCTCGACTCGGTCCGCCAGGCCATCGGCGCCGACACTCTGAGCTACATCTCGCAGCAGGGGATGATCGCGGCTACCGAACAGCCCGCCAGCCGTTTGTGCTGCGCCTGCTTTGACGGCGACTACCCGATCGCACTGCCCGCCGCGACGGTGCTGGGCAAGAACGTCGTGGAGAACATGCTCGCCGCGGTCCAGGCTGACAACGACAACGTGTCGGCCCTGAGCCGGCCCTGAGCCGGGCCTCAACCGCCCGAGGTCACCCGCCGCACGCGCCGCTTCAACGCTATCCCCCGAACCGGCTTGACGGCGTGCCAATACAGCCGCCCTGGTAGCCCCCGCGGATAGAAGATCGCCCGCTGCTCGTAGCGACTACCGGAACCTTCCGGCGACACCCGCATCTCCAACCACCGATCACCCGGCCCAGGGCGGTTCGCGTGCAGCCTGAGAACCCGCCCGGGCTCGCGTTCCGCCACCTGCCACCCGGGCGGCACGCTGCGCTCCACGGCTTCCCACAACCGGTCCGGCGTCAGCGAGGTGTGCCGTGCCCGGGTGTCGGTGTAGACGACCTCGCCTGCCCACTCAGGGTCGCTGGGTAGCTGCGCGGCGGTGCCGGTGTTCCAGGTGGTTTCCACCTCACCGCGGGAGATCCGGTCCAATGCCAACTCCACCGACCGGCGATACGGTGTCAGACCACCATCGGGCGGCGGGATGATGGTGTCGATGTCGTGGTTGTCCATCACTGCGTCGCAGTGGAGCGACTCCACCAAAGGGCGGGCCAGTCCGGAGGGGATGGGTGTCACCAGGCCCACCCAAAGGGCGGCGATACGCGGCGTGAGTACCGGCAGCACCAGGATCCGCCGTGGACGAAGTCCCGCCACGTCGGCGTAGACTTGCATCATCTCGCCGTATTCCAGGACGTCGGGGCCGCCGACATCCCAGGTCCGCGATGTCGGCACCGGGCAGGTCGCCGCGGCGACCAGGTAGTACAGCACGTCCCGGATGGCGATCGGTTGGATCTTGTTGTGCACCCATTTCGGTGTCGTCATCACCGGCAGTCGGTCGGTGAGGTGGCGGATCATTTCGAAGGACGCCGACCCGGAACCCACGACGACGCCCGCCTGCAGCACTACCGTCTCGATCCCGGAGCCGATGAGGATCTCACCGACCGTGGTGCGCGACGCGAGATGGGTCGACAGTTCAGCCCCTTCGGGATGCAGGCCGCTCAGGTAGACGATCCGGCGTACTCCGGCACCACGGGCTGCGGCAACGACGTTCTGCGCGGCGCTACGTTCCTCGGCCGCGAAATCCTTCTCGAAGCCCATCGAATGCACCAGGTAGTAGACGATGTCGACGTCGGCAAAGGCCGTCTCCAGCGAGGCAGGATCGCCGAGGTCACCGCGAGCAACCTCGATGCTGTCGCGCCACGGTACGTTCGCAAGCTTGTCCGGGGTGCGAGCCAGGGCGCGCACCGTGAACCCGGCGTCGAGCAGACGCGGAACCAGTCGGCCGCCGATGTAGCCGGTGGCCCCGGTGACCAGGCAGCGAAGCGCCATCAGGGTATCGGGCAGTCGGTCGGCTGCGGCACGGTCACCGACAGTGGAGCGCCGCTCGGGTTGATGTAGACAACTTCCATCACCAGCGGGGTGGAGCCCAGATTGCGGCCGTGGTGGACATAGGTGGACCCCACGCCCTCCTTGACCGGAGCGCCGGGACCGTAGACGGCATCGACCACGCATCCGCCGTCGTAGTGGGTCATCGTTCCTTCTTGGATGTAGCCGAAGACTTCGCCAGGGTGGTAGTGCCAACCTGTGCCGCTACCGGGGGCGACGGTGATTCTGGTAACAAGATAGTCGGTGCCGTCGACGGTGTTCTTCGACAACGTCTCGACATCGACACCGGGTTCCGGTGCCGCCGTCGCCGATGGTGCGAGCAGCACCGCCGCGATCCCGAGGGCCGACCATAACTGCAGAACCTTCATGGCTCTCAGACTGTCACAACGCCAACTCCACCCACCCCGAAACCGGCCCGGTTGGCCCAGGTGACCGATAATGAACGCCATGGCATTCAACGGCTGGCCCATCGAAGCGGTCGAATTCTACGAGGGACTACAGGCCGACAACTCCAAGGTCTACTGGCAGCAGAACAAAGGTGTCTACGAGGAGTCCGTCCGCGCACCCATGGAGCAACTGCTTGCCGAACTGGCCGACGAATTCGGGCCCGCGACACTGTTCCGCCCCTACCGAGACGTACGGTTCAGCGCCGACAAGGTGCCCTACAAGACCAACTGTGCAGCGCGGATCGGGCTGGGCTACGTGTCGTTTTCCGCCGAAGGGCTCTCGGTGGGGGCGGGGCTCTACATGCCGGATGCGGATGCTCTAAAGCGCTACCGGGGTGCCGTCGACAAGGACAAGTCCGGTACCCAGCTCGCCGAGATCGTCGACAACCTGCACAACGGCGGCTACGACACCATGGCTCACGAAGTGCTGAAAACCACGCCGAGGGGCTTCCCGAAGGATCACCCGCGCATCGATCTGTTGCGATACAAGGGCATCGCCATGATGAAAAGTTGGCCGGTGGAACCATGGCTCGGCACCGCCAAGGCCAAGGATCGCGTGGTTGCCACTCTGCGGGCCGCTGAGCCGCTTATTGACTGGCTGACCCGGTACGTCGGGTGAGCTGATCGCGGCACGGGTAGCCTTACTGCCGATGTTCGGCAAGTCGACAAACAAGAAGGGCGCCGCGGGCTCCCGATCCTCCGGGGACGCAGCTGGCGGCGTCTCCTACGCCGCAGCTGGCGTCGACATCGAAGCCGGTGATCGCGCCGTTGAATTGTTCAAGCCGCTCGCCCGGCGCGCTAGCCGCCCGGAAGTTCGTGGCGGCCTCGGTGGCTTCGCCGGGCTGTTTGCGCTGCGCAGCGGCTACCGCGAACCGCTGCTGGCGTCCTCCACCGACGGGGTGGGTACGAAACTGGCCGTCGCCCAGGCGATGGACAAACACGACACGATCGGCGTCGATTTGGTCGCCATGGTCGTCGACGACCTCGTCGTCTGTGGCGCTGAGCCGCTGTTCCTCCAGGACTACATCGCAGTCGGACGCACCGTGCCGGAGCGGGTCAGCGCAATCGTGTCCGGGATCGCCGACGGTTGCGTGATAGCCGGCTGCGCTCTGCTGGGCGGGGAGACGGCTGAACATCCCGGCCTTATGGCACCCGATCACTACGACATCTCGGCCACCGGGGTAGGTGTGGTCGAGGCTGACGATGTATTGGGGCCGGAACGGGTCCGCCCCGGCGACGTGGTGATCGCCATGGGCGCCTCGGGGCTTCACTCCAACGGCTATTCCCTGGCCCGGAAGGTGCTGCTGGAGATCGATCGGATGAACTTGGCCGGCCATGTCGAGGAGTTCGGCCGCACCCTCGGCGAGGAGTTGCTCGAACCGACCCGAATCTACGCTAAAGACTGCCTGGCGCTGGCGGCGGAAAGTCAGGTCCGCACGTTCTGCCACGTGACCGGCGGTGGGCTGGCTGGAAACGTGGAACGGGTCATCCCGCATGGCCTGGTTGCCGAGATCGACCGCGGAACATGGACGCCTGCTCCGGTGTTCGGCCTGATCGCTCAACGTGGTCGCGTCGAGCGCGCCGAAATGGAGAAGACGTTCAACATGGGTGTGGGGATGGTCGCCGTTGTCGCGCCGGAGGACACCGACCGCGCACTGGCGATCCTGACCGCCCGCCACCTGGATTGCTGGACGCTGGGTGTCATCACCAGGGCTCCATCAAGGGGCGGTTCCGGGCCGCGGGCACGGCTGGTCGGCCAGCACCCGCGGTTCTGACGGTCAGCGCCGCCAGTCGTCCTCGTCCCAGGGATTGTCCTGGTCAGGATCACTGTTAGACCCGGCCAGCTCCCGCTGAAGCTGGCTGAAATCAGTTTGCGGAGAGCTGTACTTCAACTCTCGGGCAACCTTGGTCTGCTTTGCCTTAGCCCGGCCGCGGCCCATGGGGGAACCCCCTCGCGCATAAACGGAGCGGCTCAAAATCGAGCGGCTCCGGATCAGTGTGGTATTTGTCCTGACGCCAGCTTACCGTGCCGGGCCGCGATATGCGGGCAGGGCCGGTTCACCCGACGGTGAACGTCAGTTTCCGCGCAGCCGTTCGACAGTCAGTCGGCCGGCACCGGCGACGTCGGGGGCGGGTAGGGAGTCGGGATCGATCTGAGCGGCCACCTGGTGTTCACCGCCGGTGGTCAGCGCGGTGGCGGCCGGGATACCGCGTTTGAGCAGGGCCAGAGCGATGGGGCCGAGCTCGACGTGGTCGACGACGGTCCCCAATCGACCGACCTGGCGGCCTGCGTCGGCTGAACCCTCGGGGACGATCACGGATGCCTGGACTCAATTTTACGAATCGGCTCGGTAGGCCTCTGCCCCACGACGTGCCTCACCTACTTTGAGCGCGTAGCGGGTGGTGGTGCCTCAGCTAGTTTGAGCGCGTAGCGGGGAAGGCTTGCCTGATGTGGAAGGCAAGATCGGTATGGCTGCGCGGCGGCAGGTGACGAACAAACTTCGAGGTCAGTACCGCAAGGCCTCGAAGGCGGACAAGGGCAGGGTCCTCGATGAGGTGGTGGCCACCACGGGGATGGGCGGCGCGGCGGATGCTGACCGGCCCGAGACTGCCGGATCCGGCCGGTCAGGTTGATGGGCGCAGTCTGCGGGCGCGGGGCTTCAGCGACGACGCCAGGGCGCTGCTGGAGCATGTGTGGGCGTTGATGGGCATGCCGTGCGGCAAGTCCTGGTGGTCATGGTTGAGCAGTGGTTGCCGCTGCTGGCCGCCGCCGGTGACCTCGACACCCCGTTTGCCGCCGGGGCGGCGTTGGCCGAGTTGGAGGCGATGAGTGCGGCAACGATGGACCGGTATTTGAAACCGGCCCGGGACAGGATGCGGATCAGGGGCGTCTCGACGACGAAACCCTCACCGCTGCTGCGGAACTCGATCGCCATCCGCACCTGCGCCGAGGAAGCCCCCACGGCTCCGGGGGTCATCGAGGCCGACACCGTGGCCCACTGCGGGCCGACCTTGATCGGGGAGTTCGCCCGGACTCTGACGATGACCGATCTGGTGACCGGCTGGACCGAGAACGCCTCGATCCGCAACAACGCCGCCAAGTGGATCCTCGAAGGCATCGAGGAGTTGCAGGGGCGTTTCCCGTTCCCGATGGCGGTCTTTGACTCCGACTGCGGCAGCGAGTTCATCAATCATGACGTCGCCGGCTGGTTGCAGGCCCGCGACATCGCCCAGACCCGCTCGCGGCCCTACCAAAAGAACGACCAGGCCCACGTGGAGTCCAAGAACAACCATGTGGTGAACCACCCCGGCTTTCATGCACACTCGGTTACTGGTGTGCCTCCGTCTTGGTGGCTGCTTGCTGAGTGTAGTAGCGGGCCTCGAACTCCACTGGGGGTGTGCGGTCGAGGCGGTGCATGAGCCTGCTGGTGTT
>JAGQTV010000041.1 GCA_020438845.1 Mycobacterium sp. | reverse complement strand
TACGGAGTCTCGTTCGGCAACAACGGCGGCGTCTTGTCCGGGATCTGCCCGGTCTGAGTCGGCACGTGATCGGTCGGCACCAGATACGGAGTCTCGTTCGGCAACAACGGCGGCGTCTTGTCCGGCACCTGATGCGGCGTCAACCCACCCGGCGTCGCGATCGGCGTCGGCGTCGCCTGCGGAGTCGCCTGCGGCACCTGATGCGGCACCTGATGCGGCACCTGATGCGGCGTCAACCCACCCGGCACCGGCGTCGCGATCGGGCTCGGCGTGGCCTGCGGAGTCGCCTGCGGCACCTGATGCGGCACCTGATGCGGCACCTGATGCGGCGTCGCTACCGGCACCGGATGCGGAGTTGGCGGCTGGGTGAGATGGGTGTTGGTGGTGCCGGTGGGCTGCTGGGTGTTGGTGGTGCCGGTGGGCTGCTGGATGTTGGTGGTGCCCGTGGGCTGCTGAGTATGCGTAGATGTGCCGGTGCCGGTAGAAGTCGGGGTGGAATGCGATGGGTCATCGCAATGGCTTGAGTGCCCACGGTCACACGAATGCCCCCACGGGTCATGGCCACCGATCCCGTCACGCAGCCCATCGCCGCTGTTGTGCGATGGCGGTGGCGGTGGCGGTGGTGGTGCGGTGTGGGCGCTTCGGGTAGTGGGAGCTGAGTGCGTTGAGGCGTACCCCGCCGATGCGGACAGTGTCGTCTTGGTCGTCTTGTTGGCCTTGGTCGCGCCACCATGGGCTGAGCTCTGCGAGCCCTTCGTGTCGCGCGAATTGTGTTCGCCGTCCTTGGACTTGGAGTCCTTCGTGTCGGCAGAACTCGACGAATCATCTTTGTCAGAGTTACCGATATCGGCGCGGTAGGTACGAGCCTGCTGCGTGATCGACTTGGTGACGTGACCGAGCATGGCGCTGGCCGGGGTTGCGACCGCAGCTGCCGTGCCCGTAGCGACCAGCCCGAGCCCGAAAATTGCCGCAGCCTGCTCTTTAGACAACTTCTCGTGTGTCAGGCGCACGCCGTCGAATACCACCATGACGTCGCATGGCGCGTCGTCGATCAGGGAGACAGCGGCTCTCGGACTACCTCCGTCCACCTTCGGTCGCGAGCCAAGCCACTTGGGCCCGGAAGGCACATCCAGCACTCCGACAACGATTGCGGCGGCGAGTCCCGACTCCTCGATCACGGAGTTGACCGGACTCGGGTCAGACCGCTCCGTCCACTTCACCCCTGCGAGCGCTGCGATTTCGTGAGCCCGTTCACTGACGTTCTCGGCACCGCCGAGCCACGGATGCTCCGAAACGGTGCGAGCGGCGCGAATACGTCCCGGTGGGGAGACGGCGACGACTTCCTGGCCGAGCTGCTCGGCGAGTCCAGCGGCAAACAACGACTCATAGCCGGAAATCTCGCCCGTCTCGCTGACGGTGAACACTTTTCCAGGCCCGGTCTCGTGCTCGCCAATTACGTACACCCCGACTGCAGGAAGACCGTGATCGACTGCGTTCGCGGCGCCGTGCGCTGCCTTGCGCACAAATGCCTCGGCCTTCGCAGGTTGTCCTGTGACGACGACGACCGATCCGGACCGCGCGGCGGTGAGTATGGCCGATTCGATGTCGGCTTTGCCTTCTTCAACACTGACTTTCACGCCATTGGCCTGCAGTCCCTCGACGACATGGCCTCGCCGGCGTTCCCCGACCACGATGACCTCGGAGGCGAATTGGGCCAAACGAGCGAGCCCGCCGTCAGTAATGGTCCCTGCGTCGAGCAGAACGACCTTGATTCGATTCGCGGCGGTCATAGAAACTCCTGACTTGGTCGAAATCAGCGGATGCTGCACTCAGGGCACCACCGAATGTGCCGAGTTCGAAGTCACGATTCTACTCCGTATGCGCTGTTGGAATTCGTCGCAAACGTTGGCGATGGACCTCCTCTGACCGGGCCCGCCCCCTCACAACCCAAACCGCGACGACCACCGGTATCTGCTTGACGATGACGCCCCCGACGCCCCAGTCATCCAAGAGCGGCGTGTCGATGAGAGCGTGCAGGACGATGGCCGCGACGAGCAGTCCGCCGAGCACATTGACCCGTCGCGCCCAAGGAACGTCCACCGCGCCACACAGATATCCGACACCAGCACCGACGATGGCGCTCAGCCCTGAATGAGTCACTAGACCAGTGAGGACGCCTCGAACGAATAGATCGGACCACAGCGGCTCCCACGAGCCCGACCGCGCCATTTCCGAGACGCTGAACACCAACCCCTCGGCCGCGTTGAAACCGATTCCCACCAGAGCCCCGAGCACCATTCCACAAAGCGGATTCCGTAAGACCGGCGTGGTCACCACCATCAGCAGCACAACACCGGCTGCTTTGACGACCTCCTCGGGAATCGGTGCCGCCAACGCCGAGGTCCACGCCTGGCCCGACGAACCTAATGCGTTGGCGATCCGGTCACGTGTCGCAAAGGCGATCATCTGGGCGAAGGCCGCCGCCGGCAATCCGCCCCACAGCACGGCCAACGCCACAGCCCACATCGGCAGCCGAACGCTGCGAGCCAGTTTCACCATGATCGCCGTCAGCAATGCGGCGTAGCCGCCCCAGCACAGCAACGCCACGCCGACCGGTACCACCAGGACCGTGGCGGGCCCGAACAACCGAAACCCGAGCCACACCGCTGACCCGACGATCAGGCCGACCATCGCCCAAAGCGCGGGCGAACGCCCTGGCGAGGAACTAGCCAACGGAGACGTCTTGGCCCGGCACGAACTGGCTCGCCCATGGAAAGACCACCGTGAACAACAAGACGAGCACGGCCACGACCAGGACCACTGCGATCAACGCGCGAACCGGGGTCGGCCCAGGCAACAGCGCCCACAAAGCGGCATACATCAGCGCTCCTCAATCAAAGTGCCGACCACGATCAATCGTTTAAACCGAACCCCGTACTTCGGATCACATGTCGTCAGCGTCATCAGTCGTTTGGTCGGGACGGCATTCGGTTGTTCCGGCACGGGATCAATGACCCCGATATCGGTGGGCTCGGTCAGAAAGGACCGTTCGACGCGGTAAGACCAGTGCTCGTCACCGACTGAGAAGTTCACGACGTCGCCGGGCTTGAGCCGATCGAGATTCTCGAACGGTGCAGCATGGCCCGCGCGGTGCCCGGCGACAGCGAAGTTACCGACTTCACCAGGACCAGCGGTGCCGGGATAGTGCCCGGGGCCCAGCGCCAACTGCGGCAAATCAACGCCCTCCACGACGATCCAACTCCAGTCGGCACCCAGGGTCGGAATCTGGATGCGCACATACGGTTTGCCGACTGCAGGGACGGCAGGCGCTGGATCCACCAACGGGACGCCCGCCTGCGTTCCACTGGGCGCAATTACCGCACTCTGGGCTGCGCGATCAAGTTCAGCGCCCAGATCGCGTTGCGCGCCGGCGGTCTGCACGCCGGTCCACCACAGCAAATAGACCACGAACAGCGCCAAAATCACCCCGAGAGTGATGACGATCTCGCCGGTCCACTGCAGCGCACGACGCGACGCTGCTCGACTTGGAGTCACCTTCGCTCGAAAGCCACGGCAGGCGTCATAGCTCAGAGTATGCCAGTCGGCCAGAAACGATGACGCTGCACCGCAAGCCAAATCGGGGCCGGAACTTGCCGGGACCAGGCCGCGAATATCGTCTAGTGGCATGGCGCGAGGCGGTGCGATGGTGCGGGTCAGATGATGCTGTGGCCGTAAGAGTACTGGCGCACTTCCTGCCCACCGATACCGTTCTGGAAGTCCTTGCGCCCGAATCGGACTGGTTAGATATTCGATGGTGCCACGAGGACGACGTCACCACTCTGCACCGCGAAATGCCCGCGGCCGATGTGCTGTGGCACATGCTGCGGCCGCTGTCCGGAGACGACCTTCGCCGCGGTCCCCGGCTTCGGCTGGTGCAGAAATTGGGTGCCGGGGTCAACACCATCGACGTCGGCACCGCCACCGAACTGGGCATCGCGGTCGCCAACACTCCTGGCGCCAATGCTCCGTCGGCCGCCGAGGGCACCGTCCTGCTGATGCTTGCCGCAATGCGCAGGCTGCTCGAACTGGACCGGAACACCCGAGCCGGCCGCGGCTGGCCCACCGACACCAGCTTGGGCGAGACCGTGCGCGATATCGGCTCCTGCACCGTTGGCCTGGTCGGCTACGGGAACATCGCCCAACGGGTGGAGACGATCGTGGCCGCTATGGGTGCGCGAGTGCTGCACACCAGCACCACCGACGACGGATCACCGGCCTGGCGGACGCTGCCCGAGCTATTGACAACCAGTGACATCGTCAGCCTTCATCTGCCCTTGACGCCGTTGACCGAGGGCCTGCTTGACCGGGCGGCACTCGCATCCATGAAGTCGACAGCCGTGCTGGTCAACACTTCCCGAGGCGGGGTTGTCGATGAGGCCGCCCTCGTCGACGCCCTGCGCGCGGGACAGCTGGCCGCCGCGGGTCTGGACGTCTTCGCCGTGGAACCCGTCCGCCCGGACAATCCCCTGCTCAGACTAGACAACGTCGTCGTTACCCCACACGTGGTGTGGTACACGAAAGACACCATGCACCGCTACCTGTCCATGGCGGTAAACAACTGCCGGCGCCTGCGCGACGGGCGGGATCTGGTCAACGTGGTTAACGGGAGGCAAGATGTCCGACTCGCCTGAGGCGCTGGAGGCACGAGTGCTGCGGCGGGTCGCCACCCGCTTAGTGCCGCTGCTGATGGCGTTGTACTTCGTCAACTACCTCGACCGCACCAACCTCGGGATCGCCAAAGCGGAGGTCAGTGCCGATCTTGCGCTGTCGGCCACCATGTTCGGCCTGGCGTCGGGCATCTTCTTCATCGGCTACGTGCTGGTCGAAGTGCCCTCGAATCTGGCGTTGGCGCGGTTCGGAGCCCGCCGCTGGCTGGCCCGGATCGCCGTTTCCTGGGGGGTCGTCGCCGTCGCGATCGGGTTCGCGCCGAACGCCACCACACTGCTGGTGCTGCGGTTCCTGCTCGGGGTGGCCGAGGCCGGACTGTTTCCCGGCGTCGTGTTCTTCCTGACCCAGTGGTTTCCGGCGGCCTACCGTGCCCGCATCGTCGGGGTGTTCATGCTGGCCGTTCCGGTTGCCTCGGCCATCGGAACGCCTCTGGCGGCCTGGCTGATTCAGGCCGGACACGGGGCCTTCGGCCTGGACGGCTGGCGATTCATGATGATCTGCGTGGGCCTTCCCGCGGTGATCCTCGGAGTGGTCTGCTGGTTCTACCTGACCGACCGTCCGGCCGATGCCCACTGGCTGCCGGCCGATGAACGGCGCTGGCTGATGGACACCCTTGCAGCCGAACAAGATCACGTGAGCAGCACCTTTCAGTTCCCGTTGCGGCGCACCCTGAGCAGCCCGCGGGTCTGGGCACTGGCCCTGGTCTACTTCGGCATCGCCTACGGCCTCTACGCGCTGGCGTTCTTCCTGCCGTCGATCATCGCGGGATTCAAGAAGACTTTCGGGCTGCAACTCTCGCTGATCGAGGTCGGCCTGATCACCGCGATCCCGTACGCATTTGGTGCAGCAGCGATGTTCCTGTGGTCCCGGCATGCCGACCGCACTCGTGAACACGTCTGGCACGTCGCGATCCCACTGCTGCTGGGCGGCCTGGCCATTCCGGTGGCGCTGTACCTGGGCCATCCGATCGCCGTGATGGTTCCGGTGACTCTGGCGGCCATCGGCGTCTTCAGCGCCCTGCCGGTCTTCTGGGCGCTCCCGTCGCGGTTTCTCACCGGCGCAGCGGCCGCAGGGGGAATCGGACTGATCAACTCGGTGGGCAACCTGGGCGGATTCGCGGCTCCCTACGCGACCGGCGCACTGGCGGACCTGACCGGCAGCAACCGGGCCGGCATGTGGGCCGTCGGTGTGGTCATGGTGATCGGCGCCGGCCTCGTCGTCGTTCTGCGCGCCACGCCGAGGCCCGATGGTAAGCCGGGCAAGGACGAGTACCCTCTGTCCCAACCCACCGGTTAGTTAGGGAAGGCGGTCTTCGTGCCCATCGCGATCAATCCCGAACACATCGACTTGGCCAAGTCGGTCAAGTCCCTGCTGGAGCGGTCGGTACCGTCGGAGGTCCTGCACGCCGCGCTGGAGGCACCGCCTGAGAACCCGCCGCGCTACTGGAAGGCGGCTGCCGACCAAGGCCTGCAGGCCCTGCACCTGGCCGAAGAAGTGGACGGGCAGGGCGCCGGCCTGCTTGAACTGGCGATCGTGATCGCGCAGTTCGGTTACGCGGCAGCACCGGGTCCATTCGTACCGTCAGCGATCGCCAGCGCGCTGATCTCGGCGAACGACCGCCGCACCGAAATCTTGTCTTCCCTGGCCTGCGGTGCAGCCATCGCAGCCTTCGCCCTTGAGTCCGACCTCACCGCAACCCGACACGGCGACACAGTGGTGATCCGTGGCGAGGCGCGATCGGTTCCCTGCGCCCCGCAGGCTTCCGTGCTGGTGCTGCCAGTCGCCATCGAGAGCGGCGTGGAGTGGGCGGTTCTCGACGCCACGCAACTGGAGATCGAACCGCTGCGATCGGTGGACCCCCTGCGCCCGATCGCCCACGTGCGGGCCAATGCCGTCGAAGTGGCCACCGGGGCGCTCCTCTCAAACCTGCCCGAGTCGGCGGCCCGGGCGATCATCATCACGTTGCTGTCCGCCGAGGCCGTTGGCATCGCCCGATGGGCCACCGATAGCGCATCCGCCTACGCGAAGATCCGCGAGCAGTTCGGCCGGCCGATCGGTCAGTTCCAGGCCATCAAGCACAAGTGCGCCGGAATGATCGCCACTACCGAGCGGGCTACAGCGGCGGTATGGGACGCCGCCCGTGCGCTGGACGAAGCGGCCGAATGCAACTGGGACAACAAGGAAACCGCCTACGAATTCGCCGCTGCCGTCGCCGCGACGCTGGCCCCAGTCGCCGCCCAGCAGTGTGCGCAGGACTGCATTCAGGTTCACGGTGGCATCGGCTTCACCTGGGAGCACGACACGAATATCTACTACCGGCGCACACTGGGTCTGGTCGCGGCATTCGGTCGGTCCGGTGAGTATCCGCAGCGGGTGCTCGACACCGCCACCAGCACCGGAATGCGGGCCGTCGAAGTGGATCTCGACCCGGAGACTGAGAAACTGCGCGAAGAGATCCGCTCCGAAGTGGCAGCCCTGAAAGCAATCCCGCGCGAGGAGCGGAAGGCAGCGATCGCCGAGGGTGGCTGGGTGCAGCCCCACTTGCCCAAGCCCTGGGGTCGGGCCGCCTCGCCAGTCGAGCAGATCATCATCGCCCAGGAGTTCGGCACAGGTCGGGTCAAACGTCCCAACATGGGTATCGCCGCCTGGCTTATCCCCTCGATCGCGGCTTACGGGACCGACGAGCAGAAGCAGCGTTTCCTGCCCCCCACCTTCCGCGGCGAAATGATCTGGTGCCAACTGTTTTCCGAGCCCGGTGCCGGTTCGGACCTGGCCAGCCTGACCACGAAGGCCACCAAGGTCGACGGTGGTTGGCGGATCACCGGACAGAAGATCTGGACCACCGGTGCTCAGTTCTCCGAGTGGGGTGCGCTACTGGCACGCACCGACCCCAGCGCCCCGAAGCACAATGGCATCACCTACTTCCTGCTGGACATGAAGGCTCCCGGGGTTGAAGTCAAGCCACTGCGGGAACTGACCGGCAACGCGCTGTTCAACACGGTTTTCATCGACGACGTGTTCGTACCCGACGACATGGTTCTGGGCGAAGTGAACCGGGGCTGGGACGTCAGTCGCAATACCCTTACCGCCGAACGGGTTTCGATCGGGAGCAGCGAGCCCTGGTTCCTGCCCAACCTGGACCGCTTCGTCGAGTTCGTCAGCGGGGCGCATCTGGACCAGACCGGCCACCACCGGGCCGGGGAACTGATCGCCGAGGGGCATGCGGCCAAGCTGCTGAACATGCGCTCGACCCTGCTGACCCTCGCCGGCGGGGACGCGATGCCGGCAGCGGCGATCTCAAAGCTGCTGTCCATGAAGACCGGGCAGGGGTACGCCGAGTTCGTCGTCGCCTCGTTCGGTGTCGACGGCGCGATCTGGGAAGAGGACACACCGCAGGGCAAATGGGCCGAGTTCCTTCTGGCCAGCCGCGCCACCACGATCTACGGCGGCACCTCCGAGGTACAGCTCAACATCATCGCCGAGCGACTGCTCGGCCTGCCCCGCGACCCGTAAAGGGGCGCCGCTACTTCACCTCGATCTGACGCAGCTCGCGCTTGAGGATCTTCCCGGTCGGGTTGCGCGGCAGTTCGGTCAGGAAGATGACCTCACGGGGAACTTTGTAGCGCGCCAGGTGCTCCCGGACGTAGTCCTTGATCGCCTCTTCGGTGACTTCGACGCCTTCTTTCGCCACGACGAACGCGCGGAGCCGCTGCCCGAACTCCTTGTCGTCCACGCCGAGAGCGGTGGCCTCGATGACGTCGGGATGGCCGCTGATGAGATCCTCGACCTCCGCCGGGAAGACGTTCTCCCCGCCGGAGACGATCATCTCGTCGTCACGCCCACTGACGTAGAGCAGTCCATCCTTGTCGAAGTAGCCGACGTCGCCCGAGGACATCAGTCCGTCGATGATCTCCTTACCGCCACCGCCGGTGTAGCCCTCGAACGGGAAGAAATTGCCGACGAAGATCCGCCCGACCTTCCCCTGCGGCAACTCTTTTCCGTGCTCGTCGAGAATCTTGACCCGGACACCCTTGACGATCGGGCCGACCGTCGCCGGGTTCTTCTTCAAGTCCTGCGGACGTGCGATGGAGACGAACGCAACCTCGGTGGAGCCGTAGAGGTTGTAGACCACCGGGCCGATGTCCTTCATGGTCCGGGTCGCGAGCTCGGCGCCCAGTTGTGACCCGGACACGAAGATGATCCGCAGTGAGGACAGGTTCGGCTTGGTCTCCATCTTCTCCAGGGCGTCGAGCATCCGGGAGAGCATGACCGGGACCACGACGATCGCCGTGACCTTGTGCTTTGGCACATCCTCGAGCACCACGGCGGGCTTGAACCGGCGGTGCAGCACCAGTGTGGAGCCAAGCGTCATGGCGATGGTCGCGTGCAGATAGCCCAGGGCGTGGAACATCGGCGACGGAAGTGCCGTCACCTCGCCGGACTTGAACGGAACGTGCGACAGCACCCCGCCGATCGGCGCCAGTGTCGGCGGTGCCTTACGGTTCGCCCCCTTCGGGGTTCCGGTTGTGCCACTGGTCAGGATGATGATCGACGAATGCTTGGTCGCCTTGGGGGCGGGGTCCGTGCTGTTGCGGGCGATCACCTCGGCCAGCGTCTCGTCATGGCTTCCGGAGGGGACGTCGCTGTCCGGGTTGGCGCCCAGTGCCCGCAGGTTGCCCAGGGGTGTCTCGGCCATCCGCACGGCTTCGGTGTACTCGTCGTCGTAGATGATGACCTTGGCGCCCTCACGTGCGGACACGTCACGGATCTGCGGGCCGGAGAATTCGGTGTTGAGCAGGATGATGCGAGCCCCCACCCGGGCTGCGGCATAGTTGGCGATGAGAAACCAGCGGTGGTTGCGCGCCAGGATCCCCACACCGTCGCCACCCTTCACGCCCATCGCCAGCAGTGCGTTGGCTGCCGCGTTGCAGGCGTCGTTGAGTTCGGCGAACGTCATCGAACCCTCGTCGTCGATCAGCGCCAACCGATTGGGGCAGCGCCGGGCGTTGAGCGAGGGGATCATGCCGACCTCACCCCAGCGCTTGATGTCGGCGACCAGTGCGGCGTAATTCTGCGGTGGTTCGATCCCGAAGGCCCCGGAGGTGATCATCTTCTGCAGATAGTGCAACTCCGCTGAGCCGCGTTCGGCGTACTTGATCGCCTGTTTGATCGCCTTGCTGGCTAGGTCGGTGAGATTCGGCATGAAGTCCAGCGTAGGACGACTGCTGGTTACGCTGGCGAATATGGTGCGATCGGCCGCCGGGATGCTGGAAGTTGCCGGCCGCCCGGTCACCATCACCCACCCGGACAAGGTGGTGTTTCCCGCCACCAGCGCTCGGTCGGCCATCACCAAAATCGACCTTGTCAACTACTACCTTTCGGTTTCCGACGGGGCGCTGCGCGGTGCCGCTGACCGCCCGATGATTCTCAAGCGTTTCGTCAAGGGCATCGGCACCAGCGAACAGCCGGAAGAAGCCGTCTTCCAGAAACGAGCACCGGAGAAGCGCCCGGACTGGGTCGACGTCGCCGAATTGCGTTACGCATCAGGAACTTCGGCCCGGGAGGCGGTCATCCACGATGCCGCGGGGCTGGCCTGGGCAGTCAATCTGGGCTGCGTCGACTTCAACCCGCACGCCGTGCGGGCCGACGATCTCGAGCATCCCGACGAGTTGCGCATCGACCTCGATCCGCTCCCCGGGGTTCCTTGGGAGCAGATTCTCGACGTGGCGGCCGTGGTTCGAGAGGTGCTCGTCGACCATGGGCTGACGCCCTGGCCGAAGACTTCCGGCTCCAAGGGTTTTCACGTCTATGCCCGCATCGCGCCTCAGTGGCCGTTCGCCGCGGTACGCACGGCCGCGCAGGCGGTGGCCAGGGAGGTCGAACGCCGCGCCCCAGAACTGGCGACCAGCCGGTGGTGGAAGGAAGAACGCCACGGGGTCTTCGTCGACTTCAACCAGAACGCCAAGGACCGCACCGTCGCTTCGGCGTATTCGGTGCGCGCCGTTCCCGACGCCAGGGTGTCTACGCCGCTGGACTGGGAGGAGGTCGCGGGGTGTCGTCCGGACTGGTTCACGGTCGACACCGTTGGGGCCCGGTTCGCACAGCGGGGCGACCCGTGGGCCGCCATGGATGAGTCGGTCGGGTCATTGGACGGGCTGCTGGCGCTCGCCGAGAACCTCGGCCCGGCTGAGCGAGCCGCCACGAGCAAGCCGCTGATCGAAGTCGCGCGCACCAAGACGCGCGGCGAGGCGTTGGCCGCACTGGAGGTGTGGCGTTCCCGCCACCCTGATGCGGCCACGGCTCTCGAACCTGCGGACGTCCTCATCGACGCGATGCGCGGGCCGAGTTCGGTCTGGTACCGGATCCGGATCAACCTTGAGCATGTGCCCGCCGCCCAGCGACCACCTCAGGAGAAACTGATCGCGGACTACAGCCCCTGGCAGAACAGTCGCCAGGGGAAGAAATAGGGTTGAATGCAGACGTGGCCGCCATCAGCCGGACGTGCAGCATAGCTGGCGAACCGCAGACAGTCTGGGCCCAGCTGGCCGACTTCGGATCGCTCGCGACCTGGGCGCCGAACGTTGACCATTCCTGCCTTCTTGAGCACGGCGACGGACCGGTCGGCGCGACGCGGCGGGTGCAGGTCGGACGCGACACCCTGGTCGAGCGCATCACCGAGTTCTCCCCGCTGACGGCTTTGGCCTACGACATCGAAGGCCTGCCCCGTCGGCTGCGGCGGGTGTCCAACCGTTGGACGCTGAGCCCTTCGGCCAGCGGCCTTACCACCGTAACGCTGACCAGCGTTGTCGAGATAGGCACCAATCCGTTGGCGCACCTGGCCGAACGTGCGGTGTGCCGGATGCTGGCCAGGCAGTCCGACGTGATGCTCGACGGATTGAAAGCACAAGTGGAGGGACAGCTGTGATCGAACAGACTTCCGGGCGCCCCGACATCGTCATCCTGATGACCGACGAGGAGCGTGCCATCCCGCCCTACGAGGCTGACGATGTACTCGCCTGGCGTAGAAGGGTTTTGCCCGGTCAACGCTGGTTCGACGAACACGGAGTGACGTTCACCCGGCACTACACCGGCTCGCTGGCCTGCGTGCCGAGCCGGCCGACGATGTTCACCGGTCAGTACCCCGACCTGCACGGGGTCACCCAGACCGACGGTATCGGCAAGGTCGCCGACGACTCCCGGATGCGCTGGCTGCGGCCGGGCGAGGTGCCGACGCTGGGCAACTGGTTCCGTGCCGCCGGTTACGACACGCACTACGACGGCAAGTGGCACATCTCGCACGCCGATCTTCACGATGCCTCCGGGCACACTCTGGCCACCAACGACGACCACGGTGTCGTCGACGCGGCCGCGGTCCAGCGCTATCTCGATGCCGACCCGCTGGCGCCGTACGGCTTCTCCGGGTGGGTGGGCCCCGAGCCGCACGGGGCGGGAATGGCCAACTGCGGTCTTCGCCGCGATCCGCTGATCGCCGACCGGGTTCTGGCCTGGCTGGAGGACCGCTACGCCCGTCGCCGCGCCGGGGATGCGGATGCGTTGCGGCCCTTCCTTTTGGTGGCCAGCTTCGTCAACCCGCACGACATCGTGCTCTTTCCGACGTGGGCGCTGCGCAGCCCACTCAAGCCGTCACACCTCGATCCACCACACGTGCCGGCAGCTCCCACCGCCGATGAGGATCTGCGCGACAAGCCTGCCGCGCAGATCGCCTTCCGCGAGGCCTACTACTCCGGTTACGGGCCCGCCCCCGCGATCCAAACGGTCTACGACCGCTTCGCCCAGCGCTATCGCGATCTGTACTACCGACTGCACGCCGAGGTCGACGCTCCGATCGACCGGGTACGCCGGGCGGTCACCGACGGCGGCTCGGAGAATGCGGTGTTGGTGCGCACCGCCGACCACGGCGACTTGCTCGGCGCGCACGGCGGGCTGCACCAGAAGTGGTTCAACCTCTACGACGAGGCCACGCGGGTGCCGTTCACCATCGCCCGGATCGGCAAGCAGGCCAACCAAACCCGAACCGTCACCGCCCCGACGTCGCACGTCGATCTGGTGCCCACCCTGCTCGGGGCAGCGGGGGTCGACGTCGACGCCGCTGCCGCGACGTTGCGCCGATCGTTCAGCGAGGTCCACCCGTTGCCCGGGCGCAACCTGATGCCCGTGGTCGACGGAGCCCCCGCCGACGAGGACCGGCCGGTCTACCTGCTGACCCGGGACAACATGCTCGAGGGTGACTCCGGGGCTTCTGGTCTGGGGCGCATGCTCAAGCAGACCACCAGTCCCCCTGCACCGCTGCGCATCCAAATCCCGGCACACACCGCGGCGAACTTCGAGGGTCTGGTGGTCGCGATCGACGGCCACCTGTGGAAATTGGTGCGCAGCTTCGATGACCCCTCGACGTGGACCGAACCCGGGGTGCGCCACCTAGCGGCCAACGGCCTCGGTGGCGACGTTTACCGGACCAGCCCACTGGATGACCAGTGGGAGCTCTACGACCTCACCGACGACCCGATCGAGGTCGACAATCGCTGGACGGATCCGGCGCTGCACGAACTGCGCCAGCGCCTGCGGATGCTCCTGAAGGAGGTCCGCACTGCCTCGGTACCGGAGCGCAACAAGCCGTGGCCGTACGCCTCGCGGCGGTCCGGGCACCATCCGGGCTGACCTGCGGCCGCCCGCTATTGAACCTTGTAGATCCAGATCTGGTTTGAGGTCAGTTCGCCGGTATCGGTCCAGTGGTAGTTGCGTGCAAGCCCCTGACCGTCGTAGCCCCGGACGAACTCCAGGAGGGCCGTCCGACTGTCCGCCCCCGAATCGATGCCCTTCAGCAGGATGGTCGCCGCGTCGTAGGCCTCGACGCTGTACGTTCCGGGCGGCTGTCCGAACCTTCCGGTGTACTCCTCGACGAACCTTCCGGTCGCCGGGCCGCAGGGGCAGGACAGCACCGCGTCCTTGGCGGCCTGCCCGGCGGCTTTGACGAACTGCGGATCCTTCAGGCCGTCGGGGCCGGCGAAGACACCGGTGAAGCCAGCTTGGCGGAGTTGGTCCAGGAGCAACGCTCCCTCTGTGTAGTAGGCCGCGTACACCACCGCGTCGGGAGACTTGTCCATGATCTGGGTGACGACGGCGGAGAAGTCCTTGTCCCCCTGCTTGATCGAGATGGTGCACCCGTTTTCGACCAGCGGGCCCAGAGCAGAGGCAACCATCTTCGCTTGACCTGCACCGGCATCGGTGCTGTAGTCCACGACGCATACTTTCTTCACGCCCAGCGTGTTCTTCAGGTAATTGCCCAGCGACGGTCCCTGTACCCCATCACTGGAGAGCCCGCGGAAGAAGGTCTTCCACCCCCGTTCCGAAAGAGCGACATTGGTGGCCGACGGTGTTATCGCCACCAGCCCGGCCTGATCGAAAATCGCACCCGTCGCCTTCGTCTCTCCCGACCACGTCGGGCCGACCAGGCCGATGATCATCGGGTTATTGATGATCTCGGGGGCGACTTGCGTCGCTTTCTGGGGATCGCCCTCGGTGTCGAAGGTCACCAATTTGACGTCGCAGCCCGGGTTGGCGGCGTTGTGCTGTTCGACGGCCAGTTGTGCCCCATTCTCGACGTTGTGGCCGAACGGCGCATCCGGACCGGTCAATGGTCCGGCCATCGCGATGGCGACCTGAGGGCAGCTGGCCGTTCCGTCCCCAGCCGCGGTGGCCGGCGTCCCGACAGCGTCGAGTTTGACCTCCTTTCCGTCCTGGCCGATCGGCATTTGGGCAACGATCTTGAGCCCGTTCGGTTCGGCGTCCGACGCGGAATTGTCCTGCCGCGCACAACCGGCGCCGGCCGTGACCATCAGAACCGCCGCCGCGACTGCGATTCGCCTCGTTTGCCGCGTCTTCGGATGCTCTGCCACGCTTCTGCTCCCGCCTCGCAAGTTCGCCGGTTCCGGGAGACGTTACTGCCCGTCACCGACGATCGGTGCCGAATGCCGCGCGTCAAAACTGTCACTTGACTGAGGGATCCATCGTATGTGACGATTTCGTCAGTTAGGAGATTGACATGAGCGGAAAATCCGGTTTGCAGAGGGGCCTGAACAGGGACCCGCACCTGGATCTGCACAGCGAACACGGTGCCCGGCCCGGTGAACATCCCGGCCGGTCGCGGGACCCGATGATCAAGGTCCATGACCTCGCCTGGCTGGAGTTCGAGAAGCCCGACCTTGAGAAGGCGGCGGCCTTCGCGGAGGCCTTCGGACTGCACACGGCGTCTCGGACTCCCAGCGAACTGCTGCTACGTGGTACCGATGCCGGGACTCCGTGTGTGGTGATCCGCCGGGGTTGCCAAAGCCGGTTCCAGGGGATGGCGTTCGCAGCGGCCGACGAGATCGACCTGCTGCGCTTGGCCGACAGGACGCGCGCTACCGCCAGACCGCTGCCGGAGTCGATCGGCGGCATGGCGGTCCAACTGAGGGATCCCAGCGGCATCCTGGTGAAAGTCGTTGCGGGAAACCATGAATTGCCCACTCTCCCCAGCCAGGAACCGCACGTCTACAACTTCGGCCACACTCTGCGTCGGTCCAATGCCACCCAACGGCCGCTGCGCGCCCCTGCCCTTGTCCAGCGCCTCGGCCATGTGGTGATCCAGTCCACCTCCTACATCCGGACGCTGAACTGGTATCTCGAGCACCTCGGCCTGATCGTCAGCGACTTCCTCTACTTCGCGGGCCAACGGGATCGCGGGCCGACCATGAGCTTCATCCGCTGCGACCGCGGGTCAACCCCGTCCGACCATCACACCCTGGCCCTGACACTGGGGCCGGCCAATCGCTACGTCCACTCCGCATACCAGGTCTGCGACCTGGACGCACTGGCCGCCGGCGGCGAATACCTCAGGACACGAGGCTATATCCGATCCTGGGGCGTCGGACGCCACATTCAGGGCAGCCAGATCTTCGACTATTGGCGTGATCCTGATGGCTTCCTGGTCGAACACTTCGCCGACGGGGACATGTTCGACAACACGCTGGAGCCCGGATGGGCCCCGTTCACCGCCTCGGGGCTGGCCCAGTGGGGTCCACCGGTCACCAAAGACTTCCTCGGAGTCACCGCCCGCACCGCCCGCCACGAACTTGCCGCCATGCTCACTGCGTTGCGGCAGGACAACGAGTTCGATATCCGCCGCATGATCGGCCTGCTGAAAGTTGCCGCCACATGAGTGTCTCCGTCCTCCGGACCGCCGAAAACTGGTGGGTGCGCACACCCGCGGGTGCCACGCAGATCGACACGACGGCTCGAACAACCGCCGAGTTGCTGGCCGATCGGTCCGCCGTCGAGGCGGCGCGCGGTTCAGCGAACGTCGTCGCAATCGACGGCCTGGAACTGCTCTCCCCTGTTACAACACCGTGCCGCGTGGTTGCGCAGATGACCAACTTCGCCTCGCACGTCAAGGACGCGGGCATGGACCCGAAGTCCGTTCCGCTGACGTTCTTCCGGAAATCCTCGGCCTCGATCAGCGGGCCGTCGCACTCGATCGTCAAACCCCCCCACGTCCGATTCCTCGACTACGAAGTGGAGATCGGTCTGGTGGTCGGTCGCGACATTGCCGTCGGCACAATGGTTTCCGAAGTGAACGGCTACATCGCCGGGTTGGTGGTCACCAACGATGTCTCCGCACGCGACATTCAGCTCCCGCAGACGCAGTTCTACGAAGCGAAGTCCTATCCGACGTTCACCCCGGTCGGGCCGGATCTGGTTCTGCTCGACGACGAGGAACTCGCGCGCTTCGGCGAACTGCGCCTGCGGTTGAGCGTGAACGGCGAGGAACGGCAGAACGCCGTCGTCGAAGGCGACATGCTCTACCAGCCATTGAAAGCGCTGCAGTCGCTGAGCCGGTTTCAGGACCTGGCCGCCGGAGACCTCATCCTCACCGGCACCCCCGTCGGGACCGCGCTGAGCGCCCCGCCGAAACCGGTGGAGATGATCTCGCGCCTCCTGCCGACGGCGGTCAAGTGGAAGGCGTTCTTCGCCAGCCAAGCCGCGAACCCGAAATACCTGCACGACGGTGATGAAGTCGAAGCGTCGATAAGGACCGACGACGGCGCGATCGACCTGGGCACCCAACGCATGCGGGTGCGCTACTCGTGAAAATCAACCTCGGGAAGCTGGCGGCTGCACACCGCACGAGCCCCTTTAGGCGTCATACCGAACATTCGGAGCAGATCCTCGGTCACGGCATCGGCCGTCGCCCCGCTGTCGCGTTCCGGATTGCGCTGCAACAGCGTTCCCATACCCAGCAGGACACCGGCGGTGACCGCTACCGCCAACTCGGGGTCCTGCACATCGAACCGGCCGGCCGCCGTGGCCGCCTTGATGTCACGCAGCGCACGGGGCGCCAAGCCGTGGTCAGAGCCAACCAGTGCACTCCAATTCGCCAGCAGAATGCGACTTTCCGCGGGATGGAGCCGGAAGAACCGGCCGGTCAGACGAAAACTGGCCGCAAAGATCTCAGCCGGGTCGGCCATGTCCGCGGTGAGAGCGTCGAGAAGTGCTCCATAGGCATCGAGCACCTCGGAGACCGCAGCTTCGAACAACTGCTCCTTGGTGTCGAAGTGGTTGTAGAACGAGCCCATTCCGACGTCGGCACGCTGAGTGATCTCCAGGACCGGGACGTTCACCCGGCCTTCGGCGATCAATTCCTGTGCCGCTTTGATCAAGGCCGACCGGGTCCGCTGTTTCCGACGCTCCAGCCTGTTGGTCGCCTCAGTCACGTTCAGCAGCCTAGATCCCGAGTGACGAATTCGTCATGACCGAACCTTTGGTGGCGATAATCGGCGCGGGGCCGGTCGGCGTCACGACGGCCACCCTGCTCGCACAGTACGGAATCCACAGCGTGATCCTGGAACGCTGGAAGGGCGTGTATCCACAGCCCCGGGCCGTGCACCTCGACGACGAGGTGTACCGGATCATCGAACGGCTGGGAATCGGCGCAGAGTTCGCCGCGATCTCGCGACCGGCCCTCGGCCTGCGTCTACTGGCTCCCGACTTCACCGTGCTGGCCGAGTTTCATCGTGATCCCACCAATACCCGCCACGGCCATCCTGCGGCCAACATGTTTCACCAGCCGACATTCGAGGCCCTGCTGCGAGCAAATCTGCAGCGGTATCCGGAGGCCACCCTGCAGGTGGGCGCCGAGGTAACCGGCCTGACCGATATCGGCGGTGGCCGGACGCGGATCGCCTTCAGCGACCGCACCGACGATACCGAGCACACCGTCGTGTGCGATTACCTGCTGGGCTGTGACGGCGCAAACAGCCTGGTACGCAGGTACATCGGAGCCAGAATGCGGGACCTGAGGTTCGCGCAGCGCTGGCTGGTGATCGACATCGACTCGGCCGTCGAACTCGACCAGTGGCCAGGGGTACATCAGGTCTGCAATCCGCACCGGGCAGGCACCTTCATGCAGTGCGCTGGTTCCCACTACCGCTGGGAATTCCGGCTACTGCCCGGCGAGACCGCAGCCGATTTCGGAACCGTCGAGGCACTGCGGCCGCTGATCGACCCGTGGTTGGGATCGACCACGAACGAGGAACTGCGCATGAGGCGCGTGGCGGAATACACCTTCCGCGCTCAGGTCGCCGACCACTGGCGCCGCGGCGGAACTTTCCTGCTCGGTGACGCGGCGCATCTGACCCCGCCCTTCATCGGCCAGGGGCTGTGCGCCGGGATGCGGGACGCGATGAACCTCAGTTGGAAACTCGCCGGAGTTCTCAACGGCAGCCTGCCCACCGACGTCCTGGATACCTACCAACGGGAACGCAAGCCGCACGCTGTAGCCATGATCGCCCTCGCCCTGGCGATCGGCTATTCGATGACCGCAGGTGGCCGGCTCGGCGATGCGATACGCCGCCTCGTCGTTCCGCGCGCACCGCTGATTCCCGGCCTGGCCGCCAAGGTAGTCGACTCGGCCACGCCCCGTCTTACCCGGTCACGGCTCGTCGAACGCCGCCGTGGGCGCAAAGACCTGGCCGGAAGCCTCTGCCCCAACGCCCTCACAACCTCAGGCGAACGGTTCGATTCCATTTGCGGAAAAGGCTTTTCGGTGGTCACATCCGTGCATCCTGCGCAATCGCAGCTCGCTCTGATCGAACGGCGCCACGCCGTCGTCCACTATGCGGCGCCGTCGACTCCGCTGGCCCGGTGGTTGGCACGTGGAAGTGCTACGGCGGCGATCGTCCGACCGGACTTCACGGTGATGCAGATGGGTCGTGACCTGCGGCAACTGTGCAGGGCGTTGCCGTCATTCGACTCAGACGTGAAAACCACGACCCGGGACGGCGGCGTCCGATTCGGGCCACTGGATTGACCGCCCGCCCTCCGAAGCGAGCCGATTTACTCAGCTGTCCGGGCTCACCGCTCGGCATCTGTTAGCTTTTCGCAGCGGTGTCGTTGGTCTGGAAGCCACTCTTGTCAACATGTGCGCCGGCGATACCGCGGTCATCGTCCTGGGTGTGAACCACGGACATCGAAGCTCCGGTGGTACCGATCTTGCCGACGCCGTGTCCGCCAAATGGAGGACACTCGGGGAAGGCACCACCGATTACCTCCGGACGCCGAGCGGACGTGACCGCACCCGACAGCAAGGCGGTCATGAGAGGGTGGACAGGGAGGAGGACTGATATGGATTCCACTCTGCTTTCCCGCCGCGACATCGACTTTCTGCTCTACGAGTGGCTCGACGTCGAGAACCTCACCCGCCGTGAGAGGTTCAGCGAGCATTCCCGAGAGACCTTCGATGGCCTGCTCGACTTGTGCCAAGACCTCGCCACCCGCTACTTCGCCCCGCACAACAAGAAGAACGACGCGCACGAGCCCACTTTCGACGGCGAGCGGGTGACCCTCAACCCCGAGGTCAAGCAGGCGGTGGACGCATTCGCCAAGGCCGACCTGCTGGCGATGGGCATGGATCAGTCTCTGGGTGGCTGGCAACTTCCGGCCACCGTCTCCGGCGCCGGCCTGGCCTGGTTCCACGCCGCCAACGTCGGCACCGCCGCCTACGGCCTGCTCAGCGTCGCCAACGCCAACCTGCTGGCCGCGCACGGCACGCCCCAGCAGATCGATACGTTCGTCAAGCCCATCCTCGCCGGTCGCTTCACCGGCACGATGTGCCTGTCGGAGCCGCAGGCCGGCTCCTCGCTGGCCGACATCACGGCCCGCGCCGAACCCCAGGATGACGGCACCTACCGACTAACGGGGTCGAAGATGTGGATCTCCGGCGGAGATCACGAACTCGCCGAGAACATCGTGCACCTGGTGCTGGCGAAGATCGCCGGCGCACCGGCCGGGACCCGCGGTATTTCGCTGTTCATCGTCCCGAAGTTCCTCGTCGAGGCCGATGGCTCGCTGGGCGACCGCAACGACGTCACCCTGGCCGGCCTCAACCACAAGATGGGATATCGCGGAACCGTCAACACCGCATTGAATTTCGGCGAAGGCCGCTTCCAGCCGCTGGGCCGGCCCGGTGCCATCGGCTACCTCGTCGGCGAACCGCACCGCGGCCTGGCCTACATGTTCCACATGATGAACGAGGCGCGACTCGGCGTCGGCTTGGGGGCGATCGCGCTGGGCTACACCGGTTACCTGAAGTCGGTTCGATACGCGACGGAACGCCCACAGGGCCGACCTGTTGGCGGGAAGGATCCGACCGCGCCGCAAGTACGGATCGTCGAACACCCAGACGTGAAGCGGATGCTGCTGGCGCAGAAGTCCTATGTCGAAGGCGCCCTCGGTCTGGCGCTGTACTGCGGTCGACTGGTCGACGTCCAGGCCAGCCCGGAATCGGCCGAAGAAGCCGAGTCGGCACGCCGACTGCTGGACATCCTCACCCCGGTGGCCAAGAGTTGGCCATCCCAGTGGTGCCTGGAAGCCAACAACCTGGCCATCCAGGTTCATGGCGGCTACGGCTACACCCGCGAGTATGACGTCGAGCAGCATTATCGGGACAACCGGCTCAATCCCATCCACGAAGGGACCCACGGTATCCAGAGCCTGGATCTGCTGGGACGCAAGGTCGTTCACGATGGCGGGGCGAACCTGGCCGCTCTGGACAAGGCCGTTTCCGCAACCGTCCAGGCGGCGAATTCGACAGAGGCCAAGGAGCTGGCCACCGACCTGGAAACAAGCTGGCAGCGGCTGGTTGCGGTCACCTCCTCGATGTTCGCAACCGGAGATGTCGAAGCCGCACTGGCCAACAGCGCGATTTACCTCGAGGCGTTCGGCCATACCGTCATCGCCTGGATCTGGCTGGAGCAGGTACTTGCCTCCGAAGGTCGCAGAGGCGACTTCTACGAGGGTAAACGGGCTGCCGCCCGGTATTTCTACCGATACGAACTCCCGCGCGTCTGGCCGCAACTGGACCTGCTGGAGAGCCTGGACCGGACCACCCTGGAGATGCGGAACTCCTGGTTCTGACGGCCGGAAACCGGACTAAACTTTTCTCACCGCTCTTCTGACCACAACGCTCCACGATCGGGACGCCATGACCACCTACTCCCCCCTCGAACTCTTCGACGTCGACCGACTCCTCGACGATGACGAACGCGACATCGCCGCCACCGTCCGCAAGTTCGTCGACGCCAAGCTGCGCCCCAACATCGAGGGCTGGTTCGAATCGGGCACCCTTCCGAAGGAACTCGCCAAGGAGTTCGGCGGACTCGGCGTCATGGGCATGCACCTGGAGGGGTACGGCTGCGCGGGCACCAACGCCGTCAGCTACGGCCTGGCCTGCATGGAGTTGGAGGCCGGAGACAGCGGCTTCCGCAGCTTCGTATCGGTGCAGGGCTCGCTGTCGATGTTCTCCATCTACCGATGGGGCTCCGAGGAGCAGAAACAGGAGTGGCTGCCACGGCTGGCCACTGGGGACGCCATCGGTTGCTTCGGCCTGACCGAGGCCGACTTCGGCTCCAACCCGGCCGGTATGCGCACCCGCGCCCGCCGCGATGGAAGCGACTGGGTGATCAACGGCACCAAGATGTGGATCACCAACGGTAACCTCGCCGACGTCGCAACCATCTGGGCGCAGACCGACGACGGTATCCGTGGCTTCCTGGTACCCACCGACACACCGGGATTCAGCGCCAACAAGATCACCCGCAAGCTTTCACTACGAGCCTCGGTGACCTCCGAACTGGTGCTGGACAACGTCCGGGTGCCCGCCTCGGCGCAACTGCCTGAGGCCGCCGGGCTGGGTGCGCCGCTGTCTTGCCTCAACGAAGCGCGGTTCGGCATCGTGTTCGGCGCCATGGGCGCGGCCCGGGACGCCTTGGAGGCCACCATCGCCTACACCCAAGACCGTGAGGTGTTCGACCGGCCGCTGTCGAGTTTCCAGCTTTCCCAGGAGAAGCTGGCGAACATGACCCTCGAACTGGGCAAGGGCATGCTGCTGGCCATCCACCTCGGCCGTATCAAGGATGCTCAGGGGGTACGCCCCGAGCAGGTGAGCCTGGGCAAACTAAACAACGTGCGCGAGGCGATCGCGATCGCCCGCGAATGCCGAACCCTGCTGGGCGGCAGCGGAATCACGTTGGAGTATTCCCCATTGCGACACGCAAACAATCTGGAGTCGGTGCTCACCTACGAGGGCACCTCCGAGATGCACCTGCTGTCCATCGGCCGCGCTCTCACCGGGCACGCCGCGTTCCGCTGACATGACTGAGACGCTGCGGCAACTGATCGCCGGCCGGTGGCAGGCCGGCGGCGGGCCGGCACTGCTGAGTTCCAATCCGGCGCATCCGAATCAGACTGTCGCCGAGGGCTACTCGGCTGCTGCCGCGGACGTCGAGAACGCCGTGGATGCGGCCCGCAGCGCATTGAGCGGGTGGGCGGGCACCCCGATCCACGCCCGTGGGGCGATCCTGGCCGCAGCGGCGGCCGTCGTCGACCGGCATGCCGAGGCCTGGGGGCTTGAGCTGACCCTCGAGGAGGGCAAGACCAAAGCCGAAGGCATCGGCGAGGTACGCCGCGCCGCCCAGATCCTGCGCTACTACGCTGCCGAGGGGGACCGGCCGGCCGGCGAGATCTATGCCTCCCCGCGCGCCGGGGAACAGATCCTGGTGACCCGCAAGCCCCTCGGTGTCGTCGCGGTGATCACCCCGTTCAACTTCCCGATCGCCATCCCGGCGTGGAAGATCGCCCCGGCCTTGGTTTTCGGAAACACGGTGGTGTGGAAACCGGCGAGCGCGGTGCCGTTACTCGCAGTCCGCCTCGCCGAGGCACTCACCGAAGCGGGCCTTCCTCCCGGGGTGCTGAACCTGGTGATGGGCGACCCCGTGGTCGGCGACGCCCTGGTTTCCCACGACGGAATCGACGCGATCACCTTCACTGGCTCCACCGGAGTGGGCAGAAAGATCGCCGCCACGGCCGCCGCGCACGGAGTTCCGATGCAGGCGGAGATGGGGGGCAAGAACGCCGCCGTGGTGCTCGACGATGCCGACTTCGACCTGGCCGTCGAGCAGGTGATGCTGGGCGCATTCCGCAGCACCGGCCAAAAGTGCACGGCTACTTCACGATTGGTGCTCACCGAGGGCATCGCGGAGAGGTTCCTGGAGGCTCTCACCCGCCAGGCGGACGCCCTGGCGGTGGGCGACCCCGCCCATGAATCCACCCAGATGGGCCCGGTGGTCAGCGCCTCGGCCCAGCAGTACATCGCCGACGGCATCGACGTCGCGAAAGCCCAGGGAGCCACCGTGCTGGCGGGCGGGGGCCGCTACAGCGACGGCCCGCTGGCGCAGGGTTATTTCATCGCCCCGACCATCGCGGAACTGAACGGCGGCACACCTCTCACCGAGTTCGACATCTGGGGTCAGGAACTGTTCGGACCGGTGCTGGCGGTACGTCGAGCCGCCGACGCCGAGGAGGCGTTCGCGTTGGCCAACGACAGCGAGTTCGGGCTGTCCGCAGCCGTGTTCACCCAGGACTTGACCCGCGCGCTGCAGGCCGTCGAGCACATCGACGTCGGGGTGCTGCACGTCAACTCCGAATCCGCCGGCGCCGACCCGCACGTACCGTTCGGCGGCGCCAAAAAGAGTGGGCTGGGTCCCAAGGAACAGGGCGGTGCGGCCCGGGAGTTCTTCACCCATACGACCACGGTGTACCTGCGCGGCGGAGTGCCGCTGCCATGAACCTGCGGTTCCACTCGTGTCCGTTGTTGGTTCACGCCCTTTGTCGGCAACACACGTCACGTCAGGGCGTTGTCCGGCCGTGTTTGTTACCTAATTCGAAACGCGGCGTCTGCACTCGTAACGAATCGCGATCAGTTCCGACTTCACATGTCGTGAGCGATGCACAGCACCTCATCAAGACTCGCTGCACGCGCCCCGATTCGACTCACGTTTCTGCCAACCTCGATATGCGACTCGACGTGATTGCGACTCAGGCCTCCATTTCGGTCGAGCATCGCAAGATCGAACATTGATGGCCCGAGGGCCAGTCGGTCGGTCAATACATAGCGATAGCCGCTCATTGTCCGGTGAGTGACCTCTTCTGCGGAACTAATTCCTGTCAGCGTCGACGAGTCGCCCAAATTGATTCCAACCTGGTGCAGAGTGGGCTCACATCGAAAGACTTCACGCAATCGTGTAATCAATGCTTCGGGCGCAAAGAACTGATAGCCGTCCACATGTAACCAGAACCGCGTATGAATCCGGCTACGGAACTGCGCGAGATTTGAGGGCGGAGAGTCGGTCAGTGGCTCGCTGATTTCCAGAAATCCATAGCGGTCCGCTATCAGATTCCGATACTCGGGAGAAAGGCCAGTGTCGAGAACCACAACGCGACCTGCGGAGGCAATATCTGTACAGCAGTGGATAAACGAATTGATTGAGGCCTCCGTGCGTGAGCGATTCGAGTCCGCCACAAGACTTACGGTTACGTCGCTTTCACTCTTTAGGGTCGGCAGGCTCCGCACGATTTGGTCCGGGTATGTTGTCGTGCGCGCGATCATGGCTGGTACACAGATGTCCCTGTTCGCTGCAATTCGCTGCCGGTCGGCCTGCGGTAGGTCCGATCTCGTCAAGAGACGCCGCCAGAGCGCGAAGGCTTCAGGATGCTTTCCGATCCACGATGCACATACGGCCCACTCATCAAGGGCGCGAAATGCGTAGACGTCATGACGAACAGGCAATTCAGCCGCGACCGGTAGTGGTATCTCCGCGGCACTCTTAGCGAACAAATAGCCGAGACGGTATCGCTTTTCGACACGGTGCTGATAGGCAGAGTCATATAAAGGTTCCGCGCGATCGGGCCGGATTCTCGCAGCCCGATTAAATGCCAGCTCAACCTCGAGCGCAGAAGCCTCGATATTTGTCAGAGACTCCGCAATCCCATACTGGGCCAGATAATTCTTATGCGCCGGCCCACCCCCCGTATTCAGATAAGCAGTATAATGTTCGCATGCCTTTGCGAATTCCCCTATCTCAAAATAGTGGTTCGCCTTGCCCAGATGATCCGGCTTTGCTGGCGCTTCTGATCGGTTAGTCGATACATCCAACGGTGCACGCCTTAAAGACATAGGCTCCACATCACCCGGTCGGATACTCTGCTTTGGCGCGATGAGCGGGCGCCAATCAATTCCGGTTTGACTTTCATCCCGGGAAAATACGATCAGATTAGCGGCGAGCCACGATGATGTGGAGAGGGCGCGCATCGCTAGCGATTCAAATAGCTGAGGGTACCATCCAATCGCTTCGAACAATTTGATCCAAGTTGAACTGGACGCCGTATCCGAGCCCGTTTCGGCGCCTTTCTGCCGGGTGTCACAGAAAACGATGCGGTTCGCGGCATATCGGACCAGTTCGTCGACAAGCCCTCGGTCCGCAGCATGCGGCAATACTTCTGTTGCGTTAACACAAATGACCAGTTCGAATGTGCGTGACCTTTCAAACGTTTGACTATCGTCAGCGCCGATAACCTCGGCGAAGGCCCCGGAATCCCCTTCGGGATGCCATATTTTACTGGCACCCTTGGCCCCCATGGAAGCGAAATAGTGCATGTACGCTCCGGGACTGTTGCCAATTTCCAGTACCGTTTGGATTTCGTGGCGCTCGGCCAGGAACCTAAACGGGGGAATATCAATCGATTGACGCAACGGCTTCGAGTCGTCGAAAATTTCACCAATCTGTGCGCCCCCAAGATTACCGTCCGACCGCTGACGGTAGATCTTGTCGATGGTTTTCATGACTTTCCGCAGTGGTGAGCAGGATACTTTTGGCGGCCCAGACAGTTTTTCATACTTTGGCTGAATTGGCTCGTAGACGACATCACGCGGCCATTCGTAGGTGGCACTGCTGAACTGGCCATAGCCAAATGCTAGGTTGGTTAAATCCGAGCCGCTGAGACCAGGTCCGTCGACGATCTTATCGAAGAGTTTCTTCCAATGCGCTCCGAATCCACGATCCTTATCATGCAAATTCCGTTCCATATTTGCAATCCAGCCCGCCAGGACTTTCCCCGCCAACTGATCAACACTCCTGATCGGGAAATGAGCCAGCGCAGCATCCCGCAAGATCACACAGGGCAGTGAGCGATCATTTACTGTGACATCGTGGTTGCCCTGCGCTACGCGCAACTCCATATTGATCGCCGGGTCGGTTGCAATGATCATCTTCGGTAAGTAATGGCGTTCGACAGCCTGCCGATGAGTGATATTGCGCAATGGATCACACCCACTGGCTTCGGCACCGTCGGGGGACGGGATATAGGTCTGCCAGAAATACCCAGCCAACGTGCCTGGCCGTAATTCACGCAGTTCTTGGTACAGAGCTTCGCGTGACGGTGCGGTTATGAATTCATCGGCATCGAGCAGAAAGACGAAACGAGGGTTGAAATTGGGTACTAATCTACGATAGAGGGCTGTCATTTTTTCGGATTGAAAGTGCGCAACCGTCGGATCGTCGAACAGTATTACTGGAAGTCCTTCCTTTTGGAGTTCCACGATTATTTCACGGGTGCCATCAATCGAGTCGTTGTCGATAATCGCCAGCACATCCAGATAATGAAGATTGTGGCGCACTGAAGCCTCAATTATGTCGGCCTCGTTTTTCACCATCGATAGCCCGAGCGACTCAAACATGAAAGAGTCCCCCGAATTTGGCTTCGTTGCACACGGCGAGGAGAATACACAAGGACCCCGGATTTTTACTTGTTAACGTCACCCGCCTGCCGGAGGTCACCGATCCGAATCAGTTTCGAGAGGTTGGCAAAGGGAATTTATGCTTTTGGGTCAGTGCACACCCTCCATGAGGCGGCTGATCCGCGGAGCCAACACCCATACGATCAGCCCGACCAGCACTGCGGCGCCCCCGATGATCCCGAAATAGGCAAACTCGTGAGCTTGGTCGTAGTAGCGGGCCAGCACCCCGGACATCGCGGTTCCCAGGCCCACCGAGAAGAAGTACAAGGCCATCATCTGAGCGCGGTAAGCGTTGGGTGCCAGCTGCGTGGTGACCGATAGGCCGATCGGCGAGAGCAACAGCTCCGACACCGCGAAGGCGCCCATGATCGCCACCACCGCCAAAGCCGGGACCGACCGCCCCTCCGTACCTGCCAATGTGAGGAAGAGCAGGAAAGCCAGCCCCATGCCGATAACCCCGTAGGCGAACTTCCGCGGGGTGGTGGGGGCGCGGCGGCCGAGTTTGGTCCACAGCACCGCGAACACCGGCGAGAGCAGGATGATCCAGATGGGCTCGATCGAACCGATCCAGCTCGACGGTGCCGTCCAGCCGAATATAGACCAGTTCATCCGCTCGTCGGAGTAGACGGCGAGCACGGTGAAGATCTGCTGGAACAGCGACCAGAACACCGCATTGGCGATGAACAGCGGGATGAAGGCCCGCACTCGGGTGCGTTCCACCGCGTTGACCCGGGAGCTGGTCAGCATGGTGACGAAATAGGCGATCGAGGCCACCAGAATCAGACCCGTGGTGAATTGGGACAGATTGGCCAGCTTCACCACGCCGGTGACGAAACCCACCACGATCGCGCCGATCACCAGCGCGGCGAGGGCGGCTGCCCGCCAGAACGCGTCGTGGGACAGCGGGTGGGGCACGCTGCGACCGTGGGCACCGAGGTTGCGTCGGAACACCACGTACTGGCTCAGCCCCAGGGCCATGCCGACCGCGGCCGCACCGAAGCCGTAGTGGAAGCCCACGTGGGTCTGCAGCAGTCCGGTGATCAGCGGGCCGGCAAAGGCACCGACGTTGATTCCCAGGTAGAACAAGGTGAAGCCGCCGTCGCGGCGCGGGTCGCCATGGTCATACAGCGTGCCCAGCAGCGAGGAGGCATTGGCCTTGAGCGCGCCGGCGCCCAACGCGATGAGGACCAGGCCCACGGCAACGCCCACCAGACCCGGCAGGATCGCCAGCGAGATGTGGCCGCACATCACCACCACGCCGCCGTAGAGGACCGTGCGCTCCATTCCCAGCACCCGGTCCGCCACCCAGCCGCCAAGGACCGTCGAGAGATAGACGAAGCCGCCGTAAGCCCCCACGATGCCGGTGGCCGTGGCCTTCGGTAGGCCGAGGCCGCCGTCGCCAACCGAGTAGTAGAGGTAGTAGCCCAGGATGGTGAGCATCCCGTAGAACGAGAAGCGTTCCCAGAGTTCGACACCGAAGAGGTTGACCAGACCCAGCGGATGGCCGAACCAGGTTCGGTTGCCGGCGGCGCCTGTCTTGGGCCCGGTGAGATCAGTCACCCTGCTCACCCTGCCACTTCAACGCACCGGCGCGGGCCGAAAACAGACTCATCCGCCGGGCAGTCGTTCCTGGTCTGAAGGCGACATAGGATCGCGCGGTGGGCAAGCACCGCAGCAGGCGCGAGTTCCTCGGGGTTATGGGTGCCGGGGTTCTGAGTGCGGCCGGGTTGGCAGCCACGGCCGCGTGCGGTCGGACCGGGGCCGGTGGGCAGACGGACGGGGCGGGGGTGACCGTCAAGCACGTCTTCGGCGAGACCCGAATTCCAGCACCGCCCACCCGTGTGGTCAGCGCCGGACTCACCGAGCAGGACGACCTCCTGGCCCTCGGGGTCCTACCGATCGCCGTGACGAACTGGTTCGGCGACCAGCCGTTCGGCGTTTGGCCGTGGGCGCAGCCCCAGCTGGGATCGGCCCACCCCGTTGTCCTGAATCTGGACAACGGGATTCAGGTGGACCGGATCGCACAGCTCAAACCCGACCTGATCGTCGCCATCAACGCCGGGCTGGACTCCGCCATCTACGAGAAGCTGACCGCGATAGCCCCCACCATTGCCCAGGCGGACGGGGACGCCTTCTTCGAGCCGTGGAAAGAGCAGGCAGCCGCCGTCGGCGCGGCCACGTTCCACTCCGACCAGATGGCTCGATCCATCAGGGACGTCGACGAGAAATTCAGCGCCGCAGCCCAAGCAAACCCGCAGTTCAAGAACAGGACTGCGGTACTGCTGGCGGGGCGGTTCGCCGGCGACACCATCGCGGCCACAGCCGGTGGCTGGCGCACCGACTTCCTGACCGCGATGGGTTTCCAGATCCCGGACAGCGTCAAGGCGATCGCCGACCGGGACGGTCGGGCTGAGATTCCCCGCGCCGATCTGGCCGCCACGCTGCGTGGCGCCGATGTACTGATCTGGACCACCGAGAACGAGGCCGAGCAAGCCGCATTACAGGCCGATCCGGCAGTGGTCGAACTGCCCGGAACCCCCGCCAAGCGGGACGTCTTCACCACCCCAGACTTGGCAGGCGCGATCGCCTTCGCTTCGCCGCTGTCGTATCCGGTGGTGGCCGACCAATTACCGCCACTGCTCGCCCGCGCCCTGGTCTGATGCTTGGATTGACCCGTGCCCAGTGATCTCAGCAGCGGGGACCTCAGCAGCGCCGGCCTCGGCAAGACTGCGGACACCTCGACGTGGGACGCGCCCACACCTGGTTTCGCCCGAGTGGGCAGCCGTTACTACCCGATCCTGGTCGCGGTCTTCACCTCGCTGGTCATCATCTCCAACGTCGCCGGGACCAAGGGGGTGGCGTTCGGGCCGATCATCACCGACGGCGGTTTCATCGTCTTCCCGCTGACCTACATCATCGGCGACATCCTGGCGGAGGTCTACGGGTTCCCCGCGGCCAGGCGGGCGATCCTGCTCGGCTTTGTGATGAACGGGATTGCCGCACTTGCATTCTGGGCGACGGTGTATCTACCCGCCGCCGACTTCTACCCCAACCAGGAGCACTTCGCGAACGTCGTGGGCGCCTATACCCAACTGATCGTCGCAGGGCTGGCCGGGTTCCTCGTCGGGCAGACCATCAATGCCTGGACGGTGGTGAAGATCAAGGAACGCACCAAGGAGAGGCACCTCTGGGCGCGGTTGGTCGGTTCCACCTTCGCCGGCCAGCTCGGCGACACGCTGGTGTTCTGCAGCATCGCCGCCGGGGCGATCGGCATCACCAGCTTCCATGACTTCGCCGTCTATACCGCGCTGGGCTGGTTCTACAAGACCGCCGTCGAAGTGGTCATGCTGCCGATCACCTATCGGCTGATCGCCTACACCAAGCGGCACGAGCCCACCTACACCGCGATGGTGTGATGACTGCGCCCGTCATTCGCAACTACGGCGACCGGGCGCTGTTGCTGGAGTGCGGGTCGATCGACGACGTCCTGGCGCTGGCAGCCGAACTACGCGCCGCCGAACTGCCGGGCGTCGCCGATATCGTCCCGGGCGCGCGCACCGTCTTGGTGAGTCTGACCGATTCCGAATGGCTGACGCAGGTCCGGGCCCGGCTGTCCTCGATAGCGGTAGGAAAACCCGCCGGACCACCCTCCGGCCAAACCGATGCCGTGATCGACGTCGCCTACGGCGGTTCCGACCTCGATGAAGTCTGCGCCCTGCTCGATATGGAGCCCCGGGCCGTCATAGAAGCCCACACCGCCACTGCGTGGCGCGTCGGATTCGTCGGCTTCGCACCGGGCTTCGCCTACCTGCTCGGGGGGGACCCTCGGCTGCACGTGCCCCGACGAGCCGAACCGCGGCTCCGGGTTCCGGCCGGATCGGTGGCGCTGGCCGGCGGATACAGCGGCGTCTACCCACGAGAGTCGCCTGGCGGGTGGCAGCTGATCGGCCGTACCGATGCTGTCCTGTGGGACGCCGACCGCCCCCGGCCGGCGCTGCTGACCCCCGGCATGTGGGTACGGTTCCGGGCGGTGGAGCTGCCATGACCACACTCGAGGTGGTCCGCAGCGGTCCGTTGGCCGTGGTGGAGGACCTCGGCCGACCCGGTCTGGCCCACCTCGGCGTGACCCGCTCGGGCGCTGCAGACCGACGTGCGCATCGGCTGGCCAATCGGCTGCTGGCCAACGCCGAGGACTGCGCCACCATCGAGGTCGCCCTCGGCGGTCTAGCCGTGCGGGTCCGTGGGGGTGCCGTCCACATCGCGATCACCGGAGCAGACCCCGAGGCGGCCGTGGACGGTGTCCGGTTCGGGGCCAACAGTGTTCACCACGTCCGCCAAGACCAGCTGATCACACTGGGTGTGCCGCGGACGGGGCTGCGCAGCTACCTCGGCGTGCGTGGCGGGGTGGCCGTCGAGCCGATCCTCGGGTCCCGCAGCTTCGACACGATGTCGGGCCTCGGCCCGCCACCGCTGCGGCCCGGCGATCTGCTTCCGATAGGAGCTCCCAACGATCGTTTTCCCGAGGTTGACCACGCACCCGTCGCCGCGGTCCCGAGCGGTCCGATCACCGTGCGGGTCACCCCCGGCCCCCGATCGGACTGGTTCGACGATCCGCAGGCACTGGTACACACCGACTGGGTGACTTCCGAGCACTGCGACCGGGTCGGGGTACGGCTGCGGGGCACCCCGTTGACCGCACGCTGGCCGGGACGTCAGCTGCCTAGTGAAGGTGCCACCCGGGGTGCGATCCAGGTGCCGCCCAGCGGACAGCCGGTGATCCTCGGTCCGGACCACCCGGTCACCGGCGGCTACCCCGTCATCGGAGTGGTCATCGACGCCGACACCGACTCGCTGGCCCAATTGCGGCCCGGCCAGCCGGTACGGCTGGTGTGGGCACGGCCGGCATAGCGGTCGGGGGCAGGCCCGGCGGGGACACGGCCGGGGTAACGGCGCACCCACCCGCCGAGCCTGGTAAAGCTGAAACTGTGCACGCCCAGGTTCACACCGCCCGTCTCATCCACACCAGCGACCTCGACGATGAAACCCTTCAGCTGACCAGACAACTACTGGACGAGGCATACCAAGGGGAGTTCAGCGATACCGACTGGGAGCACACACTGGGCGGCATGCATGCCCTGGTCGCCCATCGCGGAACGATGATCGCCCATGGCGCGGTGATTCAACGGCGGCTTCTCTACCAGGGAGCGGCCCATAATCGAACAGCACTGCGTTGCGGATACGTCGAAGGCATAGCGGTGCGCCAGGACTGGCGCGGACAGGGTCTGGGCCACGCCCTGATGGATGCCCTTGAGCAGGTGATCCGGGGCGCTTACCAACTCGGTGCCCTGAGCGCATCCGGAGTCGGCGAGAAGCTCTACCGCCCGCGCGGCTGGCTGCGCTGGCGGGGCCCGACGTCGGTGCTGTCACCCGGTGGGCTGGTCCGCACTCCTGACGACGACGGAACAGTCTTCATCCTGCCGGTCTCAGCAGAATTCGACCCGGCCGTCGATCTGGTCTGCGACTGGCGGGATGGCGACGTCTGGTGATGACTGTCACCGACAGTCGCCGAATGTGGCTAACATCGCAAACAGGAAGGTGTGATTCCCAACACCTTCGCAAACACCCTCGGCCTCAAGGAGGTCCCGATGTCCGTCCCCAGTTCCAAAGACAACGAACTCGCCGAATTGCACCACCTGATCGGCAGTCTGCGCTTGTGTGTGACGTCGCTGAAGACACGTCTCGGCGACGCGCAGGCCATGCGTCGCCTCGTCATCGACACCGAGCGAATCCTGCACGACCTTGAACTTCTCGACATGGACGCAGCAGATTTGGAGTTGGCGACCCAGCCATCGGCCCACTCCGGCGAGAAGATCCAAGTTCCCGACACCCCGTACGACCGCGAGTTCTGGCGCGACGTCGACGACGAGGGCGTGGGCGGCCATTTCCGGCGCTGAACCCAACCTGAGCAAGCCAGAGCTAGCCCTGAGCCGGCCCTTACGTCGGTTTCGCTCTGGGCGATCACCTGAGTAGTCTTCCGGGCAGTTGACTCGAAGGGGATCACTGCAGATGAGCGCACCCACAGCCAATCGGCCTGCCACCGGCGTGTTCTCGCCCGGGCGGGCGAAGATTCCGCAGAAGACCCTGCGGACCGACAACTGGCTCAAGTCGCCCATCCTGACCGACCTCGGTTTCGCGGCGTTCGTCATCTACGCGACCGTGCGGGCGTTCCAGCGGGACAACTTCTTCGTCCCGCAGTACCACTACCTCACGCCCTTCTACTCGCCGTGTCTGAGCAAGGCCTGCGGCCCGGCCAGTGACTTCTGGCCACAGATCCTGCCGACTTCCGGGCCGTTGTCATTGTTGCCCTACGCGCTGCTGTCGCTGCCGTTCCTGCTGCTGTTCCGGTTGACGTGCTACTACTACCGCGGCGCCTACTACCGCTCGGTCTGGCAGGCCCCGACGGCCTGCGCGGTTGCCGAACCGCACGCCACCTATACCGGCGAGACGCGTCTTCCGCTGATCATCCAGAACACCCACCGCTACTTCTTCTACGTCGCGGCCATCATCTCGGTGATCAACACCTACGACGCGATCGTCGCCTTCCACTCGGACAAAGGGCCCGGCGGCTTCGGTTTCGGGCTCGGCAACGTGGTCCTCGTGGTCAACGTCGTCCTGCTGTGGATCTACACCGTGTCCTGCCACTCCTGCCGGCACGTCACCGGCGGACGGCTCAAGCACTTCTCCAAGCACCCGGTGCGCTACTGGATCTGGACTCAGGTCAGCAAGCTGAACGTCCACCACAAGCTGTACGCCTGGATCACCCTGGGCATGCTGATGCTCACCGACTTCTACGTCATGCTCGTGGCCAGCGGGACCATCTCCGACCTGCGGTTCATCGGCTGACAGGTGCACAGGACTGACAGGGCTGGCTGACACGCTTTCTTTACCAAATTTCTAGTGAGGGCAATACATGGTTGAGGTCGAACGGCATTCCTACGACGTCATCGTGATCGGTGCCGGTGGTTCCGGCCTGCGCGCGGTGATCGAAGCCCGGGAAGCCGGGCTGCGAGTTGCTGTGGTGTGCAAGTCGCTGTTCGGCAAAGCGCACACGGTGATGGCCGAGGGTGGCTGCGCAGCGGCGATGGGCAATGTGAACTCCAAGGACAGCTGGCAGGTCCACTTCGCCGACACCATGCGCGGCGGCAAGTTCCTGAACAACTGGCGGATGGCCGAGTTGCACGCGCAGGAGTCCGCCGACCGGGTCTGGGAGTTGGAGACCTACGGCGCCCTGTTCGACCGGACCAAGGACGGCCGGATCAGCCAGCGCAACTTCGGCGGCCACACCTACCCGCGCCTGGCGCACGTCGGTGACCGCACCGGCCTGGAGATCATCCGCACCCTGCAGCAGAAGATCGTCTCGCTACAGCAGGAGGACAAGGCCGAGTTCGGCGACTACGAGGCCCGCATCAAGATCTTCCACGAGTGCGCGATCACCGAGCTCATCCTGGATAAGACGGGCGGCGACGCGAAAATAGCCGGGGCCTTCGGCTACTGGCGCGAGACCGGCAAGTTCATCCTGTTCGAGGCGCCGGCGATAGTGCTGGCCACCGGCGGCATCGGCAAGTCGTTCAAGGTGTCGTCGAACTCCTGGGAGTACACCGGCGACGGGCACGCGCTCGCGATGCGGGCAGGCGCGGGCCTGATCAACATGGAGTTTATCCAGTTCCACCCGACCGGCATGGTCTGGCCGCTGTCGGTGAAGGGCATCCTGGTCACCGAGGGTGTGCGCGGCGACGGCGGGGTTCTGAAGAACTCCGAGGGCAAGCGCTTCATGTTCGACTACATCCCCTCGGTGTTCAAGGGCCAGTACGCCGAAACCGAGGAAGAGGCCGACCAGTGGCTCAAGGACAACGATTCGGCCCGTCGCACCCCTGACCTGCTGCCGCGCGACGAGGTGGCCCGCGCCATCAACACGGAGGTGAAAGCCGGGCGCGGAACCCCGCACGGCGGCGTCTACCTCGACATCGCCTCACGCATGACACCGGAGGAGATCAAAAAGCGCCTGCCGTCGATGTACCACCAGTTCATGGAGTTGGCTGAGGTCGACATCACTAAGGACGAGATGGAGGTCGGGCCGACCTGTCACTACGTGATGGGCGGTATCGAGGTCCATCCCGACACCGGGGCGGCCGCCACTGCGGGCCTGTTCGCCGCCGGTGAGTGCTCCGGCGGGATGCACGGTTCCAACCGATTGGGCGGCAACTCGCTGTCCGACCTGTTGGTGTTCGGCCGACGGGCCGGTCTGGGCGCCGCTGACTACGTGCGCGGACTGTCCAGCCGGCCGGTCGTCTCCGATGCGGCCGTGGCGGAGGCCGCCGCGATTGCCCTGCAGCCGTTCAACGGACCACAGGGACAGGCCAAGCCGGAGAATCCCTACACCCTGCACGCCGAGCTGCAGCAGACGATGAACGACCTGGTCGGCATCATCCGGACCGGTGACGAGATGCAGCGTGCCCTCAACAAGATCGAGGAATTCAAGGTCCGCTACCGCAACATCGAGTCCGACGGGAAGCGCGAATTCAACCCGGGCTGGCACCTGGCGATGGACATGCGCAACATGCTGCTGGTCAGCGAATGCGTGGCCCGTTCCGGACTGGCCCGCACCGAGAGCCGCGGCGGTCACACCCGCGACGACTTCCCGAAGATGGACTCTTATTGGCGCCGCCACCTGGTGGTGTGCAAGACCGAGGGCAACGACCCGGTGATGCCGGAAGTCCGCGTCAGTACGGAGGAGCAGCCCGCCATGCGCGAGGATCTGCTCGAGTTGTTCGAGATCGACGAACTCGACAAGTACTTCACCGACCAAGAACTGGCGCAACATCCGGGACGGAGAAGCTGACATGAGCTACCAGGCGAACCTGAAGGTGTGGCGCGGCGACGACACGACTGGTGAGTTGCACGACTTCCAGGTGCAGGTCAACGAGGGCGAGGTCGTCCTCGACATCATCCATCGACTCCAGGCCGAGCAGGCCCCCGATCTCGCGGTCCGGTGGAACTGCAAGGCCGGCAAGTGCGGTTCCTGTTCGGCGGAGATCAACGGCCGTCCGCGGCTGTTGTGCATGACCCGGATGTCCACTTTCGACCCGGCCGAGACGGTCACCATCACCCCGTTGCGTACCTTCCCGGTGATCCGCGACCTGGTCACCGATGTGTCGTTCAACTACGAGAAGGCCCGGCAGATCCCGTCTTTCACGCCGCCGAAGGACCTTGCCCCCGGCGACTATCGGATGGCCCAGGAGGACGTCGAGCGCAGCCAGGAGTTCCGCAAGTGCATCGAGTGCTTCCTGTGCCAGAACGTCTGCCACGTGGTGCGTGACCACGAGGAGAACAAGAAGGCCTTCGCCGGCCCGCGCTTCCTGATGCGCACCGCCGAGCTGGAC
>JAGQTV010000040.1 GCA_020438845.1 Mycobacterium sp. | reverse complement strand
TACCCGCCATCCACGAGTACGTCGAGCAGGAGATTGGCAACCTTGGAGTCTGGCTGCGGATTCCGGTTGAACAGGGCAACTTCGATGCCCGCGTCGCCGATGCGGAACGCCAGATCGAGCCTGATGATCGCGAATGGTTCCTGGCGCATCCAACCGCCGGTGGTGACCCTGTCATTGTCATTGCGATGCCTGACGCACCGTTGCGCAGCATCTTGGATCAGATGACGGTCTACGACTCCTTGATCTTGGCCATGAGGTACCACGGGGGCGGATCGTCGCAAAACCTCTTTCTAGTGTTTGCCGGGGCAGCCACTCAAGGCGTCAGCGACGAACCGCTGATGAGCTTCGACACCATGGGACTGACACCGGAATCACCGCTTAGCGATCTTCTCCAGGTGGCACTGCAGCGCCACCTCACGGGAGTTAGCGCCCCGGCGTTCTGCTGACAATCTAGTGGCGCGGCATGCAGGTACAGCAGACCCAAATGTCTCCCAGTCGCTCGGCGCGTATCTTGCCGCACCTACGGCATTGCGTATGGTGCGGGTCGTCTGGCAGCGACGGGCGCGGTGAGGAATCTCCCGTTGGTCCAAGCCTCGGTGTGGTGCGCGTACCGATCGCGGTTCAGGCCGCGCCGTCCGCAGGCAGGGCGTTGGCCTTCACGGCGTTGAGGATGTCGACGATGTTGTCGACGTCGGCGGCGGCGAAGACTGATTCTGGTCCGGTCGCTGCAAGATCTGTGTAAGGCGACTCATAGAGCCGAGCCGGTTCGACTATTCCGTTGGTGGTGAGTTCGCCAACGATGAGGTTGATGAAGTGGATCTGGTTGGTGTTGAAGGTGCTGCCGTTGAGGTAGTGGCCGAAGGCGTCCAGGGCTGCCTGTTTGTCGAGGCCGACCAGTGAGCGGATGAACAGCCCCAGACCGTGGGCCTCTTCGGTGGCCTGGGTGATGGCGTCGGTGTCGCCTGCGCCGCTGTCGAGCAGCATTTGTTGCAGGGCCTGGAGGTCTTCGGCGGTGAGGGCCTTGTTGCGCCGTAGCCGCTGCAGGGCGAGGTGGTCCTGGTGTTGTTTGAGGTAGGCGGCTGCTTTGGCGCGGAAGCGCACCATGTCGGTCCCGGGTGTGGCACCGGGAAGCGGCACCTGGGTGGCGTCGGTGAGTTCGTCCTGGAACGAGGTGTAGACCACCGCCTTCTTGGCTTTCTCCAGGAATTGGAGGAGCCCGCGAAGGCGTCGGCGGGCGAGTTCGAGCATGGGCAGGGTGACATCGACCCACCACTGGTCGCTGGCCACCTCGTCGAGCAGCTCGCGTTGAGCGGCCACTGAGGGGATGGTGAGCTGACCTAGCAGGCCGGTGGCGATTTCTTGGACTTGCTCGCGGATCCGTTCGGCAGCGGTGGCGTCGCCTTCGAGTTGGGCTAGTTGGCGGCGCAGGATCAACAGGTCGAATCGTTTGGCGTCTTCGTCGTCATCCTTGTGGCTGGTGGGTAGCCCGGCGAGGTTCTCGGCGAGCTTCGCAGCGTTGTCCTGGTCGAGTGTTGACCAGGCCGACCAGTGGGCGTAGTGCTCGACGAGTTTGCGGTGGGGTCGGACCAGGAAGTTCTCCAGGTTCATTCCGGCCACAGCGGCGTGCAGGTGGCGGGCGGTGTCCCACCGCAGCCCTTGCTCGGTGTCGATGCCGGAGCCTTCGGGGGTCTCCTGGTGGTCGCCGTGATGTTGGGTGTCCAGGGCGGTGATCAGGCCGAGGCGGGTGTCGAAGAGCCGCTGATTCAGGGACTTCTGCAGGGAGCCTTCCGAGCCGGGGAGGTCCTGGCTGAAGTATTCGAGGTTGCCGCAGAAGTCGAAGACGTAGAAGTCAGTCTTGTCTTTGCCCGGGCCGTAGAGGTCGGGGCGTAGCCGGGTGCCGCGCCCGATCATCTGCCAGAACTTGGTCTTGGACCGGACGGGTTTGAAGAACACCAGATTGACGACTTCGGGGACGTCGATGCCGGTGTCGAGCATGTCCACCGAGATCGCGATGTGCGGGGCCTTCTCGGGTTGGGAGAAGTCGTCGATCAGGCTCTGGGCGTAGCTGGTGTTGTGGGTGATCACGCGCGCGAAGGTGCCCGCGTATTCGGGGTACTGGATATCGAAGCGCTGGGCGATGAACTCGGCATGGCGCTGGTTCTTGGCGAAGATGATCGTCTTGCCCAACCGGTCACCGTCACAGACCTTGTGGCCGCGTTCCATCAGGGTGGCCAGCACCTGATCGACGGTGTCCTCGTTGAACAAGAACCGGTTGATCTCCTCCGAGGACACTTCCTCTGGTGGGCCGTCTTCACCCCACTCCAGGGTGTCCCACTCGTCTTTCTCCTCCTCCGACAGGTCGGCATACCGGATGCCCCCGCGTAGAAATTTCGTGCCGACCGATACCCCGACGGCCGGGACGAGGAAGCCCTCGTTGACCGCGTCCTGAAGGCTGTAGGCGTCGGTGGGGACACCGTCTTCGAGGTGGAAGAGCCGGTAGGTGTTGTGGTCAACCTCGTCTTTAGGTGTGGCGGTCAGCCCGACCAGCAGCGAGTCGAACCAGGAGAAGATCGCCCGATACTTCTGATACACCGACCGGTGGGCCTCGTCGATGACGACCAGGTCGAAAAAGCCCGGCCCGAACACCCGCCCACCGCCGTCGGTGTCGTTGATCAAGTTCATCATCGTCGGGTAGGTGCACACATACACCCGCCCGTCAGCGACCTTCTCGGTCACCAAATTGACCGTCGTCGCATCCGGCAGGTGGGCTTTGAAGGCATTAGCGGCCTGCACCACCAGGGCGGTGCGATCGGCCAGGAACAGCACCCGTTTGACCCACCCGGCCTGCATCAACTGCTTGACCAAGGCGATCACTGTCCTGGTCTTCCCGGCCCCGGTGGCCATCACCAGCAACGCCTGGCGCTGCTTGTCGGTGAAGGCCTCATCGATGGCCCGGATCGCGTGGTGCTGGTAGTGGCGCTCCACGATCGCGGAGTCGATCACCACCTCCGACAGGGGTTTGCGGGCGTGGCGGCGGTGGATCAGCAGTTCCAGCTCGTTGCGGGTGTAGAAGCCCTGCACCTCGCGGGGGGGATATCCGGCGGCGTCGTCCCAGAGCCAATGCTCGTAGCCGTTGGTGTAGAAGATCACCGGGCGGCGACCGTACCGGGCCTCCAGGCAGTCGGCATACAGCTTGGCCTGCTGCTGTCCCAGCTGTGGGCTCTTGGTGGTGCGTTTGGCCTCCACTACCGCCAACGGCAGACCGTCAGCTCCCCACAGCACATAGTCGACGAACCCGGTGCCATCAGCGGTGGGCATTCCGGTGACCGGGAACTCCCGATCCCGCTGCTCCGATAGCGGCCAGCCTGCCTCGGCCAGCAGCACATCGATGAACAGGTCGCGGGTCTGGGCCTCGGAATAGTCGCGGTCATCAACACTCTGGTTGGTGGCCTGGGCGGCCTTGATCTGCTCCCGCAGCGCGGCGATCTCAGCGTCCTTAGCCGCCGCTAACTCGTCCTTCTCCGCCAGCGCTTTGGCGTGGGCTTCATCCTGCAGCTGGAACCTGCGTGCGAGCTGGGCCACCTCCTCCCGGGTCAGCGGGGCCGCCTTCTTCGCCAAGGCTGGATCAAACACCGATTTCAACGGCACCGCCTGCGGGTTGGCCGAGTGGTGAAACGCCGCCCACACCATGACATGGTGCAACTCCCGCAGCGCATCCAGCGCCGTCCGGGCAGCGATCGGCTGCTGGGCATGCACCGCGTTATTGCCCAACTTGCGGATCAGGTTCAACTTCGCCGCAACGCCCACCCCGACCTTGGCCTTGAACTTCGGATCATTAATCCGCGCCGCCAGATCATCCTGATACGGCACCGGCAACCGCAACACGTCGTACAAATAGCCAACCAAGTGTTCGACCGCCCGACGGCAGTAAATGCAGGCCGACCGGGGATCACTCAGCGCATAGCTCTCGGCCCGGGCGCAGTCCGCCTGGATCTCAGGCCAGCCGACCGGCTTCAAGAAGGCGAAGTTAGACATCCGACCACCTCGTCATAGCCGACCGGCGAAAGCTCGGCCTTGAAGACTTTCAAAAAGACCGTCAACGCTAGCCGCTGATTCAGCGCAGGCGACCTGCTGTTGTTCCACACGGCGCAGCCGGTCGACAAACTGGCGCTGCTCTGCCACTGGAGGCAGCGGCAGGGGCATTTCCTTGACGATGCCCATGTTCAGCCCGTCCATAATCGACCCCTTCGTCCGCTGCGAAAGGTGCTGCCGGGAACGGGGGTGCCACAGGAACGCGGCGCGAACAAACTCCGGAACGGCCAGTTTGGTGTCAACGGTGATCGCGCAGATGTGCTTGGTATTGATCGCGGTTTCCACGCCCTGAGGAACTACCACGCAGCGGCCACAGGTGCCCATGATGCTTACCAGCACATCGCCGGGGCGAACTGTGTACCGCCGCAGACCCTTGTACTTCTCCGGAGTGATGTACCGGCGTTCACCCCACCCGAACGTATTGCCCACTACGTTATCGAGGCCCAGCACGGCAATACCTTCGTCAACGAACTCGCTATGGAGAAGCTGACTTCCAAATGGGCCAGTCCGAATTGATCCTTTTTGCCGCTCTGCGACTTCTTCCACCGTCATGAAGTCGCCGGAATACTGGCCGAACATGTCGAGGAAGATCGCCGGGGCCAACTCGTCGAGCCGGGTGATCACCCGGCCCCGGCTTCCACGCAGGTCGTCGGCCTGGTCGAGGATCACGGCGATCCGCCGCTGCTCGGCAAGCGGCGGCAGCGGGAACTGCAGTTTCTCGCAGCGCCGGAGGTTCAGGTTGGCGATGTTGGTGGTCTGGTTGGCCGTGTTTCGTAGTTCGGCTTGAACGCGGGGCGAGGCGATCCACCGGTATAAGTATCGTGGCTCAACTTCAGCGGATGTGACCCTCAGACCCGTAATGAATCCGCCGATGGCGTAGTGCTGTTCCAGCTTTGGCACCCAACAACATTTCCCGACCAGATTCCAACTATTTGCACTTGAAATCAGAATGTCGCCCGACCGGATGAGCTGATCTTGCCGCCCCACGAGAGTCTCAGGGACATAGACGACATCGCTCAGATCAAGCTCTCGTTGAACGTTCTTCGTTCGCATGACGCCCACAACCTCGGGGGAGTCCGGAGCCATGACCTGGTTGGGCTTGTATGTCACCCCCCGAACAAACTTGGCAATCTCACCGAGAGGCACGGTCTTCACGTCAGCATCGCCTTCAAGTGAGCGAGGCCCTGGGTGATCTCGTGTTCCAGTTTTTCGATGTCGGCGATGATCTCCAGCGGGGGCCGGTGCTCCACGTCGTCGTGGACGATTTCCTTGTAGCGGTTCAGCGACAGGTCGTAGCCCTGGGCGACGATGTCGGCCTTCAGCACGCAGAAGGACGGTTGGGTGCGCGCCCGGTCCCGCTCGGCGGTGGTCCGGTTGCCCCAGCGGGCCAGCACATCGGGCAGGTCGTTGGCCTCGACGGGGTTGCGCTTGTCGTCGAGGGAGTAGCCGTCGGCCTGTACGTCGTAGAACCAGACCTCGTCGGTGCCCCCGGAGTTGGTCTTGGTGAACAGCAGGATGGCCGTCGACACCCCGGCGTAGGGCCGGAACACACCCGAGGGCAGTTTCACGATCCCGTCGAGCTTCTGGTCCTCGACCAAGGTGCGGCGCAAGTCTTTGTGCGCCTTGGAGGACCCGAACAGAACGCCGTCGGGCACGATGACCGCTGCCCGGCCACCGGGCTTGAGCAGCTTGAGGAACAAGGCCAGGAAGAGCAGCTCGGTCTTCTTGGTCTTGACCACCCGCTGGAGATCCTTGGCGGTGGAGTCGTAGTCCAAGCTCCCCGCAAACGGTGGGTTGGCCAGGATCAGCGTGTATTTCTCGGAATCGGAGCTGACCCCCTCGGACAGGGAGTCGCGGTAGCGGATGTCGGGGGCTTCGACGCCGTGCATCAGCATGTTCATGCTGCCGATGCGCAGCATGGTGGAGTCGAAGTCATAGCCGTGGAACATGCTGTGGTGGAAGTGGCGGCGCTGGGCGGTGTCAGTGAGCACGGCGGGGTGTTGGTCGCGGATGTATTCGGCAGCGGCTACTAGGAAGCCTGCGGTGCCGCAGGCGGGGTCGCAGATCTCGTCAGTGGGTTGTGGGGCGACCATGTCGACCATCAGCCCGATGATGTGGCGGGGGGTGCGGAACTGGCCGTTGACACCGGCGCTGGCGATCTTGGCCAGCAGGTACTCGTATAGGTCGCCGGTGGTGTCGCGGTCGGCCATCGGGATGTCGTCGAGCATGTCGACTACCCGTGAGAGCAGCTGCGGGGTGGGGATGGTGAAGCGGGCGTCCTTCATGTGTTCGCCGTAGGTGGAGCCGTCACCACCGAGAGTGCGCAGGAACGGGAACACTTTCTCCCCAACGGTCTGATACATCAGGGCGGGTTCGTCGTTCTTGAACACCGACCAGCGCAGGTCCTGCTGACCGGGCCCGAACAGGATGCCTTCGGCCTTGCCGGTGCGGTGGGCCTTCTTCTCGGCCAGGGTGTTGAGGTCATCGAGTCGGCGAATGAACAGCAGGTAGGTGATCTGCTCGATCACCTCCAATGGGTTGGAGATCCCACCAGACCAGAAGGCGTCCCACACCCGGTCGACCTTGCTCTTGAGTTCTCCGGTGATCACTACAACCCCTAAGGCTTGGTACGGACTGAAGCGGACTGTATACAGCTGGACGCCGACAACCTTGATCTTTTGGTCTGGAGAGATGGCCAGGGCTCGGTCGGCCACGAGACCTACAATCTCGCCCCGACCGGAGCAGTGACGCGGCATATCGATGGTCGGCTGGGGAGCGCATCCACATCCGAACTACGTTTCGGTGGGTAGATGAGATTGCGAACCAGAGACCTGCAGCAGAAAGATTAGGAGTCTCTGCGGCAAGAGCCGACTGAGCGTGTCCCATGGACTCAGGGAAGCCTAGGGTTAGGACTGCTCGGCTTCGGCGGCTGCGCTGGTCCCGGTGTCGCAACGGTTGGTGGACGATCCCGCGGCCGAGCATGCGGATGGTGGCGTAGCGCTTCTACGACCATCCAGAACTGCTCATCGTCCAAAACGCCTTCGGGGGCTTCACGGTGCGCCGCAACCCGCGTCAGCCAGAAAGCTAATCCGCGTAATAAGTCAACGCCCGCCCAGTCCGGAATTTTCCCGGAGGCTTCTATCTCGTCAGTCAGTGGCCGCAAGACCTGTGGGAGTCTGTCGCTAGCGAGCCGATTATATGCGTGGTAGCTGTGTGCCCAACGAACCATTGCGCCGCGCTCGTCGCTCAAGTTGCCCTCCCTAGTCGCGCGTAGCCTATCGCCGGTCGCCGAGGGGTGGCGGAGTGTTGGCGCACCGTTGTCACCCGAGGCTGAGATGCAGAGCTCATGTGCTCAAACGACCGTATCCCGCGGACCGTTGTCCGTGGTCTGCCGTATTCTGATGCTGCTTCATGAGAAGTCGCGCCAAGCTCCGACTTGCGGCACGCCAACCCCACGCTCGTGGGTGGCTCGGATGACGAAGCGGTCGGCACCGACCGGTGTCGGCAAGAGCGCCTCCCGTGCCGGGGGCACGGTTGAGGGAGACGGTGTTTCGTGACCAATGATGAATTGTCCGGCTTTGACGTAATCGGTGACATCCATGGCTGCGCCGAGGAGTTGGACGCTTTGCTCGACGCGTTGGGTTACCGCGGTGACGGCGAAGCGTACCGCCACGACAGCCGTCGAGCGGTCTTCGTAGGTGACCTCATCGACAGGGGGCCAGAGCAGCTTCGAGTGCTGCAGACGGTCAAGGCGATGGTCGACGCCGGTAGCGCCCAGATGGTTTTGGGTAACCACGAGTTCAACGCCCTGGCCTATGCCACGCAGTGGCCGCACGGGTCTGGGAAATACCTCCGGGCACACGACGACGCGACTGACCCGTGGTCGGCGATGAACGAGCAGCAGCACCGCGAGTTTCTGGAGCAACTCACCGAGGACCAACGTGCTCATTTCTTGGGGTGGTTGTGGACACAGCCGTTGTGGCTGGACCTCGGTGGACTGCGGGTGGTGCACGCCTGCTGGCATCAGGACTCGATCGGCGTACTGCAGCAGGAGTTGGGTGGAGATCGGTTCACCTCGGTCGACCAGCTGGTGCGGGCCTGCACCGAGGGGGATCCGCTGTTCTTGGCGGTCGAGACACTCCTCAAGGGGCCAGACATCAGCCTCACCGCTCACGGGCAGGCCCCGTACATCGACAAGGATGGCCACCCACGGAGAAAGGCTCGGCTGCGCTGGTGGCACGACGGGCCCCCGACCTTGCGGGCCCTGGCCGAGATGGGAGGCCGGTTCACCACCGCCGACGGCGAGCTCTACCCGGACCTGCCCGACATCGAGGTGTCGGCCGAGCATCAGCGTCACGTCTATCGCGATCAGGTACCGGTTGTCTATGGCCACTATTGGCGGCATGGCAGCCCCCAACACCTGCACGACTGGACGGAGTTGACTGCCTGCGTGGACTTCAGTGCGGTCAAAGGTGGGGCGTTAACGGCCTACCGCTGGTCGGGTGAAACACGGATCCGGTCGGAGAACTATGTGCGCGTGGAACTGTCGCCGGCCGGTGAGCGGGCGAGCCATGCCGGTAACGGGCAATGAGTTGGAGCTGACAGTAGATTCGTGAGCCCCTACAACAATCTGGCCCCTATCGCAGGATCGGGCGAGGACAGCACGGAGGACGAATGAGCTACCAGAGGAAGTACACCCGCGAGCAGCTGGTCGCCCTGGCGCGCCAGAAGTGCCTGTACCCGCCCAAGGACGCTACCCCCGAGGAGCTGGCCGAGTTCCGGAAACTACAGGCTGAACACGACAAGAAAGGCCGGGCGAAATATGCCCACCTCGAAAACCTCAAGCCTTGACATCGAACTGCTGCGCCAGCTTGCCGCCGAATTTGGCTACTGGCCCGCCACCACCCACCCTGAGGACATCGAGCGGCACCGCCGCCTCAACGCCGCCCTGGATGCAGCACCCGACCTCGAAAAGACGGCCAAAAAGTTTGGTCACCTTGCGAACCGGCGAACATGACTTGGCTTAGTGATTGGGACCGCGACCGTGCGCGGTGGCAACACCTCAAAGAGCCGAAGGGGTCTCGCCCTGAGGTACTCCAGTTGCCAGGAAACCCCAGTGGAGACTCCGTCGCTCCCACATCGGCCAGCCTCTCAACATCTCGGTGTCTCTGAGCGTTGTTCCGATCGGCTTCGCTCTATCACTCAAGGCCAAGAAGATGCGGTGAGCACGCGGCGAGGCTGGATCGGGGCCTGGATCACGCGCGGCCGGCCTTGCCATGGCCTACAAGCTGATCGACGCCGCTTCGGCCCGCTGGCGGGCCATCAACGCCCCGCACCTGGTCGCCCTGGTCCGCGCCGGCGCGGTCTTCCACAAGGGCAAGCTCCTCGAACGTCCCACCGACATCACCCCGACCCCGCCCTCAGACGGTGACCCCCAGCAAGCCGGAACGGAGGTCGCCTGAAAAACCCCGATCCACAGGAATTGACAATTCCTCTGGGAGGGGGCTGGAGCAGCGCTAGCTGGTAATCAAATCGGCGTCTATGATCGTGATGCACACCCTGATGGCATCTACCGTGATACCCCGAGCTTCTTTCACGATCAAATCGCCAAGGGTGGCAGGAGAGTGGAGGGCCAATGGGAGTAGGCGTTGGTGGCCATGCTCACCCCCATCTTCATCACCCGTGTCCACGGTGCGGATATGCGACTCGCTTCAAGCAGTATCCGACCAGGTGCGCCTGCTCCGACTCGGAGCGCCCCGCAATCGATTACAGCCAAGGTCGTGGCACTGAAGTTGTCGAGCCTGTGGTCACGACAGGTCCAGCCCTGCAGATCGCCGATCGATATGCAGACGGACGCTGCCGCCATCTGGCCAAACACTCCTGATGATCGTCGTCACCTGAAAAACCCCGATCGACAATTCCTCGAATCCAAAGGCCCAGAAGTGACCAATGTGTCACCGCGCTTCCGCCATCTCCATAACCAAGCCGTTGCCCGGCAGCGGGGCCTTCCCCTTCTTGGGATGATCCCGCATGGCAAGAACAGATCGGGGCGGCCAAGCAGCGCGTCGCCGAGCACGAGGCCACCTGCGGCAGACCGGGTTTCGGGATGAGCCCGCGAGCGCCATCCGAGGTTCGATCTATGCCTGACTGGAGCAGGTGGAATAGACGCCAATCTCCGCTCCGGCAGATCCAACCCGATCAGTGCTGAGTGTCACGACGTTGTCACAACTCGAACAAAACTCGTCACGGACAGGACCGGACGAGTCCGGACGGAACGGGACTTTCATCGCAGCTCACAAGACCTTTCGCCATCCCCTTCCGGACGTAGTGGAACACAACGGAACACCACGTACCGACTTCCCAAGCTGAATACGCGGGTTCGATTCCCGTCATCGGCTCCAAGCGCCCTGGTAGGGGCCCTACAAGAGTTCGCCAGCTAACCGGCAAGCTCGAAGTCCCGTACTTTCCCCGTACATTCGATTCTCAAGACTGATTGCTGGCCCACGTCTCAAGCACAGCGCGAGCATCTGGGCCAGCCGTCACCCGCTGAACGTAATGACCCTCCGTAGTTGCGAGCTGGGCATGCGAAAGCTGCCGCTGCGCCGCCTCGACACCGAGTCCATCCCGCACGACCGTGGCGACAGTCCGGCGGAAGCTGTGCGGTGTCACCCACCTGAGATGTTCGTGTCCGGCGAGCGCTTCGCGCAACGACGACCGGATGTTCGTCAGCGCTACCAGGCCGCCGTCACGGTTGGTCAACACCGGCCCCTCGGGACCCGTCACCGCGTACAGGTCGGTCAGAACCTGAACACCGAACGCCGGCAAGCTCACGGTGTGCGGAGGCGCGCCCCCTTTGCGTCCGTCCTGCCGATGGAGTGGCTTGCCAGCCACCCTGCCGGCGTCGACCACGGTGCCGTTGACCGTCACTGTCGGGGGTGTGCCGAGTAGGTCGACGTCCTCCCAGCGGATCGCCAGCACCTCCCCCGGCCGCGCGCCGGTAGCCGCCAGCAGCTCGACGAACGCCGGCAGCATCCGGGCCCGCCGAGGCCCAGGCCCCTTGTGTTCACAGAACGACTTAACCGCCAGACGCACCTGCTCAAACTCCATCGCAGTTAGAGCCCGCGCGGGCTTGCGATCATGCTTTGCGGTCCTCGTCTCCCGGATCGGGTTGTGACCCATCACGTCGAATCTGACGGCCAACGAGTACATGCCCGACAGGATGATGCGCATATAGGTGGCCGGCGCCGGCGGTAGCGCCTTCAGGTAGGAGTCCGCGCGGCTGGTCGATAACTCCGAGATTCGGAGCGCACCGAGCTGTTGGTTGCCGTGCAATCTCCATGTATCCCGGTAGAGCGTCGCTGTCCGCTCCCCGATCCGATCCTCGGTGACTTTCACGGGCATCCATGCGTCGAATAGCTCCGACAGCGTCGTGCGATGGTTGATCACCCCGGTGGGTTCTCCTGCTGCCAGCTCCGCGGCGATACGTCGCTTAAGCGTTCGGCGAGCGTCCTCGGCCGACTTTGCGGACCGCGCTTCGCGCTCGCGCCTCTTGCCGCTGTGCGGCCTGACATATGTTGTTGCATAGTAGATCCCGTTGCTCTGGCGCTCGGTGATCTTCCCGTGTTCACCCGGGACCATTCGCTGTCTAGGCATCGGCGCCGTCCTGCCGAGCCAGCAGAATTTCTCCGGCGAGGCGCTCAATCTGACTGTCATAGAACGCGATCTGGTCTCGGTCTAAATCCAGTTGGCCCCGCGCGAGCAATCGAGCCCTCGCCAGCTGAGCAGACTCAAGCTCACGCGACAACCGCAAACCTTGGGTGTTTCGCAGCCAGACGTTGCCGTCGTTTCTCGCCTCGGGTACGTCGGTAGCCCAGTACGCGAATCCTGAAAACCATTGTGCAGCAGCAACTTCTCTGCGCGCCACTCCGGGAAGTAACTCTACATCTTGGTCGTACGGGCCTGGGTACACAAGGGCGACGGGCGACGTGTTCAGTGCCGCTGCTATAACGGTTAGCTCCGCCGTGGTGACGTATCGCCGGCGCCCCGTCTCTAGGTCGGAGATAACGGACCTCGACACTCTGTGACCGAGCGCCTCGGTTCTGTCCGAAAGCCACTGGGCCGACGCCCCCTTGCGAAGCGCGTAGATGGCGAGAGATAGCCGGTGTGCCTCACGCTCGGCCCAGTTCTGCGGAGGCAAGTCTCGCCAGTTCTCTCGTCGCGCTCGCTCAGTCATGACACGCAGAATATCGCTAATCTTGCGTCTTTACACGCAGCTGATCTACTCTGCGTCAATGGACGTAAATCCAACTCCTTCTGCGTCTATACACGCATCCAGCGAAAGCGATCTGTCATGAACATGAATAGGAACAACAACTGCGCCGGCGTTGGTGCTCGCCTCGGCGTCAGGTGGCTGTTGCGTTTTCTCCAGGGGCGTTAGACGACCGGCTGTTCTTGATGACGTGGGTTGGTTCGGTGGCCGGCCTATCCGGTGGTGGCATGGTGCAGTCGGGTCAGGTTCAGGGCTGCGGCGGCG